>JANNWS010000046.1:0-59154 GCA_031408575.1 Rhodobacterales bacterium
TCGTCATAGGCGAAGCCGGGGCCTGCGCGTTCGCCGATGACGGCAGTTTCCGTACCATCGCCACCAAGGGTGATCTGGTAGTTTTCCACCCCGGCGCGGTCGAGGCCGAGTATGCCGATATGACCGACATGGTGGTGGCCGCAAGCATTGATGCAACCCGAGATCTTGATCTTCAGCGGGCCGATTTCATGTTCCAGCTTCAACGCGTTGAAGCGGGTGGCGATGTCTTGCGCGACCGGGATCGAGCGGGCGGTGGCCAGCGCGCAGTAATCCATGCCGGGGCAGGCGATGATATCGGAAATCAGGCCGACATTGGCGGTGGCAAGGCGGGCGGTGGTCAGATGGGCATGCAGCGCGGGCAGATCGGATTTGTGGACATGCGGCAGGATCACATTCTGCTCATGGCTGATCCGAATCTCGGCGTGCCCATAGCGTTCGGCAAGATCGGCAATCAGGCGCATCTGATCGGCGCTGGCATCGCCGGGGGTTTCGCCGTGGGCTTTCAGGCTGATCGTGACGATGGCGTATTGGTCGTTGCGATGGGGTGCGAGGTTGGTATCGGCCCAGGCGCGGAACACCGGGTCGGACGTGTGAAACGCGGAGTAGGCGTCGATCGGCGCGCTGCGGAAGGCGGGCGGCGCGAAGGCAGCTTCGATTTCGGTCAGCAAAGCCTGATCATGGCCGCCAAACAGCGGGCGCAGTTCGGCAAAGCGATCTTCGATCAGCTTCGTGATCTCTGCGACGCCGGTTTCGTGGACGGTGATCTTGATGCGGGCCTTGTACTTGTTGTCGCGCCGACCCAGCATGTTGTAAATGCTGAGGATTGCCTCGACATAGGGCAGCAGGTCGGCTTTGGGCAGAAAGTCGCGCACGGTATGGCCGATCATCGGCGTGCGGCCAAGGCCACCGCCCACGATCACCTCGAACCCTGCCGCACCCGCCGTATTTCGGACCATGCGCAGACCGATGTCATGGGCTTTGGTGACGGCGCGGTCGTTGGGGCTGCCGGTGACGGCGATCTTGAACTTGCGCGGCAGGAACTGAAACTCCGGGTGGTCGGTGGACCATTGGCGCAGCAATTCGGCAACCGGGCGCGGGTCTTCGATCTCGTCGGCGGCGGCACCGGCGAAATGGTCGGCGGTGACGTTGCGCACACAGTTGCCCGAGGTCTGGATGGCGTGCATTTCCACATCGGCCAACGCAGTCAGGATCGCAGGCACGTCTTCCAGTTTGGGCCAGTTGAACTGGATGTTCTGGCGGGTGGTGAAGTGGCCATAGCCCTTGTCAAAGGTCTGCGCGATCATCGCAAGCTGGCGCATCTGGCGCGGGTTGATCGTGCCGTAGGGGATGGCCACGCGCAGCATGTAGGCATGCAGTTGCAGATAAAGGCCGTTCATCAGGCGCAGGGGGCGGAATTCTTCTTCGGTCAGCGAGCCGTCAAGGCGACGGGCGACCTGATGAGAGAACTGATCGACGCGGGAGCGCACGAAGGCTTCGTCGAAGTCTGAATAGTCGTACATGGCCGTTCCTCAGAGGCCCCGGACCGTGTCCGGGGCTGCGTTGCTTGCATCATCAGCCTGCTTGCCGTGCAGATAGTTCGACGGGCCACGGGTGCGGAACGCCTCGCGGAAGTGGATCGGCTCGGGGCCGTTCATGCCTTGTTTTGCATCGGCAAGGTAGGCCCCGACGACAATTTGTTTCTGTGCCGAGGCATGCAGAAGGCGAAGTTGGCCATGTGCCTCGTCCTCGATCAGTTCGGCGTCGTGATGCTGGCGCGACCAGCGGTCATCGGGGGTCAGATAGACCACATCGCCAAGGCGCAGATCATTGGCGGTGACGACCTGTGGGGTGAACCGGCCTTTCATGCGATGACTTCCTTCAACTGGGAAAGGGCGGCCTGCACCCGGCGTGGGGCAAGGCCGTAAAGCAGAACGGCGGGGCCGGCAACAGCGGCCAGCGCGTCGGGCAGGGTGGCGAGGGTTGCGGCGATGATCCGCTCGTCACTGCGCGAGGCATTCTCGACAATGGTGACGGGGGTTGCGGGGCTGGCACCGTGCATCATCAGGCGACCCTGCACGAAGCGCGCGCTTTTCTTGCCCATGTAGATCGCCGCAACTTCGCCCGGACGGGCCATGCCGCGCCAGTCCTGTTCGGCAAAGCCCGCGACATCATGCCCGGTGATGATCCGCACGCTTGCATTGCGACCCCGGCGCGTCAGGCTTTGGCCGATGCTTGCCGCACCGGCCGCGGCTGCGGTCAGGCCGGGGATGATCGACCAGGCATGGCCCGCAGCCTCCAGCGCCTCGATCTCTTCATCCAGCCTGCCGAAGATACCGCAATCGCCGCCTTTGAGGCGCACGACACGGCGGCCAGCGGCTGCGTGGGTAACAATCAGGACGTTGATGTCGGATTGCGGGGTGGAGGGGCCGAAACCTTCCTTCCCGGCGTCGATCAGGGTGGCCTGCGGATTGGCGAGTGTCAGGACAGCCGGGCTGACGAGGCGGTCGTGAATGATCACTTCGGCCTCGGTCAGGGCGCGCCATGCCTTGAGGGTCAGATGGTCCGGATCGCCGGGGCCGGCACCGACAAAGGTAACCTGTCCGGGAGCCGTGACGGCAGGGCGGGGCGTGAGCGCATCGAACATTGGGGCATCCGCAGTTGGGTTGATGGTTTAAAATAGGACATTTTCCCCCATTCACGCCAGTAGCCCTTGCAGATAAGGACGTTTGTTCCCATTCTGCGGCGGAGTGGAACGCGGTTCTGCATACGGGGGGAAAGCGCGAATGGCAGCCCGGCTGGACGAGATGGACCGGAAAATTCTTGCCGAATTGCAGGAGGATGCCGCCCAGTCTCTGGATGAAATAGCCCGCAAGGTGGGGTCATCGAAGACGCCGGTGTGGAACCGCATCCGGCGGATGAAAGAGGCGGGGGTGATCCTGCGCCAAACCGCGTTGCTGGACGCCGAGGCGCTGGGGCTGGAGGCGTGTTTCTTCGTGCTGATCCGCACGTCTGAGCATGAGGCGGAATGGCAGCGGCGGTTCCTGCAGGTGTTGCGCGAGCGCCCCGAGGTGCTGGAGGCACACCGGCTGGCGGGGGATATCGACTATATCCTGAAGGTGCGGGTGGCCAATGCGCGGGCCTATGACACGTTTTATCAGGCGCTGATTTCCGAAGTGCGGATCTACAACGTGACGGCGCTTTTGAGCATGGAAGAGATCAAGTCAACAACGGTTCTGCCAGTTTGAGCGAAGCGGAGCGCTGACGCGCACTGCTTTTGTCTCGCCGCAGCACGTTCGTGCTGCGGCTCGGGCAGGGGGCTGACGGCCCCCGTCGCCGTGCCGGCGCCCCCCGTGGGTATTTTTTCCGAAAAGAAGCCTCAGGTCTGCGTCACCATGAGGCGTTCCAGGCCATGGAAGTGGAAGACATTCGCGTAGCGTGGTTGTTTGGCGAGGCGCAGGTTGGGGAGACGGGCAAAGAGGATCGGGAGGGCGATCTGAAGCTCCAGCCGCGCGAGGGGGGCGCCGACGCAGAAATGCAGACCGCCACCGAAAGCGGTATTTGTCTTTTCGGGGCGGGAAGGATCGAAACGGTTGGGCTGATCCCAATGGACCGGGTCGCGGTTGGCGGCGGCGAGCAGCAGGCCCACCTCGTCACCCCGCTGGAAGGTGTGGCCCATGACCTCGATTGTCTCGTAGGCGTAGCGGGTGAAAAGGTGCAACGGCGGATCGTAACGCAGAATCTCCTCGACCGTGGCGGCAATGTGCGCGGGAGCAAGGGCCGAAAACGGTGTCTGCGTTTCGATCAGGGTTTTGACCCCGTTGCCGATACTGTGAACCGTTGCCTCGTGACCGGCGTTCAGCAGCAGGATGCAGGTGGTAATTAATTCGTCGTTGGAGAGTTTTTCACCATCGGCTTCGGCGGCGATGAGGTGGGTGATGAGGTCGTCTGCGGGGTGGGCGCGGCGGTCTTCGACGTAGTTGCGCAGGAAAGCGGTGAAGGCTGTTGCGGCGGCTGCGGCGCGGTCTTCGGTTTGTCGGGTGCGGCCCGCCGTGTACATGCCGACCATCGCGTTTGACCAGTGCAGCAGGTCGTCGGACATGGTCTCTGGCACGCCGAGGAGACGGGCGATGACAATGACGGGAAGCTTTTGGCCGAAATGGTGCAGCAGGTCTAGGTCGCCGTCGGGGAAGGCGTCGATCAGATCGTGAGTCAGTCGGGTGATTTCGGGGGCAAGGGCATTGATGCGGCGCGAGGTGAAGGCGCGCAGCACCAAACCGCGCAGGCGGGTGTGGCGGGGGGGCTCCAGTTCGAGCATGGAATGGGCCTCGACCGCGTAAAACGGGGCGAGGTGATCGGGGATGGGACGGCGCTTTTCGGCGGGGATTTCGCGGCCGAAGCGACGGTCGCGGAAGATCGCATTGACGGCTGTGGCAGAGGTGGCACAGGGCAGTCCATAGTCGCGCCAGTGGAAGAACGGGCCGTGGCTGCGGGCGCGGTCGTAGAACGGGTAGGGGTTCTGCACGAAGGCCGGATCGGTCGGGGATTGGGAGAGCGTTTCCATAGGTTATGCCCGGCGAATCGGGATCAGGCCTTGGGCGATCAGCACGCCGACGGCGACGACGGCAGCACCGAGCGCCTGTGGCCAATTCCACGCGGCACCGAGGGCGAAGGCGATGAGCATGACATAAAACGGCGTTGCATTCATGTGCAGGCTGGAGAGGCCGATGCCGAGATGGCCGACAGCGACGATCCAGAGGGTCTGGCTGATCGCGATTGAGCCGATGGAGGCGAGGGCCAGCGCCCCGACCTCGGTCCAGCCAAGGGCGGACCAGTCGACAGAGGGTGCGACGAGGGCAGAGTGCGCCATAGCGGCTGCGGACATCACGATGCCCGCGCCCGCGACGGTGATCGCGGTGCGCCCGAGCGGGCTCAGGTCAGGGAACGAGGTGACGGTGGCGCGGGACCCCCAGGTGAAGGCAATGACCGAACCGAGCGCGGCCAGTGCGCCCCAACCCAGCGCGGGGCCGCTGGTGGCCGTGCCAAGCGCGATCACGCCGCCCGCGACGCTGAGTGCCAGGCCCGCCAGCAGCGTGCCGGTAAGCCGCCGCCCGTCGAGCAGGCATTCAAGTGCTATGCCCGCGATGGGCATGGTCGCCGTGATGATCGCCACAGTGACCGCATCGGTCAGATTGAGGGCGACGGCGACCAGCACGGCGCCGAGGCCCATCACGATGCTGCCGACCGCGATACCGCGGCCCCAGTGCGCGCGGCGCAGTGGGGTGAGCCCTTCGGCGAGCGCCCAGACGGCCACAAGCACCCCGCCGGCGATGCCGGTTCGCAAGGCGGTCAGGGGCAGCGGCGGGACCGGGTCGACCAGATACTTTATTGCGGGCAGGCCGGCGGCCCAGATCAGCATCGACAGCAGGCAGATGGCGTTCGCCCAGAGGGCGCTGCGGGTTTGGGGAAGGGTCGCGGTCATCATCTGGTCCGGTTGGGTCGGGTGATGCTGCCATGCCGGGCGCGGAGCCGCTGGCCTGCGCGCGACATCGGGCATGCGTCAGGCGGCGGAAAGGGCAGCGATGATGGCGCTGAAATCGGCGGCTTTCAGGCTGGCACCGCCCACGAGTGCGCCGTCGACATTGGGCAATGCAAAGATCTCGGCAGCGTTCGAGGGCTTGACGGAGCCGCCATAAAGCAGCCTGAACCCCGCGGCTTGCGCGCCAAACCGCGCGGTCAGGCGGGTGCGCAGATCAGCGTGGACGTCCGCGATGTCGACAAGCGAGGGGGTGCGTCCGGTGCCGATGGCCCAGACGGGTTCATAAGCGATGACGGCATTTGCGGGGGTGGCTGTGTCGGGGACAGAGCCTGCAAGCTGAGTGGCAAGGACGGCGAGCGTTTCGCCAGCATCGCGCTGGGTTTCCGTCTCGCCGATGCAAATGATGGCGATGAGGCCGGAGGCGAGCGCGGCCTGGGCCTTGCTGCGGATAAGGGCATCGGTTTCGGCATGGTCGGCGCGGCGTTCGGAATGGCCGAGGATGACGTGGGTGGCACCGGCGTCTTGCAGCATGACGGCCGAAATCTCGCCGGTATGGGCACCGGAGGCGGCGGGGTGGCAATCCTGCCCGCCGATCAGGATCGGGGCGCTCAGGTTTTTGACCGTCGCTGCCATCCGGGCAATCAGGGAGGCGGGAGGGCAGAGGAGTACATCGCAGACCGGGGCCGGGTGGACTGCGGCGAGAAGCTCGACCTCGGCAAGTTGCGGGCCGAGGCCGTTCATCTTCCAGTTTCCGGCGGCGAGTTTCCGCATGGCGCGCTCCCTTGTTGAGGTTTGAGAGAGACTTACGCGAAGCGTGCTACAGTTGGAACCGCGATTGGCAGAAATGCATCACTTGATGCGCTTCAAGCGATGAAAGTCAGGCCTGATCCTTGAACTTGATCGACTCGCCGCAGCCGCAAGCCTCGGCGACGTTGGGGTTTCTGAACTTGAAGCCGGCTTCCAGCAGCGAGGTTTCATAGTCGATCTCGGTACCAAAAAGGAACATCTGCGCCATTGGAGCGATCATCACGCGGGCACCGTCCTGTTCGACAAGTTCGTCCATCGGATTCAGGTCAGCGGCGAAATCCATGGTATATTCCATGCCCGCGCAACCACCTTTCTTTATGCCTATCCGCAAGCCCGATGAGCCCTGCTTTTCCATCAAACGCGCGATCTGGCGCGATGCGGCGGGGGTGAGCGTGACGGCCTGTTTGCCGGGGATGCCGAACATGGCGTGGCTCCTATCCAATTCATTTCAATTTAGGCGTTCCGGCGGGCAATCTCAAGATACGCCGGAAGGTCCATGTTGTTGAGCGGTTTAGCCTATGATGCGCGCCGGTGATCCGGCCACCGTTGCGCCCTCGGGGACGTCGATTGTAACGACCGATCCGGCACCGACAATGGCATCATCGCCTAGTGTCACTCCGGCGTGTAGGATCGCACCGGCACCGATCCAGACGTTGCGGCCGATTGTGACGGGGCGTGGCGGGGTTGCACCCGGCGTTTGGGTCAGAATATGGACCCCGGATGCGATTTGCGTGAGGGCCCCGACCCGCACCGGCGCCGCATCATTGATGGTGCAGCCGGCGTTGACGAAGCAGCCTTCGTCGAAATGGATATTCGCGCCGATGGTGGCATGAAACGGGGCGCGGATGACGGCGTCGTTCCATGTGCCGAGCAGTGCCTGCAGCAGCCTCGCATGAGTTTTCTTATCGCCCGGAGGGGATGAATTGAAGGCGGCAAGCAATTGATCCGAAGATGTTTTCAGGAATTTCTTGTCGCGGTTGTCAGGGCCGTTTTGCGGTTGAGACATCTGGCCGGACACGTCCATTACATGAAGCCGAGTTCAAGCTTGGCTTCGTCCGACATCATCTCCATTCCCCAGGGGGGATTGAAGGTCATCTGGACATTGACTTGCTTGACGCCGGGCAGCGGTTCCACGGCGTCGGCCACCCAACCGGGCATCTCGCCGGCCACGGGACATCCGGGGGCGGTCAGGGTCATCTGGATTTCGACTTCGTTTTCGGGCGATATATTAATCGTGTAGATCAGCCCGAGGTCGTAGATATTGACCGGAATCTCGGGGTCGAAAACGGTACGGCAGGCGCCGATGACATCCTCGTAAAGCGGGTGATCGGTGGTCGACGGGCTGATCAGCGGCGCGCCTTCGATCCGGTCCTGGCTGTGGCTGTTCATGGGAGCCTCGCGGGTTGTTGAGTCTTTATATAGGGAAAGGGCGCGGCAGGTCCAGTGCCGGCGAAAGCGCGGGTCCGGGGGATATGGAGCGTACATGATTATCCAATGGCTTGTATATCGAGGCAGAAAGGATCGGGACTGGGGGGTATCCCCCGTCCGGTGCCGGGCGCAAAAATCTTGCAGCAAGATTTTTCGGGGGCTGTCCGCCCCCGCACAGCGGACTTCATCCGGCGCCCCTCAGAGGATATTTGTTCGAAGATGAAATTGGAACTTGGGCCAGGCAATTTTTGGGCGGGCGCTACCGTGGCTTTCGCGTTTGGGTGACTATGGGCGCTTGCGCCGCCGTGCCGGGGTGGGGCGGACGGCGCGTTCGATGGCGTCGAAAAGGGCGGCAGCGACGTTCTTGCGGGATGCGGCCTCGATCCCTTCGAATCCGGGAGAAGAGTTGACTTCGAGCACCTTCGGGCCGGAGGCCGTGCGCAGCAGATCTACGCCACACAGGCCGAGGCGGAAGGCGCGGGCGGCGCGGATGGCGGTGTCGCGTTCCGCCTTGGTGATGCGGACGGGTTCGGCGCTGCCGCCCTGGTGCAGGTTGGATCGGAACTCGCCGGGGGCGGCGCGGCGGCGCATGGCGGCCACGACGCGGCCGTCGATCACAAGGCAGCGGATGTCTTCGCCTTTTGCCTCGGCCACGAATTCCTGCACGAGGAAATTGGCCTTGAGGCCCCGGAAGGCCGAGATCACCGATTGGGCGGCAGCGGGGGTTTCGGTCAGCACCACGCCCTTGCCCTGTGCGCTTTCGAGGAGTTTCACGACGAGCGGGACACCGCCGCCAAGCGCGATGAGGTTGTCGGTGTCCTTGGGCGAGGCGGCGAAGGCGGTGGCGGGCATGCCGATGCGCTGGCGGGCGAGGATCTGGTGGGCATGAAGCTTGTCGCGGCTGGCGAGGATGCCTTCGGGGCCGTTCACAAGGAAGGTGCCGCGTGCCTGAAACTGGCGCAGCACGGCGGCACCGTATGCAGTGACCGACACGCCGATGCGGGGGATCACCGCGTCGTAATGCGGCAGGCGGGTGCCGTCGTAATGGATCTCGGGGGCGAGAGGGTTGATCGCCATATAGCAGCGTGCAGTGTCGATCACTTCAACCACATGGCCGCGCGCCTCGCCTTCCGCCACGATGCGGCGGGTGGAATAGGCACCGCCTTCGCGGCTGAGGACAGCGACGCGCAGGGTGCGGGCGGGGGCTGCGGCTTTCACCTGTGCCGAGTGATAACTGTCATAGCCGAGGACCGGTTGCAGGAACGGCTCGGTCGGACTGACGGTGACCCCGTCGCCCAGCGCCTGACGGCCCAGCAGCATGCGGTTCGACATGGCACCGCGATCGGTCAGGGTAATCTCGATCGGCCAGCGGCGGGGACCGATGGCAAGGTCGGTGCCGATGACGAAGCGCTGTTCCGTCTCGCCGTTTGAGGAGGTGACTTCGCGCCGGTCGAGAATCGGGGCCGAGCAGGCGATGACCACATCTTCGCGCCCCGGAATGGGGTGGATGGCGAAGCGGACATGGGGCGCGCGGGCCGGGCCGAAGGGTTCGATGTCGAAGGCATGCAGTGCCGAGGTTTTCGCCCCGGTATCAACCTTAGCGCGGATGGCAGGCAGGCCGAGGCCGGGCAGGGCGACCCATTCTTCCCAACCGAGGTGGAGGGCGGGTATGAGGTCTTTCATAGCATCCTCCGGATCGGTGGGACGGGGCGGTGGCAGAGCGGGAGCGGGGCCGGAACTAGGAGCGGTTTCGGACGTCGCAGGGAAGGGGCATGCGCCCGAAAGTCAACGGGGATATGACAGTGACAGGGGTGGGGCTTGGCAGGGGTGTGAAAATATCCCACTGAGCGCGGCAGGCGACACTGCGGGCAGGAAACGGGGCAGGCATGACACAGGCATTCGGGTTCCAGGTGGCCGCAACTGACGGGCCGGCGCGCACCGGGGTGATTTCCACGCCGCGCGGGGAAATCCGCACGCCCGCCTTCATGCCGGTGGGCACGGCGGCGACGGTGAAGGCGATGCTTCCCGGATCGGTGCGGGAAACCGGTGCCGACATTCTGTTGGGCAACACCTATCACCTGATGCTGCGCCCCACGGCAGAGCGGATTGCGCGTCTGGGCGGGCTGCACCGCTTCATGCACTGGGAGCGCCCCATTCTGACGGATTCCGGCGGGTTTCAGGTGATGTCGCTGGCGGGATTGCGCAAGATGACCGAGCAGGGGGTGCGGTTCAAATCCCACATCGACGGGTCGGAGCACTGGCTGACGCCGGAGCGGAGTATGGAGATTCAGGCGCTGCTGGGGTCGGACATCGTGATGTGTTTCGATGAATGTCCGGCGCTGCCGGCGACCGATGCCGAGGTGGCAGCGTCGATGCAGTTGTCGATGCGCTGGGCGCAGCGCAGCCGGGAGGCGTTTGGCGACAGGCCGGGCCATGCCTTGTTCGGGATCATGCAGGGTGGGGTGACGCGCGAGTTGCGCGAGGAATCGGCGGCGGCCCTGACCGCGATTGGTTTTGATGGTTATGCGGTGGGGGGCCTCGCGGTGGGCGAAGGGCAGGCGGCGATGTTCGGGGTGCTGGACTATGCACCGGGGCTGCTACCCCAGGATCGCCCGCGCTATCTGATGGGCGTCGGCAAACCGGACGACATCGTGGGGGCGGTAGAGCGCGGTATCGACATGATGGACTGCGTGCTTCCGTCGCGGTCGGGGCGGACCGGGCAGGCATGGACGCGGCGCGGGCAGGTGAACCTGCGCAATGCACGACACATGGACGATCCGAGGCCGCTGGATGAGAGTTGTGGCTGTCCGGCATGCCGGGAGTTCAGCCGCGCCTATCTGCATCATGTGGTGCGGTCCGGCGAGATCATCGCATCGATGCTGCTGACGTGGCACAACCTGCACTATTATCAAGAGTTGATGGCGGGGCTGCGCGAGGCCATCGCAGCGGGTCGGCTGGCTGCATTCGTCGCCGGGTTTCATGCGCTGCGGGCCGAGGGCGATGTGGAGCGGGTGTGATATCTCGGCAATCTGTGGGGTTGCGGTGGCCTTGACGCTGGTGAACGGCTGGTTATCGCAAGCGAAAAATGAAGAATGGCAAGCGCGTGATGTGCCGGGGGATCCCGGTGATTGGCGTGGGTCTGTCTTGTGACACGTATTTTGAAGATCTAGGGGGCCGTTATGTTCATTCCTGTGATTGGCGCCGGTTCGATCGGGCGGCGGCATCATGAGAACCTGCTGACGCTTGGGATCAGAACTGCGCTGCTTCCTTGGCGGGGGTTTGATCGGGACCTGTTTCGCGCCTCGGGTGCTGACGGTGTGATCATCGCTACGGCAACGCCGGTTCGGCTGGAACTGGTGACGTTATGTGCCGAGCTGGGTTTGCCGTTCTATGTCGAGAAACCGCTGGCCTTCGATCCGGCAACGCTTGAAGCGATCCTTTCTTTGGCCCAGGGGCTGGCAAGCCGGTCGATGGTTGGGTTCATGATGCGCTATCATCCTGCCTTTCGCAGGCTGGCGCGGATGGACCTTTCGTCGGTCTATGATGCGTCGTTCGGAATTGGCCATGACGTGCGGCTGTGGCGGCAAAACTGGAGCTTTGCCGCAAGTTATGCTGCACAGCCTGCGGGGGGCGGTGTTCTGCTGGACCTGTGCCACGAGGTCGATATGGCCCGCACGCTTTTGCCGCAGCTTGCCCCGGTGCAGGTGGACTGTCTGGGACATGACGGGTTTTCGGGTGTCGATTTCGCGACGCGGATGGTCCTGCAGGGGCCGGGGGCGGTCGGGTCAATTGCGATGGATTATCTGTCGCCGGTCAGCTACCGGCGGATCGTGTTGCGCGGAACGGATGTTGTCGCGGATTTCGACTTTGTCGCCGGGCGGTATCGCCTTGATGACGGGACCGGGCCGCAGGACCTGGAGTTGCCCCACCAGCGCAACGAGATGTTCCTTGCCGCGATGACGGATTTTCTGCATCTGGTCGCCGGACGGGCGGTGTCGGATGTCGAGCATTTGCCGCGGCTCGACCTTGCGGTAGGCAGTTGCAGGGCAATCGCTGCGGCTTGGGCGTCGCGGCAATTTACAGGGCGGATTGCGGGGGTTTATCAATGATTGTCGGCCATATCGGCGCGCGAAAGGGATCGAAAGGCGTTCCCGGTAAGAATTTCCGTCCGATCTGTGGCAAGCCGCTGATCGACTGGTCATTGGACCAGCTGTTTGAAAGTGCCACGGTCGACGCTGTGGTCGTTTCGACTGACGATCCCGAGATTTATGATCATGCGGTGGCGCGGGGCGCGCTGAAGATCGGGTTGCGTCCGGCCCATCTGGCGACGGATACGGCGGGAAAATGGGGTGTCTGGCAGCATGCGCTGGAGGCGGCCGAGATATTGACCGGGCCTGCGACGGCATTCCTTGACCTTGACTGCACATCGCCACTGCGTCTGCCAGACGATATCGAAAATGCGCTGGTGCTGTTTGCCGAAGCCCATCCCGATATGGTGATGTCGTGCTGCGAAGCGCGCAAGAACCCCTATTTCAATCTGGTGGAACCCGATGCGACGGGCGCGCTGCACGTGTCAAAGCCGCTGCCCGGTGGCGTCGTTGCGCGCCAGCAGGCCCCCGTTGTCTATGAACATGCGGCGTCGACCTATGTGGTGGCCCCCGCCTATCTGAAACGGTCGGCCGGGCTATGGGAGGGGCGGGTGATCCCGTACCTCATGCCCCCCGAACGCTGTGTCGATATCGACAGCCCGTTTGATTTCAAACTGGTGGAGTTTCTGCTTCGATCCCGCCTTGAGGAGCGTACACATGGCTGACCAACTGTCCGGACGGACGATTTTCATCACCGGATCGGGCGGGGTGCTTGGGTCCACCTATGTGCGCCGGATGTTGGCCCAAGGCGCGCGCGTGGTCGCGTCTGATCTGGCCGGACATAGGGCGGATGCGCTTGTGGCTGCGCATGAAGGGAACGCGAACTTCCGGTTCTATGAGCTTGATGTTGGTGACGAAACGCAGGTTGAGGGTATCTTTGTGCGGATAATTGGCGATGGCTGGCAGCCCAATGTCATACTGAACAATGCCGCCATCACGGGCGAGTTGCTGATGGGTGCGGGCAAGCCGTTTCCCGATTTTGCCAATACCTCGGTGACGGACTGGGAGCGGACGCTGCGGACCAACCTGACGGGTGCGTTCATGATCGCGCGCCAGATGGACCGCGACATCGTCGGGCGCTGGCCTGCGACCCTGATCAACGTGGCATCAATGTATGCCTTGAACGGGCCGCATCACCAGATCTATGAAGGCATGCCCTTCAAATCATTTTCGGCCTATTCCACCACGAAGGCCGGCATCCACGGCTTGACCCTTTGGCTTGCGGGCTACTGGGCCAAGCGGCAGGCGACGGTGAACACGATCGCGCCGGGGGCGGTGTTCAACGGCCATACCGACGAATTTCAGCGCCGGGTCAGCGAACTTATCATGGCCGGGCGGATGGCGCAGCCGGACGAGATCGCGGATGCGATGCTGTTTTTATGCTCCGCACAGGCGGGCTACATGACGGGGCAGCTTGTCAACGTCGATGGCGGGTTCAGCGGCTGGTAGCCAGAAGGCGCAGGATCGCCTCCAGCGTCTTTGCAACGGCACCTGTGTGGGCAGCAAAGAATGCGGCAATCTCTTCGGGTGAAGGGCTGGGGCGGGCGTCGGGCGATAGCGCAGCCGCAAGATCGTCCGGCGAGGCGAGGCGGTGCAGCACACCGGCTGCAATCGCCTCGGACGCCGGATATTCGATGGTGTGGATATCCGGTCCGGTCATCACCGGTTTGCCCAAGGCAAGCGGTTCCGAGATGTTATGCGAACCTTTGGCCGTAAACCCGCCGCCAACCACAACCCGGTCGGCCATTGCAAGGTAGGCATACATCTCGCCCAGCGAGTCCCCCAGCAGAACGTCGATGTGCGGGGGCGCACTCATTGGGGCGAAAGCTGCGTCAAAAAGGGCGGATCGGGGGGCGGTTGCCAGACCCGCGTCCGCGATCATCGCGGCCACGTCTGCAAAGCGTTCGGGGGCGCGCGGAACGTAGATGAACAGTGGCACAGGTCGGTTGGCCGCGCGGTGGGCTGCTATGGATGCGGAGATGGTCGCAATGAACAGTGCATCCTCACCCGAGACGACGCTGGTGAGGGCAACTGTGGGGCGGTTGATCGCATCCAGCCAGCGGCGGGCGGCGATCCCTGCATCCAGTTGCGCCTGCGGGATCGGCTGATCAAAGCGCAACTCGCCGGTGACGGCCAAATTGGTGACGCCCACGGATGCAAAACGCTGCGCCTGCAGGTCGGACTTTACCACCGCCCCGGCAAAACCAGTCATCAACTCTGCCCGGATCGCCAGCCGCGAGGTGTCGCGGGCATAGCTTTTGGACGGATATTGCGCGTTGCACATGAACAGCGGCACATTGTGCCGCTTTGCCGATGCAATCATGCGTGGCCAGATCTCGATCTCCATCACCAGCCCGAAGGTGGGGCGGAAGGCGCGGAAGAACCGACCAAACGCCCAGTCGAATTCGAACGGCACCCAGACGGCGCGCAGATGGCCCGCCGCTATGGCCTCGGCAAACACCGCTTGCGATTCGCGCCGTCCGGCGGGGGTAAAATGCGTGGTCACGACCCGCTCGCCCCGGTCAAGCAGCGCGCGGATCAGCGGAACGGCCGAGCGAAGTTCCCCCAACGAGACGGCATGCACCCAGACGGCGCCAACCATTGGCTGGGTGTGGCGGCCAAAACGCTCGGCCTTGTGTTGCCAATACATCGGGTCGCGCGTCCCGCGCCGCCAGAGATAGATCAGGATCAGCGGTAGACACAGCGTCCATAGGGCCGCGTAAAGACGCAAAAACAGCCGCATGCGAAATGAGGGGAAGGGGGCGCGCATCGGATCAGGCAGCAAGAAGTGACAACAAGCGGTCGCGGATTGCATCCACGCCCTGCATTGCATGGGCTTGAACAGCGGCGGCACGCGAGGCCATCGCAGGCAGGTCGGGCGCGTCCAGAGCTGCAAGAAGGGTATCGGGCGATGTGACCTCATGTGCTGCGCGGGCCAGCGTCAGCGCAGCATAGTCGGCGGCGAAATTGGCGGTGTTCGGGCCGTGCAGGATAGCAGACCCCAGGGCCGCCGCCTCCCACGGGTTATGCCCGCCGGTGGGTCCGCAAGACCCGCCGATGAACGAAACGGGGCAAAGCCGATACCACAGACCCAGTTCGCCAAAGCTGTCGGCAAGCCAGACGGCATCTGTAGGTTCGGGCAGTTTGCCGGCTGAGCGCAGCACCACTGACATCCCCGCTGCACGACAAGCGGCGACAATCTCGTCGCGCCGGGCGGGCAGGCGCGGGGCGAGGATCAGCAGCGATGTCGGATCGGCGGCAAAGCGACGGGCCTGTGCTGCAAATGCGACCGCCTCATCCTCGGCATGGGTGGAGGCGGCGCACCACAAATCGCGGCCCGTCAGGTGGGCGGAAATCGACGCCCGCTCCTCCGCCGCATCCGCAAGTGGGGCGCAGGCCGCCTTGAGTGAGCCCATCACCGCCACATTCAGCCCAGGTGCCAGCGCGCGAAGGTGGTTGGCGGTTGTCGCATCTTGTGCCGCAAGGAAGGCAAAGCGGCGATACAGATCGGCATACAGGCGGCGGGCGCGACGGCGACTGGCATAGGCGCGCCCGCCCATGCGGGCGTTGATCATCGCCAATGGAATGCCGCGCCGATGGGATTCGACCACGAAACCCGGCCATAGGTCTTGTTCTGCCCAAACCGACAGATCCGGCTGCCAGTGATCCAGAAAGCGGCGCAGCAGCGGTGTCATGTCAAGTGGCAGGAACTGGTGGATCGTGTTCTTCGGGCGATTGCGGGCAAAGACCTCGCCAGAAGCGCGGGCAGACGATGTGACAAGAAAGTGCAGATCTGGACTGGCCTGCACCATATCCTCGACCAACCCGCGCAGCGCCAGAACCTCGCCCAGCCCCACCGCGTGCATCCAGACAAGCCGTCCCGCGGGGCGCGGCTGCGATGCCTCGCCCAGCTTTTCGCGCCAGCGGTCGGTCGTTTCCTTGCCGCGCCGCAGCCGCCATCGCAGGTGCCAGGGAGCCAGGGGAGCAAGGAAGCGCGCCGCGCCCAGATAAAGGCACAGCAGCACGCCTGTCGGGGCAGGCTCAGCCAAGGTCTTGAAACTGCTTCTGCAGGCCGCGTGCCCAGAAGGCGGGGTCGCGCAGCACTGCAACGAACCGATCTGCCGCCCGTCCTTCGCCAAAGGCCGTGTGGCGGGCGTGGGAGCAGCCCCATTGGTCCTGCAGAAAAACGTCGATGGCGGAACGGTCATCGGGGGCTGCGGTGAAAATCGACGGGGCCGTGGCGCGGTTTGTCTGACGCGAGCCTATGTCAAGCGACGGGACGCCAAGGAATGGCGCCTCGCGCACCCCGGCGCTGGAATTGCCGATCAAGGCTTTTGCGTTCTTCATCAGTTCCGAAAAATGCGAAAAGCGCATCGAGGGGATCAGGCGGAAGCGGTCTTTCGGAAGCGCTTCGATGACGCGAAAGATTGCCTCTGATCCGGGATCGTTGTTCGGCGCGATCAGCACGAAATTCTTGCCCGAAGCGGCCAATGCCCCGAAAAGCGCTTTCGCCTGTGCGCCCATCGTGTCGGCTTCGGACGTGACTGGGTGGAAAACGCAGATGCCGTAGTTGTCAAACGGAATTCCATAGCGCGCCTTGACCGCATCAATCGCGACACCCGATGGTTGCGCGTGGAAATCCAGCTCCGGCGATCCTATGACGTGAATTGACGCCTCGGGTTCGCCAAGCGCCATGACGCGGCGTGCTGCGTCGGTAGAACTGACGAAATGATGCGTTGCCAGCTTGGAATTGCAGTGGCGGAACACCTCGTCGATGGTTCCCGAAACCTCGCCGCCCTCGACATGCGCCGAGCGGATGTAGTTTGTGGCACAGACCAGCGCACAGGCCAGCGCTTCGATCCGGTCGCCGTGGACAATGGCAAGGTCCGGGCGGTGCTCGGTCAGAAAGTCGGAAAAGCCGACGACAGTTTTCGCTAAGATCATGTCCTGCGGATCGCCCTCGCGCTGATTTTGAAACTCGAAAACCTCGGCGCCGTGAAACCGCGCCACCTCTAGTTTGGTACGCCCGTAGCGGTCCATCAGGTGCATGCCGGTGGCGAAGAAACTGACCGGGAAACCGGCGTCGCGGGCGGCTGCGGCAAGCGGTTCCAGCTTGCCGAAGTCGGCGCGTGTGCCTGTGATGAAAAGGATGCGCTGGGTCATCGTGCCTGTGTGTGCTTTTGCGGCAAGATAGAATGGCTGCGCGCGGTGCCGCAAGGCAGGGTTTCCAGATGTGCCATTTCGTCAGGCGGAGTTGCGTTTTTCGCCGGTGCCGAATTGCTGGTCATACAGCCCGCGAAAAATACCGTCCCGTGCCAGAAGGCTGTTGACGTTGCCCTCCTCGGCCAGTGTCCCGGCCTCGATCACGCAAATCTTGTCGGCCCCCAGCACAGTCGACAACCGGTGGGCGATGACCACCGTCGTGCGATCTTTGGTCAGGCGCTGGATTGCCTCTTGCACCAGCGCTTCGGACCGGCTGTCGAGCGCGCTTGTGGCCTCATCCAGCAACAGGATAGGGGCGTTGCGCAGGATCGCGCGGGCGATGGCGAGACGCTGCTTTTGCCCGCCCGACAGGAATGCTCCATTCTCGCCGACCTGGGTCTGATAGCCGTCTTTCAGGCCCTCGATGAACTCATGGGCATTGGCCGCCTTGCAGGCCGCAATCACCGCGTCATGATCGGCATGGGGAAGTCCGAAGCGGATGTTTTCGGCGACCGTGGCGGAAAACAAGAACGTGTCCTGACCGACGAAGGATATTTTGTCGCGCAGCGACTGGAAACTGGCCGTGCTTATATCCAGCCCGTCGATCTTGACGGTGCCATTTTCGGGATCATAAAGCCTGAGGATCAGGTTCAGGATCGTCGATTTCCCCCCCCCCGATGGCCCGACCAAAGCGGTGGTCTTTCCTGCCTCGAACACGATGGACAGATCGTGGATCACCGAAAGACCATTGCCATACCCGAAGGAGACATCATCAAACACGATGCGGCCCGGCCCGGTGGGCATTACGATCGGATCGGGGTGCTCTGCCAGAGTTTCGGGTTGGTCGAGCAACTGGAACATCATCCGCACGCCGACCATGCCGGATTCGATGGTGATCCGCATGCGCGACAGGCGCTTGGCCGGTTCATAGGCCATCAAAAGGGCTGTGACGAACGACATAAGCTGCCCCGGTGTCGTCCCCTGCACGCCAAAGATCTGCACTGCGCTGAGCGCGACGACCGCCGCAATGGCAAAGCCGGAAAGCGTGTCCATCAGCGGGCTGGTGATGGCTTCAAGTTGGGCGATGTCGTTCGAGCGCTTTTCAACCTCGCGCACGGCTTTGTTCATCCGGCTGGCCATGCGTTCTTCCAGTGCGAACGCCTTGATGATGCGGATGCCGGTCGAAGTTTCCTGAATAACCTTGATGATTTCCGACAGCGACGCCATCTCTTGTTCCATGATAGCGCGCACTTTGCGCAACAACACGCGGACGCCGAAGATTGCCGCTGGTCCGATCAAAAGCGAAACCAACGACAGCACGGGTTGCTGGTAGAACATGACGATCAGAAGGCCGATCAGCGTCAGAAGATCGCGCACAAAGGCCGTGACGATCAGATCGATGATCATCCGCGCAGCCTGCGCCGATTGGGTTACCCGCATCAGCAGATCAGAAGATTCCGTCAGGTTGAAAAACGAAACGCCCTGCCGCAGCAGCTTGTCGTATAGCTTGATCTGCTGATGTGCGACGATCCGGTTGCCCGCGCGTGTGAGCGAGACCACTTGAATGTAAGTCGCCAGACCCTTGACCGTGAAAATGGCAGCCACGGCCAGCGCCACCATGAAGACGGCTCCCTGATTGTCGGGAATCGTCATGGCATCGACGATGTAGCGCATCACCCAGGCCACAGCCGCCGTCGTCGCAGCGACACCGACCATCGCGGCAACGGCAATGGCGTAAAGCTTGCGCTGTTCGTGGATGTTCTCGCGCAGTAGCCGCCATAGGTCCTGCTCTTTCAGGGCGGGAAACAGGCGTTCTGCTGTGGTCTGGAAGGACGGGAACATTCCGGAAGTTGACCTCGGTTCATTCTGGGCAAAGCAGAAGCGGTGCAAAGACCTTGCGCTGCCCTTCGACCCGCGCACAGTCCGCAGCCCTACATAGTGGATCGCCGATCGACAAACTACCCAAAACCCTGCAAATTCAAATCCGCCGATGCCCGACTGTCACGCGGCACAGGATTGGCCACACGGTGCGCTGGCGAAATTCGGCGCTCGGATTCACCGAAAACACGCACCGCGCATGGACCGGACGCAGGTCGCGATGCAACCAGTGCCGTCCCCCGCCACATCGGGTTATGCGTGTCCACAGACGATCACGGTGATTTTTACCCCCGAACCTTGGACAAACCCGGTACGCGATGCCATCTTGCAGGTTGTGTGAGTTAAAGGAGGCAGCAATGTCGGATAGTTTTCAAACCGCAATTCTGGCCGGAGGCTGCTTCTGGGGCATGCAGGATCTGATCCGCCGGATGCCCGGCGTGATCTCGACACGGGTCGGCTACACCGGCGGTGACGTGGCGAATGCGACCTACCGCAACCACGGCACCCATGCCGAAGGTCTTGAAATCGTCTTTGATCCGACCCGGATCAGCTACCGTGACCTGCTGGAGTTCTTTTTCCAGATCCACGATCCGACCACGCTGAACCGCCAAGGCAATGACCGTGGCCTTTCCTATCGGTCTGGTATCTATTTCATGTCTGAAAATCAACGGCTTGAGGCCGAGCGTACGATTGCAGACGTGAATGCGTCGGGCCTCTGGCCGGGCAAGGTCGCAACCGAGGTGGCGCCTGCTGGGCCTTTCTGGGAAGCCGAACCCGAGCATCAGGATTATCTGCAACGTTTGCCGAACGGCTATACCTGCCACTTTATCCGACCCGACTGGAAGTTGCCGCGACGCGCGACTAACGCAGCATAAAGGAGGCCGCAATGGCTGACGGGGCGGCGCAAACCGGGGCAGGGCCGGTGTTTGGCTTTGACAACAGCTATGTCCGCGATCTGCCGGGTTTTTTTGTGGCATGCTCGGCTGCGCACGCGCCCGCACCGCAGCTGTTTCGGTTGAACCGCGCGTTGGCTGACGACCTGGGCCTTGACGCAGACCGGCTGTCCGGCCCCGAGGGCGCGGAGATGTTTTCGGGTAACCTTGCCCCGCCGGGCGCGCAGCCGGTGGCCCAGGTCTATGCCGGGCATCAGTTTGGCGGGTTTTCGCCGCAGCTTGGCGATGGGCGCGCGCTGTTGATGGGCGAGGTCATCGACCGGCACGGGCAACGGCGCGACATTGCCCTGAAAGGCTCTGGCCCGACGCCGTTCTCGCGTCGGGGCGATGGCAAGGCAGCGCTGGGTCCGGTGCTGCGCGAGTATCTGATCGGCGAGGCAATGCACGGGCTGGGGATTCCCACGACGCGGGCATTGGCTGCGGTCACCACGGGAGAGATGGTGCAGCGCGAGACGGCGCTTCCGGGGGCTGTGCTGACGCGGGTGGCGGCGAGCCATATTCGGGTCGGTACGTTCCAGTTCTTCGCCGCTCGCGGCGAGACGGACAAGGTGGCGCGCCTTGCCGACTATACGCTGGCACGACACTATCCCGAGCTTTCAGGGGCCGAGAACAGGGCGTTGGCGTTGCTGGGCGCGGTGATTGACCGGCAGGCCAGCCTTATCGCCAGATGGATGAGCGTGGGGTTCATCCACGGGGTGATGAATACCGACAACATGACGCTGTCGGGGGAAACCATCGACTATGGACCTTGCGCTTTCATGGATGCCTATGCCCCGGACACGGTGTTCAGCTCGATCGACCAGACCGGGCGCTATGCCTATGGCAACCAGCCGGGCATCGGGCAGTGGAATCTGGCGCGGCTGGCCGAAACGCTGCTGCCGCTGATCGACGCGGACGTTGACCGGGCAGTGGTACTGGCGACAGAGGTTTTGCGCGACTATTCAACGCGGTATGAGGCGCATTGGTTGGCGGCAATGCGCGCCAAATTGGGGCTGGAGAGGATCGAAGCAGGCGATTTGGAATTGGTGCAGGGGTTGCTTGACAACATGGCGGTGCAGGGGGCGGACTGGACACTTGTTTTCCGTCGGTTGTCGCAGGCGTTGCTTGGGCAGGCGGGGGCGTTCCGCGTGCAGTTCGCGGATCCGGGTGCGACGGATGATTGGCTTGGCGCGTGGATGGCGCGCGGTGCGCGGGAAATGGTAACGCCCTCCGACCGCGCGGCTGCGATGGACCGCGTCAATCCGGTGATTATCCCCAGAAATCACAACGTCGAAGTGGCACTGAAAGCGGCTGTTGAGCGCAACGATGCGCGTCCGTTTGACGCGCTTCTGGCGGCGATTTCCAGCCCGTTCCATTTGCCCGAAGGGAGCGAGGCTTTCGCCCTGCCACCTGCGGCTGGCATTGGCGAAGGCTACCGGACCTATTGCGGCACCTGAGGTGCCAATGCCGCGTTGCAACCATCTGCCGTCAAGGCACATTCTGCCGAACCCGTACCGCCGCCCGATCCCCCCGGTCAGGCCGCGTCCAACCGGATCGGTCGCCAGAAGACCGGGGTTGCGACACGGGGACGGCGACCGGTGGCCAGGCAGCAATCTGGGGGAGCGCCCCTTGCAGCCCCCGGCACGCGGAACTAAGACTCTGGCAATACAAATGGCGATAGTGATCCGACAGACGCGAGGCATGCCGACATGAGAGACCCGATCGATACCTACATGAACACGCTTGTCCCGATGGTGGTTGAACAGACCAGCCGCGGCGAGCGCGCCTATGACATCTATTCGCGGATGCTGAAGGAACGGATCATCTTTCTGTCCGGCCCGGTGCATGATGGCGTTTCGTCGCTGATCTGCGCGCAGTTGCTGTTTCTTGAGTCGGAAAATCCGTCCAAGGAAATTTCGATGTACATCAACTCGCCGGGCGGCGTGGTGACAAGCGGCCTGTCGATCTATGACACGATGCAATACATCAAGCCCAAGGTTTCGACGCTGGTGATCGGGCAGGCGGCCTCGATGGGGTCGCTGTTGCTGACGGCGGGCGAAAAGGGGATGCGGTTCTCGCTGCCCAACAGCCGCGTCATGGTCCACCAGCCGTCGGGTGGCTATCAGGGGCAGGCGACCGACATCATGATCCACGCGCGTGAGACGCAGAAACTGAAGGATCGCCTGAACGAGATCTATGTGCGCCACACCGGCCAGCCGATCGACGCTGTCGAAGCGGCGCTGGAGCGTGACAACTTCATGTCGGCCGAAGATGCCAAGGCTTGGGGTCTGATCGACGCGATCCTTGAAAACCGTGGCAAGGCAGACGACACGACGAAGTGAAAGCCGCGCCCTGTGGCGGGATCGACACGGGGCATGTTTTGACATTGTGAAGGCGCGGGCTCTGCCCTAGACTTTCCAAACAAATGGCACGCCAGCCAACGGGCGGGCCTTAGGCAGAGGACGACGATGGCGAACAACTCGAGCAGCGACAGCAAGAATACCCTCTACTGTTCGTTCTGCGGCAAGAGCCAACACGAGGTCCGCAAATTGATCGCGGGACCGACCGTGTTCATCTGCGACGAATGTGTCGAGCTTTGCATGGACATCATCCGTGAAGAGACCAAGACCAGCGGATTGAAATCCTCGGACGGGGTGCCGACGCCGCGCGAAATCTGCAAGGTGCTGGACGATTACGTGATCGGCCAGATCCATGCCAAACGTGTTTTGTCGGTCGCAGTCCACAACCACTACAAGCGGCTGAACCATTCGTCCAAGACGGATATCGAGCTTTCCAAGTCGAACATCCTGCTGATCGGGCCGACCGGCTGCGGCAAGACCCTGCTGGCGCAGACACTTGCCCGCATTCTGGATGTGCCGTTCACGATGGCGGATGCGACCACGCTGACCGAAGCCGGCTATGTCGGCGAAGATGTTGAAAACATCATCCTGAAGCTGCTTCAGGCCAGCGAATACAATGTTGAACGGGCGCAACGCGGCATCGTTTATATCGACGAGGTCGACAAGATCACCCGCAAGTCGGACAACCCATCGATCACCCGCGACGTGTCGGGCGAGGGGGTGCAGCAGGCGCTGTTGAAGATCATGGAAGGCACTGTTGCAAGCGTGCCGCCGCAGGGTGGGCGCAAGCATCCGCAGCAGGAATTCCTGCAGGTCGATACCACGAACATCCTTTTCATCTGTGGCGGTGCGTTCGCCGGGCTGGAAAAGATCATTGCACAGCGCAACAAGGGTTCGGGCATCGGCTTTGGTGCCGATGTGAAAGACCCTGATGCGCGTGGCGCGGGTGAGTTGTTCATGGAACTGGAGCCCGAAGATCTGCTGAAATTCGGGCTGATCCCGGAATTCGTCGGCCGTCTGCCGGTGATTGCCACGCTGACCGATCTGGACGAAGCGGCGCTGGTTACCATTCTGACCGAGCCAAAGAACGCGCTGGTCAAACAGTATCAGCGCCTGTTCGAGATCGAGGGTGTGAAGCTGACCTTTGCCACCGATGCACTTTCGGCCATCGCCAAGCGCGCCATCAAGCGCAAGACCGGTGCGCGGGGGCTTCGGTCGATCATGGAGGACATTCTGCTGGACAGCATGTTCGAGCTGCCGGGCATGGACGGTGTCGAAGAGGTCGTCGTGAACGAAGAAGCGGTGAAAAGCGGGTCCAAGCCGCTGATGATCTTTACCGAAGCGCCCAAAAAGAAAGAGTCGGCCACAGCCGGCTGACCTTGCGCCAGGATTGAAACCGGCGGGCGTTCGCCCGCCTTTTTCATTTGCGCCTGCCAGTATCCGATGCCACTGGACCTGCGCCGTCGGGTGGGTCATATCAGATGAAATGAGCCGGAGGCCGTCCCAATGAAGTTCCTGATCCGCATGCTGACATGGTGGAACAGCCAGACGCTTGGCACGCAACTGTTCACCGCGCGGCGCGGGGTGAAGGTGGGCGAGGACGAGCAAGGCAACATCTATTATCAGACCACGGGCGGTAAGCGCCGCTGGGTGATCTATAACGGCGAGATGGAGGCGAGCCGCATCTCGCCCGACTGGCACGGCTGGTTGCATTTCACCTGGGATCAGCCGCCTACTGAGGCGCCGTTGAACAAGAAGGCCTGGGAAAAGCCGCATCAGGAAAACCTGACCGGAACGCCGGTTGCCTATGCGCCGCCCGGTTCGATCCGCAAGGCGGAACCGGTCGTGCGGCGCGACTATGAGGCGTGGCAGCCCGAATAATGGCCGAAAACCTGTCAGAAGTGATTGCCGGCGGCGCGGTTCTTGCCGCAGCCATTGGGTTTTTGGTGTTTGCAGGCCAGACCACCGGTTATACGGGCAACACGGGCAGCTACCCGCTGATCGCGAGCTTCCGGTCGGTTGATGGTGTGACTGTGGGGACCGATGTCAGGCTGGCGGGCGTGAAGGTCGGCACGGTGACGCAGCTTCAGTTGAACCCGCAGACCTATTTCGCCGATGCCACCATTTCCCTGCGTGAGGATGTGCTTTTGCCCGATGACAGCACGATCCTGATTTCGGCCGAGGGTCTTTTGGGCGGCAATTTCGTGGAATTGCAGCCCGGCGGATCGCCGGAGACTTTGGCTCCGGGTGCCGAGATTGAGGATACCCAAGGTGCGGTCAGCGTGATCTCTCTGCTGATGAAATTTGTCGGCGGCGAAGGGGCAGAAGGCCCCGCCCCGGTTCAATGATCCGCGCGCTGGTTTTGGTTGTTGCGGTCGCATCGCCTGCAGCCGGGCAAGACGTTGCGGCCGCGCCAGGCGGCGTGGTGCGGTGGCTGGACAAGGTGTCGGGGGAAATAGCCGACGTTGATCTGTCGCGCGGGCAGACAGCGGTCAAAGGCCGCCTGACCATTCGCTTGGACGAGTGCCGGTATCCCGTGGCGGACCCCGCATCGAATGCCTTTGCCCATCTGACGATCATCGACAGCATCGCCGAGACCCCGGTTTTCTCTGGCTGGATGATTGCGTTGTCGCCGGCGCTGAGCGCGCTGGACCACCCGCGCTATGACGTCTGGGTTTTGCGCTGCGCCACCGAGTAGGGAGACGGCGCATAGTCTGGCGGGTTGAAATTCCCCGTGGCATGGATCGCGTCTGACAGCTTGCGGTGATATTCGGCCCGGCTGATTTCAACCGCACCCAGCGAAGCCAGATGTGCGGTCAGAAACTGTGTGTCGAACAAGGTGAACCCACCGGCCCGCAGTCGATCGACCAGCCAGACGAGCGCGACCTTCGAGGCGTCGGTGCGGCGGGAGAACATGCTTTCACCAAAGAAAGCGGCCCCGAGTGTCACGCCGTAAACACCGCCGACCAGCGCATCGCCCTCCCATACCTCCAGGCTATGTGCAGAACCGGTACGGTGAAGGCTTTGATACAGCGCAAATATCTGCGCGTTGATCCACGTTTCCTCGCGTTCCGCACAGGCTCGAACCACGGCAGAGAAGTGCGTATTTGTTCGGATTGTATAATTCCAGCCCAAGGTTCTTTGCCGTAAAGACCTTGAAATATGGAATTCCTGCAATGGTATGATCCCGCGTTTGCGGGGATCAACCCAATGGATCGTCGTATCATCGCGGCCTTCGGCCATTGGAAAAATGCCCGCAGCGTAGGCAAGCAGCAGCATGTCTGCGGTCAAAGGCGACTCGGTCATGTGAATCAGCGGTCCGGCTCGGGCCACCTGGCCCCGGTGGCGGCGCGGCTTAGGGAAACTGTTTCGCCAGCCATTTTTCCAGCCAGTGAATATTGTATTCCCCGTTCTGAATATCGGGTTCCGCCAGCAGCGCGTGAAACAGCGGCACCGTTGTGTCGACGCCATCGACGATCAACTCGCCCAAAGCCCGTCGCAGGCGGGCCAGCGCCTCGGGCCGGTCGCGGCCGTGGACGATCAGCTTGCCAATCAGACTGTCGTAATAGGGTGGGATCGAATAGCCGCCGTAAAGTGCCGAATCCATCCGCACGCCAAGACCGCCCGGCGCGTGGAACACTTTGACCTTGCCAGGGCAGGGCGCGAAATTCGGCAGGCGTTCCGCGTTGATCCGCACTTCGATGGCATGGCCGTTGATCTCCAACTCGTCCTGAACGAAGGACATCCCCATGCCGGCGGCCACGCGGATCTGTTCACGCACCAGATCGACGCCGAAGATCGCCTCGGTCACCGGATGTTCGACCTGCAGGCGCGTGTTCATTTCGATGAAGAAAAACTCGCCATCCTCATAAAGAAACTCGACGGTTCCGGCGCCGATATAGTTGATCTTGGCAACGGCATCGGCACAGACCTTGCCGATCCGCGCCCGCATTTCGGGCGTGATGGCAGGCCCCGGCGCTTCTTCGAACACCTTCTGGTGGCGGCGCTGCAAAGAACAGTCGCGTTCGCCCAGATGCACCGCGCGCCCCTTACCATCGCCGAACACCTGAATTTCGATGTGGCGGGGTTTTTGCAGGTATTTCTCGATGTAGACTTCGTCATTGCCGAAGGCGGCCTTGGATTCGGCGCGCGCCGTGCGGAACGCGATTTCCAGTTCCTCGGCGTTCTTGGCCACTTTCATGCCGCGCCCGCCGCCCCCGGCGGTCGCCTTGATGATGACCGGAAATCCGATGCCTGCAGCAACCCCGATGGCGCTTTCGAAATCGGCAACGCCCCCTTCGGACCCCGGCACCACGGGAATTCCCAGCGCCTTGGCGGTTTCCTTGGCGGTGATCTTGTCGCCCATGATGCGGATATGTTCGGCCGACGGGCCGATGAAGGTGATGTCGTGATCTTCCAGTGCCTGCGCGAAGGCTGCGTTTTCGCTGAGAAACCCGTAGCCCGGATGCACCGCGTCGGCGCCGGTGATCTCGCAGGCCGAGATGATGGCAGCCTTGTTCAGGTAGCTTTCCGATGACGGTGCCGGACCGATGCAAACGCTTTCATCCGCCATGCGGACGTGCATCGCATCGGCATCGGCAGTTGAATGGACAGCCACCGATGTGATGCCCATTTCCTGGCAGGCTCGGATCACGCGGAGCGCAATTTCGCCCCGGTTGGCGATCAGGATCTTTTCGAACATGGGTTCGTTTCCTTCGCCGGGGTCATTCAATGATCAAAAGCGGTGCGCCGTATTCGACCGCACTGCCATCGTCGACCATGATGCGCTTGACGGTTCCGGCGCGCGGTGTCGGAATATGGTTCATCGTTTTCATAGCTTCGATGATGAGCACGGTCTGGCCTTCGGTCACGGTGGACCCCACCGTGACAAACGGGGTCGACCCCGGTTCGGCTGACAAATAGACGGTGCCGACCATCGGCGATGTCACGGCACCGGGATGCTGCGCGGGATCGTCGGTCATTGGGATTGGCGACGCTGACGTTGCGGCAACGGGTGCTGCATAAGTCATTTGCTGGGGGGCCATGATCGAGGTGGTCACAATGTTCGACTGTTTGACAACGCGCACATCCAGGCTGTCATCCTCGCCATATTCACGTTTCACCGACAGCTCTGTGAGGTCGTTTTTGTTCAGTAGTTCGGCAAGGGCCTGAATGAAGGCGACGTCTGCGTCGGTTGATTGTTTGCTCATGCCGTCCTCTGTCAGGTTCTTTTTGTCGGTGTTTCACAAGCCCGCGCAACTGCGGCACGGTCGGCGATTGACTGCTTATACGCGACCGTGACTAGGGTGAAAAGCGCCAGTTGCACCATTGTGTCGGGCGCTGTCTGCCCAAAATCCGGGCAGCCGGGCGCACCGTGCCGCGTGACAGGCTTCCCAATAATTTACCATTTGATAAAAAAATGCGACTGTGTCAGCGTTTTACCCAACATCAAAGCCATTGGGAGGTTTCGTCCTTGTCCAACAGCCAACTGACTCCGGGGGTCGTGCCGGGCCGCCTGCCGTCCGCGACCTATCCTGACAACTTCGCTGACAAGGATCAGCCGCTGGATCGGCACGAGGCGCATGTTGCCGCCGACCGATGCTATTTCTGTTACGATGCGCCCTGCATCACGGCCTGCCCGACATCCATCGACATTCCGCTGTTCATCCGCCAGATCACCACCGGCACACCGGAAGCGGCGGCCCGCACGATCTGGGACCAGAACATTCTGGGCGGCATGTGCGCCCGCGTCTGCCCAACCGAACAGTTGTGTGAAGAAGCTTGCGTGCGCGAAGCGGCCGAGGGCAAGCCGGTTGAAATCGGGCGGTTGCAGCGCTTTGCGACCGATACGCTGATGGTGCGGGGCGTGCATCCGTTCACCCGCGCCCAAAGCACCGGCAGGCGGGTGGCGGTGGTGGGGGCGGGGCCGGCGGGGCTGGCTGCGGCGCACCGGCTGGCACTGCACGGGCATGCCGTGGTGCTTTATGACGCCCGGCCAAAGCCCGGTGGCCTGAACGAATACGGCATTGCGGCCTACAAGACCCCCGATGATTTCGCGCAGGCCGAGATTGACTGGTTGCTGAAGATCGGCGGTATCCAGGTGGAAGCCGGGCGGGCGCTGGGGCGCGATCTGTCGCTGGAGGCGCTGCGCGCCAACCATGATGCGGTGTTTCTGGGCATCGGGCTGGGCGGCGTGAATGCGTTGCGCGTGGGTGGCGAGGATCGTACAAACGTCCGAAACGCCGTTGATTTCATTTCTGAACTGCGTCAGGCAGTGGACAAGTCGACGCTGCCTGTTGGGCGCGATGTGGTGGTGATCGGCGGCGGCATGACGGCAGTTGACGCTGCCGTGCAGTCGAAACTGCTGGGGGCCGAGACGGTGACCATCGTCTACCGCCGCACCCAGGATCAGATGAGCGCGTCGGCGCATGAACAGGATCATGCCACATCAAGGGGCGTGCGGATCATCACCGGGGCGGCCCCCGTGGCCGTTCACGGAAACGGCACGGTCGAGGCAGTGGAATTTGCCTATACGGTTGCGGGTGCTGGCGCGCCTGACCTTTCGTCCGAAACGTTCGTGCTGAAGGCGGATCAGGTGTTCAAGGCGATCGGTCAGACGCTGGAGGGCGCGCCCGAG
This sequence comes from Rhodobacterales bacterium, assembly GCA_031408575.1. Classification (GTDB taxonomy): domain Bacteria; phylum Pseudomonadota; class Alphaproteobacteria; order Rhodobacterales; family Rhodobacteraceae; genus Aliitabrizicola. Next base: position 28,929 of record JANNWS010000046.1, read on the forward strand.
GGGCTGCGGCTGGATGGGCGCAAGATAGCGGTCGACGGGGCGGGGCGCACGTCGCTGTCCGGCGTCTGGGCGGGCGGCGATTGTGCTGCGGGCGGCGATGACCTGACGGTGACGGCGGTGGCCGAGGGGCGCGATGCGGCCGAAGACATTCATGCCAGCCTGATGGCCGCGCCATGACGCAGTCCGGTTGCGCGCCGCCGGTCACCGGGTTAAGCCCCGATTGGATTTGGTCAGAGGCTGGGCATGGAAGCGGCAATCGACGGGCTGATGTCCTTTCTGCAGGCCAACCGGGATTGGGCGTTCTGGATCGCCCTGGTATTCTCGGTGGCCGAGAATACCGCCCTTGTGTCGATCATCATTCCGTCGACCGCGATCCTTGTGGGCGTCGGGGCGCTGGTTGCCACCGGGGCGATCGACTTCATGCCGATCTTCACCGGGGCGGCGATTGGCGCGATAATCGGATCGACGTTCTCGTGGTGGCTGGGGCTGCGCTATGGCGACCGCATCCTGCGGCTGTGGCCGCTGCGCGATCACCCCGAACTGGTGGAACGTGCCACGACGACTTTCGCGAAATGGGGGCCGCTGGCCATCATAATCGGCCATTTCGTAGGCCCGCTTCGCCCCGTCGTGTTTCTGATGTGCGGCATGGCGGGGATGCGGTTCTGGTGGTTTCAGCTGTTCAATATCGCAGGGTCGGTCAGCTGGGCCTTTGTCGTGCCGAAATTCGGCGAGGTCAGCGGCATCGCTTTTGGTTGGCTGTGGAAGCTGATTTCCGGCGGCTGACCTGCGTTGCACCCCAGATTCTGATCCGCGATGTCGCCAGCCCCATGCTGTGCTGCGCCCGACTGCAATAGGAGGATATCATGGCTGACCTTCGTTCCGAATTTGCGGGAATCCGGTCCCCCAACCCGTTCTGGCTGGCCTCGGCGCCCCCGACGGACAAGGAATACAATGTGCGCCGCGCCTATGAGGCGGGCTGGGGCGGGGTGGTGTGGAAAACCCTCGGGTCCGAAGGGCCGCCGGTGGTGAACGTCAACGGGCCGCGCTATGGCGCGATCTGGGGGGCAGACCGCCGCCTGCTGGGCCTGAACAACATCGAGTTGATTACCGACCGCCCGCTGGAGGTGAACCTGCGCGAGATCAAGGCGGTCAAGCGCGACTATCCCGACCGGGCGATGGTCGTCAGCCTGATGGTGCCGTGCGACGAGGAAAGCTGGAAGGCGATCCTTGCCCGCGTCGAGGACACCGAAGCCGACGGGGTCGAGTTGAACTTCGGCTGCCCGCATGGCATGGCCGAGCGCGGCATGGGCAGCGCCGTGGGGCAAGTGCCTGAATATATCGAACTGGTGACGCGCTGGTGCAAGATGCACACCCGTATGCCGGTGATCGTCAAGCTGACGCCCAACATCACCGATATCCGCCGCCCGGCCGAGGCCGCCAAGAACGGCGGGGCCGACGCGGTGTCGCTGATCAACACGATCAACTCGATCACCTCGGTCAACCTCGATCTGTTCTCGCCCGAACCGACGATCGACGGCAAGGGCAGCCACGGCGGCTATTGCGGCCCTGCGGTCAAGCCCATCGCGCTGAACATGGTGGCCGAGATCGCCCGCAGCGCCGAGACTCGGGGGATTCCCATTTCAGGGATCGGTGGCATCACGACATGGCGCGATGCCGCAGAGTTCATGGCGTTGGGGGCGGGCAATGTGCAGGTTTGCACCGCAGCAATGACCTATGGCTTCAAGATCGTGGAAGAGATGATCTCGGGCCTGTCGCAATGGATGGACGAGAAGAACCTGACCGAAACGCGCCAGATCGTCGGGCGCGCAGTGCCGAATGTGACCGACTGGCAATATCTGAACCTGAACTATGTGACAAAAGCCCATATAGATCAGGATGCCTGCATCAAATGCGGCCGCTGCTATGCCGCCTGCGAGGATACCAGCCATCAGGCCATTGCGATGAAGCCGGGGCGGGTGTTCGAGGTGATGGATGACGAATGCGTTGCCTGCAATTTGTGCGTTAATGTCTGCCCGGTAGAGGCGTGCATCACTATGGTCGAGATGCCCAAAGGCGCGGTCGATCCGCGCACCGGGGCGACGGTTGGCGACTATGCCAACTGGACGACCCATCCGAACAACCCTTCCTCGCGCGCGGCAGAGTAACGCGAGGCGACGGAATCTCTTGGGCAATGCGTGTCGGTGCGGCCGCGACCCCGACGCTCCGTGCAACGCGTGTCCGGGGTTTTGGCCGCGTGGCGTGCGCCCGCTTCAGTGTTAATCGGATCACAGCGCAACCTGCCACATTCGGGTTGCGGCGAACGCGGCTTCAAACTCTGTGGCCCGGTCAAGGTACAGGGCATTTGCCGCCAGAGTTCATCCCCAGAACGCGCAATCACGCTCATCCCCCGAAGATTGGGTATTTGGGCCGAAAAGAAACGCAAGTTGAATTGAATTGAAACGAAAAGGGTCAGATTGCCAGTTGCTGACCCAGTTCGATGACGCGGTTGACGGGCAAGCGGTAAAAATCAGTCGCGTTCGAAGCCTGTTTTGTCATTCCCACGAAAAGCCGTTCCTGCCACGCTGGCAACCCTTCGTTCGAGGCACTACGGAACGAGCGGCGGTTCAGGAAGAATGACGTGCTCATGATGTCGAACTTCTGCCCCTGCCGACGCGCCAGCATCAGCGCCTTTGGAACGTTGGGCTCTTCCATGTAGCCGAACGCCATCCGCACGCGGGTAAAGCGGTCGCTCAGCTTTTCCACCACCAGCCGGTCGGCATCGGCGACATACGGCGTGTTGGTGACATGTACCGTGACAATCATGTTCTGTTTATGCAGTACATGGTTGTGCTTGATGTTGTGCATCAGCGCGGAAGGGGCGATGTCAGGATCGGATGTCAGGAACACGGCCGTTCCCGGCGCTTCGGACAGCCGCGCGCTTTTCCCCAGCATTCCGATCAGCTTTTCCAGCGTGACCGCCCCGGCCCGCGCCTTGTGCTGCACATAGGCCGTGCCGCGCATCCAGGTCCAGATCATCAGTCCGATGACGGCGGCCAGTGTCAGCGGCACCCAGCCGCCATCGGCCACCTTGGCAAGGTTGGCCACCAGAAACAGCGATTCCAGTGCCAGAAGCGGTGCGCAGACGGCGGCCACCAGCCATGGCGACCAGCCCCAGACCCGCAGAAACACCATAGCCCCCAGAATGGTTGTGACGACCATCGTTCCGGTCACGGCGATGCCATAGGCGCTGGCAAGGCTGGTCGAACTGCCAAAGCTGATGACCAACGCCACCACACCCGCGAACAGAACCCGGTTGACCTGCGGCATGAAGATCTGCCCGACCTGCCGTTCCGAGGTGTGCTGCACCTCAAGCCGGGGCAGAAGGCCCATCTGCACGGCCTGGCGCGCCATCGAATATGCCCCGGAGATCACCGCCTGACTGGCGATAACGGTGGCCGCAGTCGCCAGGATGACCAGCGGCAACAATAGCCAGTCGGGGGCCAGCAGGAAGAACGGGTTTTCCACCGCCTCGGGATTGGTCAGAACCAGCGCCCCCTGGCCCAGATAGCTGAGCATCAGCGCCGGAAACACCACGGCATTCCAGGCGATGCGGATCGGGCGGCGACCGAAATGGCCCATGTCGGCATAAAGCGCCTCGGCCCCGGTGACCGCCAGAAACACCGACCCCATCACGGGCAGCGATGTCAGACCGTGCTGGAACAGGAAGCTGACCGCCACGATCGGATTGAGCGCCCCCAGGATCCGCAGATCGTCGCCGATGTGAAGCGCGCCCAGCACTGCCATCGTGGCAAACCAGACCAGCGTGATCGGGCCGAAAAGCCGGGAAACCCGTTCGGTGCCGTTGTGCTGCACCCAGAAGATCCCGGCGATGATCAGCAGCGTCATCGGCAGAACGAAGCTTTCAAACGCGGGGGTCACCAGCTTCAGCCCCTCGACCGCCGAGAGGACCGAAATGGCAGGGGTGATGATGGCATCGCCGAAAAACAGCGCCGTTCCCAGCACACCCAAAGCGAGGATCGGCAAGGTTCGCCGACCAAGGGCCTGCTGCACAAGGGCCACCAGCGACAGCGTACCACCTTCGCCGCCATTGTCCGCCCGCAGCATCAGTACCACATACTTCAGCGAGACGATGACGATCAGCGTCCACAGCAGAAGCGACACGACGCCGACCGTCTCGGACGGGTCCAGACCGTTTTCGCGGGCACCGACCAGCGACTCGCGCAGGGCATAAAGCGGGCTGGTTCCGATATCACCGTAAACCACACCGACTGAGCCGAGGATCAGGGTCCAAAGCGGTTGTCTTGGCGAGGATGCACTGTGATCGGTCGGCGGTACTGAGGACTGCGTCATGGTGCCGACTCGGTTATTTCGATTTTAATATCTAGCCCGCGCGCTGCATCGCGGCAAGGCAGGGCCGCCGGGCTACCGCGGGGCCAACAGCCGGGTGAACAGCGTTTCCAGAAACTGTCCGGCCTCGGGGAAGGGGTCGGGTTCATCGGGGCCAAGAACGGCGCGGACCTGCACATCGAAATCGGCATAGTGCTGGGTCAGCGCCCAGATGGAAAAGATCAGATGCACCGGATGAACCCGCGCGATGCGGCCCTGATCCATCCAGCTGCGCAGGATCGCCGATTTTTCCCGCACCAGATTGTGCAGATCGCCCTGAATGGCCTCGCGGATGCGCGGCGCGCCTTGCAGGATTTCATTGGCGAACAACCGGCTTTCTCGGGGATAGTCGCGGCTGAGTTCCAGCTTGCGCTGAACATAGCCGATCAGCTCGGTCACCGGATCGCCGTCGGCATTCATCGCCCGCAGCGGATCAAGCCAGGTGACCAGCAACTCCGACAGCAAGGCGACATGGATCGCTTCCTTCGACGCGAAATAGTACAGCAGGTTGGGTTTGGACAATCCCGCCACATCGGCGATCTGATCCAGTGTGGCGCCGCGGAAACCGTGCTGCGAGAACACCTCCAGCGCCGCCTCCAGTATCGTTTCCGAATTTCGCAGCTGAATGCGGGTGCGCGGGCGGGTCATGCGCGGGCTGGCCGTGCAAGGGGCGACGCTTGCCACAGTCCGGCAGGAGCGATACTTTGCGGCACAATGCTTGGCTGGATCATGACCGTTCTCCCTGATGGCCCCCCGACTCAGCTAGACCTAAACTGACCATCTGGTCAAACAATCACCACGCCCGCCGCAAAGGCGGCGGCGATCCGAAGGAATGTTGCATGGCCCTTGACCGCAAACCGACCCCGAACGACCTGAATGCGTTCTGGATGCCGTTCACCGCGAACCGGCAGTTCAAGAAGCAGCCGCGCATGTTCGTGGCGGCCAAGGACATGCATTATACTACGTCGGACGGTCGGCATGTGCTGGACGGCACGGCGGGGCTGTGGTGCTGCAATGCGGGCCATTGCCGCCCGAAGATCACCGAAGCCATTCAGCGGCAGGCGGCCGAGTTGGACTATGCGCCCGCGTTCCAGATGGGCCATCCGGTGGCGTTCGAACTTGCCAACCGCATCATCGAGATCGCCCCCAAGGGCATCGAGCATGTGTTTTACACAAACTCGGGATCTGAGAGTGTCGAGACGGCACTGAAGCTGGCCATCGCCTATCACCGGGCGCGGGGCGAGGGTGCGCGCACGCGGCTGATCGGGCGCGAGCGGGGGTATCACGGGGTAAACTTCGGCGGCATCTCGGTCGGCGGCATCGTCAACAACCGCAAGGTTTTTGGTACGTTGCTGGGCGGGGTGGATCACATGCCGCATACGCATCTGCCGGCGGTGAATGCGTTCACCAAAGGCCAGCCCGAACATGGCGCGACCCTTGCGGATGAGCTGGAGCGGATCGTGGCACTGCACGGGGCCGAGACGATTGCTGCGGTGATCGTGGAGCCTGTCGCAGGTTCGACGGGGGTGATCCTGCCGCCCAAGGGCTATCTGGAAAAGCTGCGTGCGATCACCAAAAAGCACGGCATCCTGTTGATCTTTGACGAGGTTATCACCGGCTTCGGCCGGCTGGGCAGCGCCTTTGCGGCGGATTATTTCGACGTGGTTCCCGATATGATGACCACCGCCAAGGGCCTGACCAACGGGGTGATCCCGATGGGTGCGGTGCTGACCACGGCCGAGGTGCATGACGCCTTCATGACCGGGCCGGAGCACATGATCGAGCTGTTCCACGGCTATACCTATTCGGGCAACCCGATTGCAGCGGCCTGCGGGATTGCCACGCTGGAGACCTACAAGGAAGAGGGGCTGTTCCAGCGCGCTGCCGATATCGCGCCCTATTGGGAAGACGCGCTGCATTCCCTCAAAGGCCTGCCGCATGTAATCGACATCCGCAACATGGGGCTGATTGGTGCGGTTGAACTGGAGGGGATTGCGGGTGAGCCGACCAAGCGGGCGTTCGCTGCGTTCCTTGCCGCCTATGACAAGGGCATCCTGATCCGCACGACGGGCGATATCATCGCCATGTCGCCGCCGCTGATCATCGAGAAGCCCCAGATCGATGAATTGATCGGGAAGCTGGCCGAGGTTCTGAAGGCGGTTCACTAAGCGGACAGTGGCGGGGCGTATCCGCTGTGAAACGCCCAGCAAGCTGCTGCGAACAAACATATTTGGCGAATCTTTACCGGATATCAACCCATTTCAACGACCCGGAGGCCCCTATGCGCCCTGCCTGTACCGCCGTCGTGCTGGTGGATGACGACCGCGTGCGGGTCACACGCTTTGATTTCGTGGCGGGGGCCGAAACCGGTTGGCATCGCCACGGGCTTGACTATGTGATCACCACCCTGACCGATTGCCCGATGCTGCTGGAGGAACCGGGCGGCGGCTCGCGCCGGGTGCTGGTGCCTGCGGGGACCGCGTATCGGCGCAGCGAGGGGGTAGAGCATAACGTGGTCTGCGACGGCGATCAGGGCATGAGCTTTGTCGAGGTGGAGTTGAAGTGACCGCGCTTGTTATCTGACCGTCTTTTGCGCTTAACGGCAAAGAGCAGCGATGGCCCGATGATTTTCGTTGACCCTGAGGGGCCGGTGTGGTGCGTTTCCTTGACCGGACGGTCAGAAAAGTGGCGCGACACCGGGCAACACGACCTTGGAGCGCAGGGAGAGGGTCAATGGCAGCGGCTGGTGCAAACCTGAAAGTGAACGCGGCCCGGCTGTGGGACAGTCTGGAAGAGATGGCCATGGTCGGTCCGGGGATCGCGGGGGGTAACAACCGCCAGACGCTGACCGATGCCGATGCCGCGGGCCGAGCGCTGTTTCAGGGCTGGTGCGAGGCCGCCGGAATGACGATGGGCGTCGATACCATGGGCACGATGTTCGCCACACGCCCCGGCGAGGATGCGGACGCGCTGCCGGTCTACATGGGTTCGCATCTGGATACGCAGCCCACGGGCGGCAGATATGACGGCGTGCTGGGGGTTCTGGGCGCGCTGGAGGTGGTGCGTTCGATGAACGACCTTGGCATTCGCACCCGGCACCCGATTGTCGTGACCAACTGGACGAACGAGGAGGGCGCGCGGTTCGCGCCTGCCATGCTCGCATCGGGCGTGTTCGCGGGGATTCACACGCAGGACTATGCCTATGGGCGGACCGATCCCGAGGGGCTGGCGTTCGGGGATGAGTTGAAGCGCATCGGCTGGATTGGCGACGAGGTGGTGGGCGCCCGCAAGATGCATGCCATGCTGGAGTTGCATATCGAGCAGGGCCCAATCCTTGAGGCTGCCGGGTGTTCGATCGGCGTTGTGACCCACGGGCAGGGGCTGTGGTGGCTTGAGATCACGCTGACGGGGCGCGACGCGCATACCGGGTCAACCCCGATGACCATGCGGGTCAATGCGGGGCTGGGTATGGCGCGGATCACCGAGCGGGTTCACCAGATTGCGATGGCACATCAGCCGGGGGCGGTGGGGGCGGTTGGGCAGGTGAAGGTGTTCCCGAACTCGCGCAATGTCATTCCGGGGAAGGTCGTGTTCACGGTCGATATCCGCTCGCCCGAGCAAGGCAAGCTGGACCTTATGCGCGGCGAGGTGGAGCGGGCGGCGGCGGCGGTGTCGGCGGAATTGGGCCTCGGGATTGCGATCGAGGCCGTGGGGCATTTCGACCCGGTGGCGTTTGATCCCGCTCTGGTGACCGTGGTGCGTGCGGCGGCGGAGCGGCTGGGGTATTCTCACATGGATATCGTGTCGGGCGCAGGCCATGACGCCTGCTGGGTCAACCGCGTGGCGCCAACGGTGATGATCATGTGCCCCTGCGTCGGCGGGCTGTCGCACAACGAGGCCGAGGAGATTTCGCCGGAATGGGCGGCGGCGGGGACGGACGTGCTGTTCCACGCGGTGCTTGAGGTGGCGGGGGTGGTGGGGTGAATCTAGGGCAGTTTTTCCGCGTAGTGGACTTCGTTCTTAAAGCATATGAGGAGGGCGATATAGAAGCGTCCTACCAGCAATTGTTGAACGCGTTACAAACACAAATAAGTTCTCCAAGTCAACCGGCTATGGAGAATCTGAGCGCGTCGCTCAACACATTAAAAAAGGCGACTGAGAAGGCCAATTTTTCTGCGATGCCCCCCACATGGAGTAAACTTCTTGAAGAATTGGACATAGAGAACTATGTCGGTAATGTCCTCTATACTTGGCCACGCGACAAGATCAACGAAAGTGGTTCGTTGCTTACAGATGCGCTAACTACAATACAGAAAGATTTCTCTACATTTCAAGAGAATAGACGTCAATTAACCGCAGCGCGCGATGCACTATTTTATTTATCTTATCCGGTTACATCTCTTAAAATGGGTGAGGCAGAACTCGTCTTGGAGATTCCTAGAGCTTTCTTTGATAATCGGGTAGAAAATTTTGCTGCACGATTAAAGTTATTTGACCAGATTGTTTCAACTTGCGCGGAAGTAGCCACCGGCAAGCCAGAAAAAATATTACTGAAAGAAATATCTACTACTGATCCGGTTCTTGTGGCGTTGGCGACAGCTCCAACAGTGCTCTTTGTATTAAAAGCAGTTAATCAAATTCTCGACGCATACAAGAAAATTGTCGAGATAAGGGAGATTCAAGCTAGGACAAAAGCCGTTGGCCTAGATAGCGGGATTACAGAATTAGTTGAAGCTGCGGCAAAGAAAAAAATTGAAGAGTCGCTCGAAGCATTCATAGCCTCCGTTCGTGACGAACACAAAATCGAAAATGACCTTGCCGAAAAACTGAAATTGATGATGTTCAAGCTGGCTGCCATGATCGACAATGGTTCACGGGTGGAAGGATGGGCGATCCCTCATCAAAAACTTCTTGATGAAGCCGACGAGGAATTCACCGCAAGAACGGGCGAAGTCAACGATGTAGTAAAGCAGATCAGGTCGCTTGGGGCCGAACTGCGGCAGTTTTCTGGACAGGGAGAGCCTATACTTCACCTCCCCGCGCCTAAGGAGGATGAAAAGAAAAATGACTAGCACCATCATCAAGAACGGCACCATCGTGACCGCCGATCTGACCTACAAGGCCGATGTCCTGATCGACCGGGGAATCATCACCGCTATTGGCCCGAACCTCACGGGCGATACCGTCCTTGATGCCACCGGATGCTACATTATGCCGGGCGGGATCGACCCGCATACGCATCTGGAGATGCCCTTCATGGGCACCCATTCGGCGGATGATTTCGAAAGTGGGACGCGGGCGGCACTGTCGGGCGGCACGACGATGGTGGTGGATTTCATCCTGCCGGGGCAGGGGCAGGGGCTGATGGATGCGGCCAAGGTCTGGCATAACAAGTCAGGTCGGGCGCATTGCGACTATTCCTATCACATGGCGGTCACCTGGTGGGGGCAGCAGGTCTGGGACGACATGGAGGCGTCGGTGAAGGCCGGGATTACCTCGTTCAAGCACTTCATGGCCTACAAGGGCGCGTTGATGGTGAACGACGACGAGATGTATGCCTCGTTCCGTAGGGTCGGCGAATTGGGGGGCGTGGCGCTGGTCCATGCCGAGAACGGCGATGTGGTGGCCGAGTTGCAGGCGAAACTGATGGCCGAGGGGAATTCGGGGCCCGAGGCACATGCCTATTCTCGGCCCCCGGCGGTCGAGGGTGAGGCGACGAACCGGGCGATCATGATTGCCGACATGGCGGGGGTGCCGCTTTATGTGGTGCATACCAGTTGCGAAGAGGCGCACGAGGCGATCCGCCGCGCGCGGATGCAGGGCAAGCGGGTGTGGGGCGAGCCGCTGATCCAGCATCTGACGCTGGACGAGTCCGAATATGCCAACCCCGACTGGGACCATGCCGCGCAGCGGGTGATGTCGCCGCCGTTCCGGGACAAGAAGCATCAGGATTCGCTCTGGGCCGGGTTGCAGTCTGGTTCGCTCAGTTGCGTGGCCACCGATCATTGCGCCTTCACCACCGCGCAAAAGCGGTTCGGGGTGGGGGATTTCACAAAGATACCGAACGGGACCGGGGGGCTGGAGGACCGGCTGCCGATGCTTTGGACGCATGGCGTGGTGACGGGGCGACTGACGATGAACGAGTTCGTCGCCGTCACCTCGACCAACATCGCCAAGATTCTGAACTGCTATCCGCAAAAGGGCGCCGTTCTGGTCGGCGCCGACGCCGATCTGGTTGTGCTGGACCCTGCGGCGTCAAAGGTCATCTCGGCCAAGACACAGCAATCGGCGATTGATTACAACGTGTTCGAGGGGAAAAAGGTAAGCGGTCTGCCGCGCTTTACGCTGACACGCGGGCATGTGGCGGTGACCGAAGGCAAGATGACGTCGCGCGAGGGGCAGGGCGCGTTCGTCGCGCGCGAAGCACGCCCTGCGGTGAACCGGGCGCTGACAGCGTGGAAAGAGTTGACCGCGCCGCGCCCCGTCGTGCGGACCGGTATTCCGGCGAGCGGGGTTTAGGTGTCAGGGAACAAGGTATTCGAGGTCGGGCAAAAGCACGACGCTTTCCTGCTCGTGCGGGTCAGTGCGGGCGATGACGGCGGTCGCAGGTTTGGCGGAGAGGTTGACGGGCAGATGATGCATGTCGGCGGGGATGTAGATGAGGTCGCCCGCGGTGGTATCCATCCGGTTTTGCAGCCGGTCGCCCCAGAACATCGTGGTCTGGCCCGCGATCATGTAGATCGCCGTCTCATGGGTGGCGTGCTTGTGAGCTTTGGCGCGGCCGCCGGGCGGGATGGTGAGAAGGTGCATGCAGATCGCTGCCGAACCCGCAGATTCAAACGAGATACCTTCATTGTAGGTGAAGCCTTGCTTACCAGCGTAAAGGCTGGTGGGGCGGAGCTTGCGGCAGTCGGGCATGGCGGCCTCTCCATTGCTTGCAGGGGCGCAGGTTACCACGCGGTGGCCGGGCAATGAAAGATGCCCAAGCACTGCCGGTGATCGCGGCAAGCGGGGTCGGGCTGACGTTTCAGACGGCTGACGGCCCGGTCCATGCCCTGAAGGACGTGTCCCTGACCATCAACCGGGGCGAGTTCGTCAGTTTCATCGGCCCCTCGGGCTGCGGCAAGACCACGTTCCTGCGGGCGGTTGCAGCGCTGGAAAGCCCCACGGAAGGCACGCTGACGGTCAACGGGATGACACCCGATCAGGCGCGCAAGGCCCGTGCCTATGGCTATGTGTTTCAGGCGGCGGGGCTTTATCCGTGGCGCACGATTGCGGGGAATATCCGGTTGCCGCTGGAGATCATGGGGTTCCCGAGGGCCGAGCAGGACGAACGGGTGGGCCGCGTGCTTGACCTGGTGGAGTTGTCGGGGTTCGGGGCGAAGTTTCCGTGGCAGCTTTCCGGGGGCATGCAGCAGCGGGCGTCGATCGCGCGGGCTTTGGCGTTCGATGCGGATATTCTGTTGATGGATGAGCCATTTGGGGCGCTGGACGAGATTGTGCGCGACCGGCTGAACGAGGAATTGCTGAAGCTATGGGCGGCGACGGGGAAGACCACGCTCTTTGTCACCCACTCGATCCCTGAGGCGGTGTATCTGTCCACCAAGATCGTGGTGATGAGCCCTCGGCCGGGGCGGATCACCGATGTGATCGACAGCCCCTTGCCGAGGGAGCGGCCTTTGGACATTCGTGACAGTCCGGCGTTTCTGGAGGTATCGCACCGGGTGCGCGAAGGGCTGCGGGCGGGGCATTCCTATGAGGTGTGACGGGAAGGCATCGCGCCCGGCGCACGGCCCCGGCGGCTGGCTTTGCCCCGTAGGCAAGGAAGCCCGCGTGCTGAACTTCCGCTTTCGCCCGCGCGCGACCGATCCGAACGGGACCAGCGCCGTGATTGTCACCGTAAGGGACACGGTGATTGATGACGATATCACGCTGGACCCGGCCTGTGACTGGCAGGCTGGGCGATGAAGGCGGTTCTGCCGGTTCTCACCGTGCTTTGTGCCATTGTGGTGCTTTGGTATGGCGCAGCAGTCTGGATGAATGCGCCGTGGGAGCGGGATCAGGCGGCGCGGGCCGGGACAGTGGTGACCTTTGCCCAGATACTGCCCGCGACGATGATGCAAGAGCGCCCGGTGCTGCCCGCACCCCATCAGGTGGTGGCGGAGTTGTGGAAGGGCGTGGCGGGGCAGGCGGTGACATCAAAGCGGTCGCTGATCTATCACGGCTGGATCACGCTGTCGGCGACACTTCTGGGCTTTGCCATCGGGACGGGCATGGGCGTGCTGCTGGCGGTGGGGATCGTTCATAACCGGGCGATGGATCTGTCGGTGATGCCCTGGGCGATCGCCAGCCAGACGATCCCGATCCTGGCCATTGCGCCAATGATCATCGTGGTGCTGAATTCGGTGGGCGTGCAGGGGATCGTCCCGAAGGCGATAATCTCGGCTTATCTGTCGTTCTTTCCGGTGGTGGTGGGGATGGTAAAAGGGCTGCGCTCGCCCGATGCGATGCAGCTTGATCTGCTGCGGACGTATGGGGCGTCGGCGGGGCAGAGCCTGTGGAAGCTGCGGGTGCCGGCGTCGATGCCGTATCTTTTCGCGTCGCTGAAGGTGGGGGTGGCGGCGTCGCTAGTGGGGGCGATTGTCGGCGAATTGCCGACCGGGGCGGTGGCGGGGCTTGGCGCGCGGCTGCTGTCGGGCAGCTATTACGGGCAGACGGTGCAGATCTGGGCGGCGCTGTTCGCGGCGGCGGCGGTTGCGGCCTCGCTGGTGGCAATTATCGGAGTTATCGAACGGGCCACGTTGCGGCGGATGGGGATGGCGCGGTGATCTGGATGGCGGGAACCATGATCTTCTGGGCGGCGGCCTGGGCGCTGAACATCCGGCTGGCGGCGTCGGGCCTGATGGCGTCGCGGGCGGGGCGGCTGGCGGTGCCTGCGATTTTCGGGACCACGTTGCTGGTGGTGTGGGAAGGGCTGGTGCGCGGTCTGGCGGTGCCGGCGGTGATCCTGCCGCCGCCGTCGGTGATTGCGGTGAAGATTGCGGGCAGTCTGGATATCCTGTGGGTGGATTTCGTGCAGACGTTCCTGAAGGGGGCGGTCAGCGGATATGTGATGGGCTGTGGGGCAGCGCTGGTGGTGGCGGTGCTGATCGACCGGTCGGCATTTCTGCGTGCGGGGTTGCTGCCCATCGGGAATTTCGTGGCGGCCTTGCCGATCATCGGAATCGCCCCCATTCTGGTCATGTGGTTTGGCTTTGACTGGCATTCAAAAGCGGCAGTCGTGGTTGTGATGGTGTTCTTTCCGGTGTTGGTGAACACGGTGGCGGGGCTGGCGGCATCCGAGGTGATGCAGCGCGATCTGATGGCAACCTGGGGGGCGGGGTATTGGCAGGGCTTGTGGAAGCTGCGGCTGCCGGCAGCAGCCCCTTTCATCTTCAACGGGCTGAAGATCGCGACCACGCTGGCGCTGATCGGGGCGATTGTGGCCGAGTTTTTCGGCAGCCCGATCCGGGGCATGGGGTTTCGCATATCGACCGAGGTGGGGCGGCTGGGGCTTGACATGGTCTGGGCCGAGATTGCGGTTGCGGCAGTGGCGGGTTCGGCCTTTTATGGGCTTGTTGCGCTGATCGAGGCGCGGGTGACGTTCTGGCATCCGTCGCAGAGGAATTAACAAGGGCCGCGCAAAGTGGCCCGCAACACGGAGGTTGGACGGATGAAGACAATGTTGACGGGGGCGCTGATGGTGGCGTTTGCCACCGGCGCGCAAGCGGCGGATGATGTGACGCTGCAACTGAAATGGGTCACACAGGCGCAGTTCGCGGGCTATTACGTGGCGCAGGCCAAGGGATTTTACACCGAGGAAGACCTGAACGTGACGATCAAGGCGGGCGGACCGGATATCGCGCCGTCACAGGTGGTCGCTGGCGGCGGGGCCGATGTGGTGGTCGACTGGATGCCCTCGGCGCTGGCCGCGCGGGAAAAGGGTCTGGCGCTGGTGAACATCGCGCAGCCGTTCAAGTCGAGCGGCATGATGCTGACCTGCCTCAAGGAAAGCGGTGTGGCGACGCCGGCGGATTTTCCGGGCAAGACGCTGGGCGTCTGGTTCTTCGGGAACGAATATCCGTTCCTGAGCTGGATGGCGACTTTGGGTGTGGCCACGGACGGGTCCGAGGGCGGGGTGACGGTTCTGAAGCAGGGCTTCAACGTCGATCCGCTGCTGCAAAAGCAGGCGGCCTGCATATCGACCATGACCTATAACGAATACTGGCAGGTCATTGATGCCGGGATCACACCCGAGCAACTGGTGACCTTCAAGTATGAAGATGAGGGTGTGGCCACGCTGGAGGACGGGCTTTACGTGCTGGAGGAAAAACTTGCCGACCCGGCGTTCGAGGACAAGATGGTGCGCTTCGTGCGCGCCTCTATGAAAGGCTGGAAATACGCCGAAGCCAATCCGGACGAGGCGGCGACGATCGTGCTGGACAACGACGAGACCGGCGCGCAGACCGAAGCGCACCAAAAGCGGATGATGGGCGAGGTGGCCAAGCTGACCGCCGGATCCAACGGCGCGCTGGACGTGGCCGATGCCGAACGGACGGTGAAGATCCTCATGGCGGGCGGGTCGGACCCGGTGATCTCGAAGGCCCCCGAAGGGGCGTGGACCACCGCGATCACGGACAAGGCGCTGCAGTAAGCATTCCGGTCAGAGTCGAGAGGGGCGCGCTGCTTGGTCGGCGCGCCCTTTGTCTTGCCTGGTTTATCTGGAGGGCACCCGGCGTGGTGCCGTCAAGCAGCTTAAGCGCCCGGCGCGCTGGTGAAACAGCTTGTCTCATTCTGCTCTGGCGATCATTCGACACCTACTTGGGATAGTAGCGGGTGCAAGACGCAACTTCAGCCGTCGATCCGCGCGCCCATCAAGGCGATGGCCTGTTGATAGACGGTGGCCGCATTCCACTGTTTAATGACGGCGAAGTTCGGCTCGCCCTCTTGATACCCCAGCCCCGGTCGCCAGCCCTTCTGGGCCAAGAAATTCGCGGTGGAGGTCATCGCATCGGTCAGGTTGGTCAGATCGACCTGACCGTCACCGTTGCCATCGACACCGTAATTCAGAACGTTGCCCGGCAGGAACTGCGTATGCCCGACCTCGCCATGTTTCGCGCCGACGCTGGCGGGGGTGATCGTGCCGTCATCCACCAGTTTCAGCGCGGCAATCAGGTGGCCGGTGAAGAAATCCGACCGGCGGCAGTCATAGGACAGCGTGGCTATGGCCGAAACGACATTGGTATCGCCCATGAAGTTGCCGAACCCGGTTTCCATGCCGTGGATTGCCAGCAACACGCCTGCCGGAACACCATAGGCGCGTTCCAGCGATGCGTAGAAATCCGGGTTCTTCGCCTTGCGCGCCCGACCCTGGCTGATGATGGCATTCGCCCCGCGCAGTTCAAGAAACTTTGGCAGCGAGTATTTGAAGCTTTTCTGATTGCGGTCCGCGCCGATTGTGCGGGTTGAATAACTTGTCCCCATCAGTGCCTGAAGGCCGCGCTTGCCCACCCCTGCGGCCTTAGCTTCGGCGGCCATTTCGGGCTTCCATGCGTCATAGCCTGAGGCGGAGTTGCCGCAAGGGGCGGCGAGGGCGGGTTGGGCAAGGGCGAGAGTCAGAAACAGCGTTGCGCAATGGCGTTTGAACGGCACGGAAAATCTCCACCAGAAATGCTGCATGCAGTTTCAGGTAACTTGGGTTCTGGCGCAAGCGGCGCTGCATGGTATGACCGGAAGAAGGTGTATTGCACGGGCATTCTGCGGGTGCAGGGACGTGACAATTCCGATCCCGGTGATCGTGCAGAATACCCGAGATCAGCCGGTGCAGCCCCGAGACTGACGTTCCGGTTGCGGGTAACAATTGCGTGACTTTGCCGCCATCTGGGGTTGTGTGGATTGCTGATCGGGCGATCGGTGATCGCCCCGATCTCGGGTGTCCTGTCGATCATCAGGTGGTCGCGGGCCGTGGTGCAGGCGGGTGGTTCCGCGATGCAGTGCAAGGCACAGTCGACGGTCGGCGTGCAAAGATCGCGGGCATCGTCCCCTATCACACCGGCCCCTGCCACATCCTTGCCACTAAAGCTGCGGGACAGGTCCGTCCGGGGGAAGGACAGGCCTGCTGGTCGGCCCAAATATTTTACAAAGCTGTCCGGGGAAAAGAACGCGGTACTTCGAGCATCTTTGTTCTTTGGTCCCTTGCCGCGTCTGCGACCGAGTCAGCCGACCCTGATGCATTTGCGCGCCGACCGCCAGCAGGCGAAGGGCAATAGGACCAACAGGATCGACCGGGTCAGCCGCAACTGACCCGGTCGCCTGCTTCGAAGACAGGTCTTACAATTTGGCCTTGTAGGCCTTGTGGCAAGCGCCGCAGGCTCCGCCGACAGCAGCCATTCCGGCGCCGATGGATGCGGCCGAACTTACATCGAGCGCCTCGGCTGCGGTGGCCAGCGCGCCCGACTTGGCGACGAAATCATCCCAGTTCGTCCAGATCTCGGGCTTGGCGGCCGAGACCGGATCGCTTGCCTGAGTCTCGAACGCAGCGGGCGTGGCCTTGGCATCCGCGATCAGCGCGTCCTTTGCGCCCTGCGCGATGGCCTGATCGAAGGCCATCTTGCCCTCGGCCATTTCGCTCAGAATCTTGGCTGCGGCACCGTTCTTGCCCATCAGTTCCTTCCACGCGATCACGGTCGGATCCTTGGCCTTGTCTTCCGCCAAAGCCATTCCGCCCATGAGCACGAGGCCAATTACGAGGGTTTTGCTAATCAGTTTCATTTCACACTCCCTAAAGGATGTACGTCCCATCACTCTATGGCGATGCGTGTCAGGCAGAAGAAAATCTTGCCTCGATGAACGGCCTATCACGCAAATGTCATCGCCGCAGTCGGCTCGGCTATGCCAAAGGCGGTGCAGTGCCGTGAACATATAGAAAACATCACGGCGAAGTTCGGATCTCTTGCTCTGATCTTCACCATTTCGCGCCAAATCGTTTCCATTGCGGCAAGGTGACGTCTTGCCGCAGCCCTTCGCCGAGTTGCCAGACATCTCTGGCGCACTGGTGCCGGGCTTGGTGATCCCGTGCCCAAGTCGATGGTTCGCGTGCTACGTCTGGCCTGGTGCGCGCCCGTATCGAACCGCCGCGCGAATGGACCGGGATACAAGCCAGCAACGTCGCCGACCTGATTGCAAGGTCACTCCGACCAATCAGGCTTCAATACAGACCGTCGATTTCGAGAGGCAGAGAGCGGATAGGCTCTTTCTGGCGCAGCAGGCTGGTCGGCGCACCGCCCTGACTCTCGATGCTTTGCAGTCGCTGGAACCGGTTGGCCGAAACAGTAGCCACGTCGGCTCGGTTGCGAAGGATGGTCGGGCGCAGGAAAACGAACAGAACGCGCTTCGTGCCGTTCTTGCTGTCGGAACGGAACAGTCGCCCGAGGATCGGGATGTCGCTTAGAACGGGAACCCCGCTTTTGAAAGAGGTGCTGTCGTCGCTGATCAGGCCGCCAAGCACGATCGTGCCGCCGTCGTCGGCCAGCACCGAAGTCTGGATCAGGCGGCGGTTGGTGATGATGTCAGCCGCGTCGGGCACGACTGCATTGCTGATCGACGAGACCTCTTGTACGACGTCGAGTTGCACGACGTCGCCCTGATTGATCCGCGGCGTGACGCTAAGCGTGATGCCGATGTCCTGCCGCTCGATCGTGGTGAACGGGTCGGTGCCGGTCCCGGAGGTTGCGAAGGTGCCGGTCCGGAACGGCACGTTCTGGCCCACAAGGATCGAGGCCGCCTGATTGTCGAGCGTCGTGATACTTGGCGTCGACAGCAGGTTTGCCTTGGTCGACTGTGAAAGGGCCTGAATCAGAATGCTGTACTCGTCCGCTTGAGATAACCCGACTGACAGGCCGGCCGACACGGCCGGCGCTACAGGCGAACCGAGGATGCGCAGGATCGCGTTCAACGACGGCCCGCTGTTGGTGAACGAAGTCGCGGCAAAGCCCAGTTCCGGGGCGGCGTTGCCAAATCCCAGTTGAACGCCCAGTTGCTCGGCGATGTCGCCCGAAATCTCGACAATCGCGGCTTCGATCAGCACTTGCGGTCGGCGTTGGTCAAGCTGCGCAACCAGTTTTTCAAGATCTCGCTGGACTTCGGCACGCGCCCGGATGACCACCGCATTGATGTTGACAGCGGCCTGAATGGTGATGTCCTCGGCCGCGAGCGAGGCCACCGGCGGCGCGAAGCGCAATTCACTGACAGTCGCACCATCGACGACAGAATCGGTGGCCCCAAAGGCGGTTGCAATTCTTCCGTCGGACGTCGCGTCTGACGGCAGGAACGGCTCTGGCCCGACCGACTCGACCATGGCGCTGGTCATGCCTGCCTGCGCCCCGATGACGCCGCGCAGAACCTCTACCATCGATATCGCATCGGCAAAGTTCAATCGGTAGACTCGGGTGACTGGCACTAGGGAAGGGGGTTGGCGGCCGGGCTGGTCCAGGTCGGCCACCAGCAGCCGGACCTTTTCGATCATTTCGGGACTGCCGCGAACCAGCAGAAAACTTCCGCGCGCGTCGATCGCGACGCGAGGTGCAAGACCGCCGGTTTCGCCGCCAAGCACGCTTCTGAGCGCATCGGCGATCTGGGTTGCATCGCCGTTTCGCACGCCGATCGTCGAGACCTGGCTGCCGTCGCCCTGGTCGAGGGATCGGGCGATTTCTTCAAGACGGTCGACGTTTTCGGCACTGTCGGTAATCACCAGCGAATTGTTTTCCGGCAGCGCCTCGATGTAGCCGAAGGCCGCCACCAGCGGTCGAAGCGCCGCCACGGCCGTCGCGGCCGGAAAGTTCTCAAGTTGTACCAGCCGAGTGATGACATCGAGCCGCCCCGCGTCAGGATCGTCGGACAGCTCTCCCCCGGCCTCACGCACATTTGCCTGTGGGATCACCCGCCATATTGTTCCCGAACGCAGCGCCGCAAACCCCTGAACCCCGAGAACGGATTGAAAAAGATCCCAAACGCCTTTCTTGTCCAGCGGCTCTTGCGAGATGACGGTGATCTCGCCCGTCACCGTCGGGTCAAGGATCAGCGTGCGGCCGGTGATGACAGACACCTGTTCGGCAAGGGCGCGGATGTCTGCGTCCCGAAGGTTGATCACGAAGGTTTCCGCAGCCGGTTCAGCAACCTGTCCGAAGGCAGGAGGCATCGCCACGTCGGCCATAAAGGCCAGTGCGATCAACACTGCAAGCGCTGACGAACCCCGGTCGGTCATCTGAGAGGCAACGACACCATGACGCGTTCTCCCTGTCTTATTGCAATTATTGTCGCACGCCCCGAGGCGATTACGTTGTCCAACCGAGCTTGGTCGCGTTCGATAGTTCCGACCTGTTGCCCATTTACCGAAACCACGACATCGCCGGGCAGCAGGCCGGTGCTCCGCAATTCGTCCGACGCGGTCATTGCGACGCGGTAGCCGTCTTCAAACGCGACAAGCCCCAACTGGTCTAGGACCATCTGTGGATCGTCACGCATTGCACGGCGATAGCGATCGACCGTCGCGGTGATGTCGTCAGGCGCCCTGGCCTGTTCGGGGGCATCCCCTGACGGCGCAGGCTCGACTGCCGCCGAATATTCCGCCGCTGCGCCGGCGATCAGTTCGCGAAGGGCGTCAAGGTCTTCGTCCGGGGCAGCCGGGCTGCGGGCATCGGTCGTTCCAGCCTGAGGAAACGACAGCGACTCGGGACGACCGTCAACCAAAAGCATGACATGATCGACGAAAACCGTTTCGATCGAGGTCGATCCGATGATCGTCTCACCGATATGGTAGACGCGGGCAGGCACGCCGGGGCCGGAAACGATCGCGGTAGAGTTCTCGGGCCGGGTAGCGATCACCACACCGTGCAGGATCAGCCCCGACGTCGTCTCCTGAGGTGCAGGCGCGCCAGAGACCGCACGGATGATGCGACCGAACGGCGAAAGCTGAAGGATCGGATCGATCGAAACCGGTTCTGCACTGGCGGCTGGGGGTGGCGTGGATGCGGGTGGGGGTAGTCCGCTGTCACCGGCGAACCTCCTCGGCAGCGGTGCCGCCGCGACGAAAATGGACAAAACAGCGCAGCCTGTCGCAATCCAGAACAGGCTGGCTGCACCCGGTCGCCTCATGACGACGGCCCCGGCCCAAGAAAGCCGTAGAAGCCCTTGAAAGTCTGATCGCGTTCAATGTCCGTCACCGCTATGTCGATCCGTTCGAGATCGGGATCGGTGGTCGGGCTGCGGGTTTCCGTGACCCTGAACGACTGGCCAAGCAGGACCACCGGCTGGCTATCTGCCGCTATGCCCAGTTCAAGTTCGGCCAACCGGTTCTCAGCAACCAGTTGCGCAAGGGCCCGCGACTCCAACTCTGCGATGCGCGCGACATGCGCTTGGGTCGCAGTCAGCAGCGATATCGCCGCCACGGCAAGAACCACCAGCGCGACCAATGCTTCGATCAAGCTGAAGCCCGCATCGCACCGCTCAGCCATCGCGGGCCTGCTCAGGCGAAGTTGTGACGGCAAAGCCGTCAAAGACGACGACCCAGGGTGAAGCACTGCCGCTGACGACAAAGGTTGCCGCCGGCTGCGCAACGCTGGCCGAAATCAGCACGGACGGGGTGCCGGATGACCCCTCGCCCACCAGCCTCAGCGCGCCCGCAAGCGTGTGACGTGGCCCGAGCAGGCGTTGGTCACTTGGCCGCCAACTTTCTGTCGCCGGGTCCCAGCGATCAAAGCGATAGCCGCGCGCGTCCCAGACCAGCGCGAAAACAGCGTTTGAAATCAACGCTTCGTCGTTGGCAAGCAACAGCCGGTCTGCCAGACGCATCGCCTCGGCCTCGGCCCGGCTGCCCCGGTCGAGCGCGCCGAGACCCATCATCGTCACGCCGGCCATGGCCCCGACAATCGCCAGCACGGCGAGAACCTCGATCAGGGTCAGGCCAGCCTCGCGATTGCGGTGCCGCGTCATGCGCCCTCGTCCAGCGTAATGTCGGCATCGACCCCCTCGCCGTCGGGCTTGCCGTCCGCTCCGAGTGACCACAGATCGAAGGCCGTCGTTTCACCGGGCGAACGGTAGACATAAGGGTTGCCCCAGGGATCAACGGGAAGCTGCACCAGATAGCCGCCGTCAGCCCAATTTGGCGGGACCGGCGGCGTGACCGGACGGCGGGCCAGCGCTTCAAGCCCCTGGGCCGTGGTGGGATAGTATTGGTTGTCGAGCCGGTAAAGCTCAAGACTGCCGGCAATCGCACGCAGGTCGGTGCGCGCGACTGTGACACGTGCCTGATCCGGGCGACCGATTACATTGGGCACGATCATCGCTGCGATGATCGCTATGATTACCAGCACGACCATCATCTCGATCAGGGTGACGCCACTTTCGCGGTCGCGGCGCGCGTATTGCAAGGCGGATCCATCAATACCGTGCGCCACTTTCACAATCCCTGACTCAATCTTTTGCTTAGTTTAGACGATAATGTTACAATACCATAGGTGAATTGGTTTCGATGTGCAGAGGTGGGCGTGAACCTTTTTCAGAAGCCATGGACGGCTTTTAAGGGCGTTCCTTCCGAACCGTCGGCAGCGCCCAAGCGTCCGGTGTCAGTCGCGCAGCCATCAGATGCGGGGTTTGAACCTGACGCTATTGCGCTGCCAACTGAAGAAGCGCTTCTGGTGCGCGTTCATCTGCCGCTTGCTTCTCATCGTCAGCGTCAGGCGGCTGCGGGTTTTGCTGTCGAAGACCTGATTGCCGAACCGCTGGAAGCCGTGCATGTGGCGCTCGGTCCTGAACTTGACGCCGGAGAGTTTCTTGCGGTTGTCGTGCGTCGCCCGGTGATGGATCAATGGGCGTCGCGGACCGACAGCGTACGAAAGCGGCTGGTTCCCGACGTGCTGGCATTGCCGGTTCCGGCGTCGGGCGGCGTTTCGGTACGCGAAGTTTCGGGTCGCGTTCTGGTCCGTCGGGCGGATGGCACCGGCTATGCCACACGCGCCGAGGCGTTCGAGACATTCTGGCGGGCTGAGGGCGCGCCGCAGATCGTGCTGTTCGGGGGGCGGCTGCCGGACGGTCTGCCGGTGAGT
Organism: Rhodobacterales bacterium; assembly: GCA_031408575.1. Classification (GTDB taxonomy): domain Bacteria; phylum Pseudomonadota; class Alphaproteobacteria; order Rhodobacterales; family Rhodobacteraceae; genus Aliitabrizicola. The sequence continues at coordinate 51,476 of JANNWS010000046.1, forward strand.
GCGGCCGGCCTGCTGCCCGCAGGTGCCGCTTCTGCAACACCGGGCTTTGATCTGATGCAGGGGCCGTGGGCGCGCGGATTTGGCGAGGGGCGCAAGCTTGCGTTGCGCTTCGCTGCCGTGCTTGTGGTGACGCTGACAGCGCATATCGCCATTCTGGGGGCCAAGACGGTGGCCTTGCAGCGGATTGCGGCCGAGCGCGAGGCCGTGCTGCGCGCCGAACTTGCGTTGCGGGTGCCTGGCCTTCCGGCTGACGCGCCCCTTGAGCTTGCCTTGCGCAGGGCCTTGCCGTCGCACGCAACCGCGCAAGGCGGCGGCTTCATGCCGCTGGCCGCGCGGGTTTCGGCGGTGCTCTTGCCGGCGGTTGGTGATATCTCGGTTCGCAACCTGGTTTTCGGGGCCGAAGACGGCAGCCTCGCGATTCTGGTCGAAGGCCCTGACCTTGCGACGTTGCAGCGCATCGAGACCAGCCTTACCGCCGCCGGCCTGACAGTGGCGCCGGGCGTGGCAACGACGGGCGATGGCATGGCCGAGGTGCGCTACGTCATCGGAACGACCGGCGGATGACCGCCCGGTCGCAAAGCGCAAGCCTCGGTGCTGTGCCGTGGTGGGGTCAGCGCAGTCGGCGCGAACGGAGTCTTCTTGTCGTTCTGGGGCTGGCCGTTGGCGGATATCTTCTGATGGTCGGATTGATCCGCCCGATGCTTGCGGCCCATGACGAGGCCCTAGCGGCAATTGCCCGCGCCGAGTCGGGCCTGATGCAATTGGCCGCGACCGCCGAGATGGCAGAGACGCGGCGCACTCTGGGCGCGGGTGAGCCGGTCGCGGCGATCCTGACCAGCACCGCGACAGCGTTCAGCCTGACGATCCGCAGGATCGAGACCGAAGCCGACGGCGCTCGCGTCACCATCGAAGATGCTGCTTTCGCCGACGTGCTCCGCTGGATCGAGTCGCTCGAAGGGGGATACGGTCTGCGGCTTGATACGCTTGAGATGGACCGTCGTCCCGAACCGGGCCAGGTCAGCGCAACCCTGACGGTGCGGCGATGACCAGCAAACCTGACGCTCCGGCCCGGCCGTTGTCGCTGCCCTACGGCTTTGCGCGGCGACACGGTGTCGTCCTGCGCCGCGTCCGCGACCGCGTCACCTGCACCTTCAGACCCGGCGCGACCAGTGCCGCACTGGCCGAAGTCCAGCGCATCGTCGGGACCGATCTGGCTTTCGAAGCGCTTGACGTCGCCGCGTTCGAGGCGGCGCTGGCGCAGGTCTACCGCGACACCGCATCGACTGCGTCAGAGGCCGCCGATGCGGATGGCGACCTTGCGGCGCTGGCGGACAGCGCAGCGCTTGTCGATGATCTGCTGGACCAGAGCGACGACGCCCCGGTGGTCCGGCTGATCAACGCGCTGCTGCTTGAAGCCATCAAGGAAAATGCCTCAGACATCCACATCGAGACCGAAGAACGCCGGCTGGTTGTAAGGTTTCGGGTTGACGGAATCATGCGCGAGGTCCTGACCCCGCGCCGCGCGCTTGCGCCTTTGCTGGTCAGCCGGATCAAGGTGATGGCCCGGCTCGACATCGCGGAGAAACGTCTGCCTCAGGACGGGCGCGTGTCGCTGCGGGTTGGCGGCCACGAGGTTGATGTGCGGATCGCGACGATCCCGTCGCAATATGGCGAGCGTGTAGTGATGCGCCTGCTTGACCGGGATGCCACGCGACTTGGGCTTGACCGGCTTGGCATGAGTGTGCGCGACCGCGCCGCGTTCGAGCGGTTGCTGGCCCGGCCGGATGGCATCCTGCTGGTGACCGGTCCCACCGGATCGGGCAAGACCACGTCGCTTTATGCAGCGCTTGGGTCGATCAACGATCGCAGCCGCAACATCATGACCGTCGAGGATCCAATCGAATATTCGGTCGACGGCGTGGGGCAGACCCAGGTTAATCCACGCACGGATCTTACCTTTGCCCGTGGTCTGCGCGCGATCCTGCGCCAGGACCCCGACGTGATCATGGTCGGAGAGATTCGCGACCGCGAGACTGCGCAGATTGCGGTGGAAGCGGCGATGACCGGGCATTTCGTGCTGTCCACGCTGCACACCAACAGCGCGGTTGGCGCGGTTGCTCGGCTGATCGACATGGGGGTCGAGCGGTTCCTGCTTGCGCCGATGCTGGCTGGCGTGGTGGCGCAGCGGTTGGTGCGCCGGTTATGCCCCGACTGCGCATGCCCCGGTGCGGCAACCGTCGCGGACCGTGACCGGCTTGATGGCGCGATTGCAATCGGCGCACCGCTGCGCCGGGCGCAGGGCTGTCCGGCCTGCCTCGGTCTTGGCTATCGCGGGCGCACCGGCATCTATGAGGTGGTCACAATCGACGGTGAGATGGAGGCGATGATCCACGGCGGCGCCGCCGAAGCCGATCTTGTGGCCCACGCCCGCAAACTGGGGCCAAGCCTGATCGACGACGGGGTGCGCAAGATCGCTGAAGGCGTGACGTCGGTCGAAGAAGTGGCCCGCGTCGCACAGGAGCATTAAGGCATGGGCGCGTTCAGTTACCGGGCCGTCGACCGGGCCGGCAAGCCGCAGGCCGGATTGCTTGAGGCGGCCAGCGCGGCAGCGGCCCGCCAGGATCTGCGCGCGCGCGGATTGCTTCCGATTGAAGTTACCGAAAGCGGCCGGCGCGGCATCGGCGCGGCATCGGCAGTGGCACCGTTGTCGGGTCGGTTCCGAAGAACCCTCGGTGCCCGCGATCTGACGTTGATCACCCGCCAGCTTACAACGCTGATCGGCAGCGGCGTGCGGATCGAGGACGCCTTGCGTACCGTTGCCCAGCAAAGCCCACAGCGGGTCGCTGCGCTGCTATTGAATGTGCGGGCCGCCGTGCTGGACGGACGCAGCCTTGGCCAGGCGTTGGCCGACTATCCGGGCGAGTTCTCGGACTACTACCGGGCATCGGTGGTGGCCGGCGAGCAGTCGGGGCAACTTGATCAGGTGATGCGGCATCTGGCGGCCTTTGTCGAGAACCGCGCCCGCAATGCACAGTCGGTGCAACTTGCGCTGATTTATCCCGCCCTGCTGGCGACGGTGTCCTTGGGAATCATCGTGATGTTGATGACCTACGTCATGCCCGACATCATCCGCGTATTCACGTCGCGCGGGGCCGATCTTCCGCTGGTGACACGCGGGCTTATCGCGACGAGCGAGGGGTTGCGCGCCTATGGGCTGCAAGCCTGCATCGCGATCGCAGCAGCCGTTTTCGTGCTGCGGCGCTGGCTGGCGAAAGGCGCGAACCGCCTGCAGTTCCACCGCTTTCTGGCACAGAACCGGCTGACCGCCCGGTTTGTCACCCGCATCAACTCTGCACAGTTTTCCGGCACGCTGGCAACGCTGGTCCAAAGCCGCGTGCCGCTGGTCGAGGCGCTTGCTGCCGCAGCGGCCGTGACGCCAAACCTGCACATCCGGCGCAGTATCGAAGTCGCGACCGCGCGCGTGCGTGAAGGCGCGAGCCTGCGTGACGCAATAGAGGCGGCAAGATGCTTTCCACCGATGCTGGTCGCGATGATCGCCAGTGGCGAGGCTGGGGGCGATCTTGGCGAGACGCTGGCCCGCGCGGCCGAAGACCAGCAGCGCGATCTGGATGGCTGGGTACGCACGCTTGTTGCCCTTGTCGAACCGATGATCCTGCTGCTGATGGGGGGGCTTGTGATGATCATGGTTCTGGCCATCCTTCTGCCGATCGTCTCGATGAACAGCCTGGCTGCGGGATAAGACAACTGCGCGCCGCGCGAGTGGTGCGAGTTTTCAGTTGGTCAGTCCGATTGGCCGTTGATCTCGGCGGGCGATTGTACATACGCTGCAGCCAGTTCGATGTGTGAGGGAGACCGGTATGAGCGCTGGGCTGACCATGAACCGCAGGGATATGTGCCGTCACATCCTTATCGCCACAAGCCTTCCTCTGATCGGCGGCACGCTTTCCGGATGCTCTGCAACCGCCGGGCTTGTCGGGGCTGGCGGCGGCACCGGCGGGGACGCCGCACTGCTTTTACCACTCAGCGGTGAGGCGGCGACGCTTGGCCGCAACATGTCGCGGGCAGCAAGCCTTGTCACCGTCAGCGGATCAGGTGCTGGGCGTGCCGCAGTTTTTGACACCAAGGATTCTGCCGAAGGTGCCGGATCCGCTGCGGGTGAGGCGGTTGCGGCGGGCGCACGGCTGCTGCTGGGGCCATTGCGCGCTGATCAGACGCCTTCGGTTCTGGCAAGTGCCGGCAGCGTGCCGGTCGTTTCCTTCTCGAACGATGATCGGCTGGCCCCGCAAGGTGCGTTCGTCATGGGCGTGACACCGGCGCAGTCGGTTGCAGCGGCCTTCAGCTATGCGCGCGCACAAGGTGTGCGGCGCGTGACGGTCATCGCCCGGCCCGGCCCGCTCGGCGAGGCATCGGTCTTGGCCGCGCGCAATGTCGCGTCGGCCGGCGGGCTGACACTGACCGCTGCTTTGCTGCGCGAAAATGCAAGCGGTCTTGCGGCAGAACTGCGCTCTGCCGGCGGCGGGGTGATGCCTGACGCCGTATTCATTCCGGACGGAGGCCCGACGCTTGTTGCCTTTGCCGAGGGGCTATCAGGCTCGGGCGTCCAGCTTATGGGCGGCGTGCAATGGGGCATCCGCGATGTGGCGGGGGTCGCGGCGCTTGACGGAGCCTGGTTCGCAGCCCCGCCACCGGACGCATTTGTGCAGTTTCTCGACACGTTCGAGGCCCGCTTTGGCGAATCTGCGGGAATTGTGACGGCGCTTGCCCATGACGCGGCACTGATGGCTGCCGAACTGGGTGCTGCGCGGCGGTTGAACCGCTCGGGGGTGACGCGGAGCAAGGGTTTTACCGGTGCCCTGGGCCGCTACAGGTTTCTGGAAGACGGGCGTTGCCAGCGCGATCTGGCAGTGCTGGCGATACAGCGCGGTCAGATCGTGGCGATCGGCGAAGTCACCGGGACATGAACCCGCAATGGCCAATGCTCCGGTAAACCCAAGACGCCGCAATAGCACCGCCGGTGTCACGCTGGTCGAAGTTCTTGTTGCGCTGGTTCTTTTCGCGCTGATCGGCGGGGCAGGGTTTTCCGTTCTGGATCAGGTGATCCGGGTTCAGAACCTGACAGAAGGCCGGCTGCAGCGTCTGGCGCAGGTGCAGCGCGCGATGCATGTGGTGTCACAGGATTTCATGCAGGTGTCGGGCGGCAGTCTGGATTTTACCGATGCCATCGTGTCGTTTCGGCGCAGTGCCGGGACTGGAGACATGGCCGTGCGCTATGGTCTGGAGGAGTCGACGCTGGTCCGCAGCGTCTCGGGCGCGGATGCCCGTGGCCCGGCCCGCCAGGCGTTGCTGTCGAATGTCGCGCGCATTGGCTGGAGGTTCTTCGATCCCGGCTCGGGCTGGGTGACGACTTGGCCGCCCAATCCAGTGGTGACGACCCGGCTCAATCCGGCGGCTGTCGCGCTTGAAGTGCAGTTGACCGGCCTCATGCCATCCGGCGATCTGCCGCGCATCGTCATCCTGCCGGCGGACCCGGCCCGATGACGCGCAATTCCGATGCCGGCTTCATCCTGATAAACGTCCTCGTAGTGCTTGGCCTTGCGGCCATGATCGTCTACGCGATGCTGACCCAGTCGGACGTGTCGATCGCCCGAAATCAGCGCTTCAGCGAAGCAGGCCACGGGCTTGCGCTGATCCGTGGTGCAGAGCAATCAGCCATGGCGGCGCTGCGCCGCGACATGATCGAGGCACCGGAGTTCGACCATGCGGGCGAAGCCTGGGGTGGTATACGACAGGAAGCAATCGGGATCGCCGGTGCGTCTATCGCAATGCAGATCACCGACGCACAGGGCCTGTTGAACCTGAACACCTTCGTTCAGGGCGGACCAGAGGCGGTGGACGTTCTGAGTTCTGTCTTGCTGGCGGCCGGGATAGCACCGGACATCGCTGGACGAGTTCTTGCCAGCCTGGCGCTGGACGGTCCGCTGTTTCGCCTCGAGGATCTTAAAAGTCGGATCGGGATGACGTCCGAGGACATTGCGGCGCTCGGCGCCCTCGCGACTGCGCTGCCCGGCGCGGGCGCAGTGAATGTCAACGCAGCATCGCCCGAACTGCTCGCCGTTCTGACGAATGATCCGGTCCAGTCAGACCTGTTGGTGACGCAGCGTGACAGCAAAGGCTTCCTCACGCCGGGTGATCTTGAAGCAATGGGTGAGGCGTTACCGCCAGGCACCGGGTTCCAGTCCAGCCTGTTCCAACTGCGCACGACGGTGCAGCTTGGTGACACGACGCAATCCGCAGAGAGCTTGCTGCGACGCAGACAGGGCCCTTTTGGACCCGAGGCCGCGGTGATCGGACGGCGGATTGCGATTGCACCGGCGCCCCGACTGGCCCCTTCGAATTGACCCGAGCGTTCCCAATGCAGGCGTCGCGCCCTGACCTTGTCCGCCGCGCGCTTGTCTGTAGCGATCTTGCAATCACTCGGGTGAAAGGTTGCCCCGACCAGAGTTGCAGATCAGCGTGTGCCATGCGAACGAGCCGCGCCCTCCGGGATCGCAGGCTGGCCCGATGCGGGTTGCCACCCCTGTTGCTATGGCAGACGGTGCGACAGTGACCCTTGGATTCCTCGTCCTGACTACAACGCTGACCGCGATTTCCGTTATCGACTTTCGCACGCGGCGCATTCCGGACTGGTTGAGTCTTCCACTCATCGTGGCAGGCCTGCTCTGGAGTCATCAATGGGGTGATCTGCCTTTTGCCGACTATCTGATCGGTGTGGGCGTCGGATTTGCAAGCCTTGGGGTGTTCGGCTCGATCTACTTTCGCATCCGCGGCCATGAGGGGTTGGGGCTGGGCGACGCGAAATTGTTCGCGGCGGCGGGGGCTTGGCTTGGCTGGCAGGCCTTGCCCTTGGTTCTGTTGGTCGCGTCGCTCGGTGGCCTTGCTTATGGCCTGATTGTGCGCGCTTTTTCGAAAGGTCAGACAGGGCCGCAAATCGCATTCGGTCCATGGATTGCGGCGGCGATCTGGTTGGCATGGCTCGCGTCGACGACAATGCGATAAAGACGCAATCGTTTCAGATCAGCGCACGCTTACCCATAGGACCCGATCCGGGAAAGGATCGCAAATTGTACAAATAGTGCCAGGATCAGCGGCACTAGTTATATTGGCCTAATGCGCCAACCTGATTGCCTAGTCTCTATCGACCGTTTGATATGGTCATTAAGGCCGCGAAAGCGGCTACGCCATCAAGCTTAATAGTTGAATTTCTACATCATGCTATTCTTTTTCCAAGCCGTTAGTCGGCCTCCGGTATTTTAACCGGCAAGAAGACGCCGGGATGTTAGGCGGTAAATTGCCGGAGCAGGATGAATCGGATGATCCGGCCATGGGGCCGCTGGTCGTCATTTTGCGAGGGAGATTGCGATGTATTTGCCAAAGGATGCATCTCGGGCGCGGATCCGTGAAGCCGAAGGTGCGCGCAAGAACCGCGCCGAGATCGTGCGGGGGCTCTCGACTGGTGAAGTGACGCGCAGAGAGTTGTTCAAGTGGGGCATCTTCACCTCGGCAGGGCTGCTTGCCAACATCAATGGCCTCAGCCCCTTCGCGACCAGCGCCTATGCCCAGACCGCACCGACCGGCATTCCCCGCAGCCCCCTGTTTGG
>JANNWS010000047.1:0-39382 GCA_031408575.1 Rhodobacterales bacterium
GTGCCGCTCCTTTGATAGCGTAATGTGCAGCAAAGGAGATGAACCATGGGCACAGTCAGGACGGATGAATTTCGCAAGGATGCGGTGCGGATCGCGCTGACCAGCGGACTTCCACGCAAACAGTTTGCCGATGATCTTGGGGTCGGCATGTCGACGTTGAACAATAGGATCACAGCGCGCCGCGATACGGATGTGGTGTCGCATGAGGATCGCGAACTTGCGCTTGAGAACGAACGGCTTCGGCGCGAGAACCGCATACTTCGCGAGGAGAGGGACATCCTGAAAAAGGCCATCTGGCGGTCCGGGCAAAGCGGAGCCCCGGCCGTCACCCGACTTATGCAACAGAGCCGGTATAAGTTACCATTCGCCGTACCTCTTGCAGTGAACCTGCGCTGTATTCGCCGCAAGCCGCAAGCCATTTCACCGCACGCTTTGCGGCGAATGGAGCGGGTATTCACCGCATTGCGGTTTGGTCACGCCGAAAGCACACCGTCACGCCGCCTTTCGCGCGGCCACGATCTCACCGAAGGCACGGCCATCACCGTCCAGCGTGGTCACCCGGATCATCAAGACTTACGAACGGAATCCCCACCGAAACCACAGTCTGTCACGCCTTTCGATACTGACCGAGACACGGTACATAAGCGCGACTTCCCGCGTCTGCCCAGCAATATCCGCTCGTTGCGCCCGCGAAAGCTTGTGGCTTTGGCTGATAGCGGGGGTTGCGCGGTGTTTTCCCGCGGTTGCGCCGCGGTATTCTGGCAAGCGATGACAAACCCCGCCATCAGCCTGTCCTTGACAGCCGATAGCTGCCTTCCGGCAAGTTCAGGGCAGCAGCCAGCTCTCGGACCTGCGCTGTGGAAAGGGTGATCTTGACCACCTCATCCGTCCGCGGATCAAGCTGTTCGACAGTGACGCAATCCTCGAACGCAAGAATGATCACGTCTTCTTGCAGGTTTGATTCACCCTCATCGACAAGGGTGATCACGGTCGCGTCGAAATCGTGTTCGATGGTGAACATCGCACGACCTTATGCGGCGGCGAAGGCAGGCTCAACGGATTCGCGCGACCTCATGCAAATTGGCGTGAAGGGGCTGTATCGGACGGGCGGCCTTGCTAGGTTGCAGCAAGGTTTCGGGCGGGGACGGCGCGTGGTTGGACGGTGGGTTGCGGGTTTGGCGGTGGCTTTGGCTTTGACGGGCTGTGCGTTGCCCGTGGCCGGCCCGGACGCCTTGGGCGCGTCCGCAGATCCGCTGCCCCCGGCGCGCGATTTCGGCGAGGTTGTGGCGCGCGTGGCCCCGGTGGCCGAGGCGATCTGCCGTGAACGCACGCGCGGCGTGCCCTGTGGGTTCCGCATTGCCATCGACGACAGCCCCGACCGTGCGCCAAACGCGTTCCAGGCGCTGGACCGGGCGGGGCGTCCGGTGATCGCGTTCAACGTGGCGCTGCTGGGCGAGGTGCGCAATGCCGACGAGCTTGCCTTCGTGATGGGGCATGAGGCGGCGCATCACATCGCGGGCCACATCGCGCGCCAGCAGGACGAGATGATGCAAGGCGCACTGGTTGCCGGGACGCTGGCCACGCTGGGCGGGGCGGACGAGGCCGGAGTCCGCGCCGCGCAGGATATGGGGGCCGAACTTGGCGCCCGGCGCTTTTCCAAGGAGTTCGAGCTTGAGGCCGACGCCCTTGGCACCGAGATTGCCTGGCGCGCGGGGTTCGACCCGATCCGGGGGGCACAGTTCTTTGCCCGCCTGCCCGACCCCGGCAACCGTTTTCTGGGCACCCATCCGCCGAATTCTCAGCGGCTGGCCGTGGTGGAACAGACCATGCAGGCGCTGCGCTGATGTTGTATCCAGTCTGGTATACAATGCGATGCAGGGCAGGTTGGGGATTAGGAGCGCGGGATGCAGATGCGGAATTGGCTTGTCGCCGAAGTGGCGCGGATCGGGAACACGGCCCGCTGGTCGTGGCAGGGTTGGGCGCAGGCCTGGGTATCGCAGAAGTCGCTGCGGCAATGGACAGCGGTGAACGCCGTCTCGGTCATGGCCGCGCTGAGCCTTGATCTGTCCGGGGCCGAGCGGGCGCTGATTCTGGCGCTTGGCGTGCTGGTGCTGGCCGCGGAACTGCTGAATTCGGCAATCGAGGCGACGATTGATTATATCTCGACCGATCGTGACCCGCGCGCGGGCATGGCCAAGGATTGCGGCAGTGCTGCAGTGGCGCTGACTGCGCTGGCAGCGGGCCTTGCGTGGATTGCGGTGCTGATGGGCGGTTGATGCCGCCTGTCGGAGGGCGGGCGTATCACCGTGCGTAGCGGACCACGTTCAGGAAAAAACAAAGCACTCCCACCAAAATGATCACTTCGGCCAACGGCGCCACAGGCGTCATCGCGGCTTCGGTGATCTGATTGGTGAACAGCAGCACAAGCATCGTCAGCAGCACAAGCGCGCCGATCTGGTGCAACCAGAAGTGCGCGGTTGCCAGCCGTGACGTGGATGCAACCGGAAACACCGCGTAAAACAGCCCAAAGATCATCATCAGCGTAAAGCCAAGCAGGTTGATATGGGCATGCGCCGGAGCCAGCGCCATGTTCCCGCTGGCCCCCATGTAGGCCCCGATCAAGATACCAACAAATAGATAAAGCGGCCCGATGACCAAAAACCCCCGTGCGACATTCATGTTCGTGTCCCTCTTGTTGTCTGCGGCTCTTGTTGCCCGCAGGTGCATCATGCGCCCGGAAGCGTGACTTTCAGAGCAAAATTTTCGGTGGTTGCCGGGTGTCGTGGCATTGAAATGCAGCAGTAGTCCGGCGAACAACCCGATCAGGCGGCGCGCCTTTCCGCGATCACCCGGACCTGCGCCGATGATCCGAGGAAAGACAAATAGAATTAATCGTTTGCGTCTTGGCTGTCGAAGGCCCATGCCGTTCGCAGCGGCACATGAGTGCGGCGGAACGGAAGGCCAGTCCTATGCCCGGCGATGAGATCCCCAAAAGCACGCAGCGCTCGATATACTCGATCATGGACGATGTGCCGCCGGTAAAGCGGTCGGTCAGCGCTGCGGCCCTGCTGGCAGCCCGGACCGGGCAACCGCAACCGGAGCCTGAGCCAAAGCCGAAGGCGCCTGCGAAGAAGTGACGCCGGGGGCAGAGAGGAGTGGACCTTCGGCGTGAAATCCGAAATCGCGATGCGGTGCGCATCTTTTTGGATTGAAACTGCAGGGCAAGCCATACGAGCCAGTCCTTGCCCGCGCCAACGGACGCACAGGCGCCGTTCTGCAGTCAGCGCGCCGGGGCGTTTATCCGCCCCCAAAGATCATACTCGCCCGCCTCTTCGACCGTTACCGTCGCCAGATCGCCCGGCTTCAGCCCTTCGAACCCCTCGTCGATGAACAGGTTGCCGTCGATCTCGGGCGCGTCGGCCTTGGTGCGGCAAGTGGCACCGTCTGCGTCCACCTCGTCCACGATGACCTGCATCACCGTGCCGACCTTGGCGGCCAGTTTGGCTTCGGAAATGGTTTGCGCCTTTGCCATGAAGCGGTCCCAGCGGTCTTGCTTCACTTCGGCGGCCACGTGGTCGGGCAGCAGATTGGATCGCGCGCCGGCGACGTTTTCGTATTGAAAGCAGCCGACCCGGTCCAGTTTCGCCTCGTCCATCCAGTCCAGCAGGGTCTGGAACTCGGTCTCTGTCTCGCCGGGATAGCCGACGATGAAGGTAGAGCGCAGCGTGATGTCGGGGCAGACCTGCCGCCAGGCTGCAATTTCATCCAGCGTGCGGGCGGCGGCGGCGGGGCGGGCCATGCGGCGCAGCGTGTCGGGATCGGCGTGCTGGAACGGGATATCGAGATAGGGCAAGATCAAGCCGTCCGCCATCAGCGGGATCAGGTCGCGCACATGCGGGTAAGGGTAGACATAGTGCAGCCGAACCCATGACCCCAGCCCCCCAAGTTCGCGGGCCAGATCGGTGATATGCGCGCGTACCGTGCGATCTTTCCACGGCGACGTGTCATGCTTGCGGTCGACGCCGTAGGCCGACGTATCCTGCGAAATGACCAGCAGTTCCTTCACCCCGGCCTCGACCAGCTTTTCCGCCTCGCGCAGAACGGCATGGGCGGGGCGGCTTTGCAATTTTCCCCGCATGTCGGGGATGATGCAGAACTTGCACTTGTGGTTACAGCCTTCGGAAATCTTGAGATAGCTGTAGTGGCGCGGGGTCAGGGTGACGGCGCTGGCCGGCAGCAGGTCGATGAACGGATCAGGACTGGGCGGCACGGCGCGGTGAACGGCATCCAGCACCTGTTCGTACTGGTGCGGGCCGGTGACGGCGAGCACCTTTGGATGCGCGCCGGTGATGTAAGCGGCGTCCGCGCCGAGGCAGCCGGTGACGATGACGCGGCCGTTTTCGCGCAGCGCCTCGCCGATGGCATCAAGCGATTCCGCCTTGGCGCTGTCGAGAAAACCGCAGGTATTGACGATAACCGCATCAGCGCCGGTGTAGTCGGGGCTGATCGCGTAACCCTCGGCGCGCAGCCTTGTCAGGATACGTTCGCTGTCGACAAGCGCCTTGGGGCAGCCAAGGCTGACCATGCCGATGGTGGGCTGTCCTTCCCGGCGCCGGGTGTCGAACACGGGACGCGGGGCGAGGTCGGGGCGCAGGCTGGGTGGGTTCTGGGACATGGGGCGGGGTATACAGGAGACGATGGGGGGTGTGAAAGGGGGCAGCGTTTCAGGGGCGGGCTGCGCGGGTGCGTCAGGAATGAATGTCACCGGCGCGCTGGCGGGCGACATAGGTCGCCGGTGCTGTTGTGGTCGCCGCCGCGCGAAACCGCGGGTTCGCCGCCTGCGCGCCAATGACACGCAGGGTGCGGGCCTGAAATGCAGGGCGACGGTTTGACATGGCGCGCTTGCCTTGACGGCCGCGGCGGCTTTGAACTGAAGGGTATGGGCAAGACGAACGCCCGCGCCGTAAGCTGCGCGGCGATGCAACAGAAAGGCCCGCCCATGTCCGACCGCCCGCTTGTCATCTCGGCCCCCGATCCGCGCACGCTCGATCTGATCTTCACGCCGGAACGGCGCAGGGACCTGGAAGGGCGGTACCGCATTGTCGAGGCCGGGCCGGATGAGGTGGCGCGCTTGCCTGCCGATGTGCTGGGCGAGGCGCGCTATATCATCGGGCAGCCGCCGCTGGACGAGGCGGCGCTGGCGCGGATGGGCAACCTGCGCTGCATCTTCAACGTGGAATCCAATCTTTTCCTGAATATGCCGTATGAGGTGCTGTTCGGTCGCGGTATCCACGTGGTGACCACGGGGGCGGTCTTTGCACAGCCGGTTGCCGAGATCGGGCTGGGCTTTGCGCTGTCCCTGCTGCGCCAGATTGCCGAGGCGGATGCCGATTTCCGGGGTGGTCGTGAAAAATGGGGCGGCGAGGGGAACGCGCGGGCGCGCCTGCTGACCGGGGCGGACGTCGGGATACTGGGCTTTGGTGATCTGGGGCGGGCCGTGGCAAAGGTGCTGACCGGGTTCCAGCCGCGTCTGCGGGTGTGTGACCCGTGGCTGGCACCGGCGCAGATCAGGGCGGCGGGGGCAGAGCCGGTGGATCTGGCGACGCTGCTGCAAACCAGCGACGTGCTGTTCGTGACGGCGTCGGTCACGTCCGAGAATGAGGGCTTTCTGGGGGCGAGCGCCTTTGCCGCGATGCGGCCGGGGGCGGTGTTCGTGCTGCTGAGCCGGGCCGGGGTGGTGGATTTCGAGGCGCTGATGACGGCGGTGACGCGCGGGCATATCATGGCGGCAAGCGACGTGTTTCCGCAAGAGCCGCTGGCCCCTGACCACCCGGTGCGGGGGCTGGACGGATTCCTGCGCTCGGCGCACCGTGCGGGGGCGCTGGATGTGGCGTTCCTGCGGATGGGTGACATGGTGCTGGAGGATATGGCGCTGATCGACCGCGGCCTGCCGCCGCAATTGTGCAAGCGGGCGGAGCGGGAAACCGTCAGTCGCATGCGCTCGAAACCGGTGGAGAAGAACTGAGGGGAGTGGGCAGGCGCCCCTGATCCCGAGGGAAACAGACGCATGACGTTGCTCTGGCGCGGCAAAAACAGCCCCGGATCACGCCCTGGCGCAACCGACGATCCTGCGCCCGAAATCACGCATGTCTGTCAGGAACCGACGCAAACCGGCCTTTGCGTGACGCTTTGCCCTGTCCTCGGCGGGAAGGTGCCAGCAGCAACCCGCGCGGCCTTGTTGTGCCGGGGTGCACACCCTACTCTCAATCCCAAGGAATGAACGGGGGAAGGCAATGCGCTGGCTGGTTCGCGTGGCGGGATCGCTTGTGGTGTTGGCCTTGGTGGCCGTGGTCACGTTGTTCCTGTTCCCGACCGAAAAGGTGGCGCAACTGGCGGCGGGTGAGTTTCGCAAGATGACCGGTCGCGATCTGAGCTTTCAGGGTGCTGTACGCCCCACGATCTGGCCGCATCTGGGGATAAGGACCGGTGCGGTCAGCCTGGCAAATGCCGAATGGTCTGACGAAGGCCCGATGCTGACGGCGCAATCACTGTCGATTGCGGTCGACCTGGCGGCGTTGATCGGTGGCACGGTGCGCGTCACCGGGATCGAGATGGGGTCGCCCAGCCTGCTTCTGGAACGGGCGAAGGATGGCCGGGTCAACTGGGATCTGGACGCGCCCGCCGCACCGGGTTCCGCGACGGAGGACGCGGTTGCGGGTGCCGCAGCCCCGGTTGAAACTTCCACCCCCTTTACCATCGACCGGGCGGTGATTGATGCGGGTGCGGTCCGCTATGTCGATCATGCGACCGGGCAGCAGGTGGCGTTGGCCGACCTTGATCTTGACGTGACGATCCCCGACTTTGAGGGCGCGGCAGATCTCACCGCCTCGGCCGTGATAAACGGCCAACCCTTCAGCGTGACTGCCACGGTTGCAACCTTCGCGCCCTTCGTCGCGGGCAAGGTGGTGCCGGTGGTGGCACGTGGCAAGATTGGCGGGTCAGAGGCGGCGTTTGACGGGCGGCTCGGGCTGTCGCCGCTGGCCGCCGACGGCGCGGTGGATGCGACGTTGGGCGACCTGCCTGCGCTGGCGGCCCTGCTGGCGCAACCCGCGCCCGACCTGCCCGAAGGGCTGGGGCGCAACAGCATAGCGATGGCCGGGGCGGCGACGCTGACGCCCGAAGGCTCGCTGCATCTGCGCGACGGCATCGTGACACTGGATGACACGGTGCTGACCGGCGCATTCGATCTGGTGCCGGGTGAGGACCGGCCCAAGCTGACGGCGCAATTGACGGCGGGGGCGCTGAACCTGGCGGCGCTGGCCGGTGGGTCCGCCGGGGCGGGTGGCGGCGGCGGTGGGTCGGCCCCGGTAGCGTCAGGCTGGCCCACCGACACGCTTGATGCCAGCGCGCTTGGGTTAGTTGACGCCGCCCTGTCGCTGGCCGCCGACAGTGTCAACCTTGGCGCGGTCAGTTTCGGGCGGACCCGGATCGGGGTGACGGTCGACGCCGCGCGCGCCGTGGTCGATCTGCGCGACGTGGCGGCTTACGGCGGCACTCTGGCAGGGCAGGTCGTGGTCAATACGCGCAAGGGCCTGTCGGCGCGCGCCGATCTTTCCTTGCGGGGGCTGGCGCTGGAGCCGCTGCTGACCCAGCTTGCGGGCTATGACCGGGTGACAGGTACGGGCGATCTGCGATTCAATCTGCTGGGGTCGGGTAGTTCGGTCGATGCGCTGATGAACAGCCTGTCGGGCGAGGGCAGCCTTGCCTTTCGCAACGGCGAAGTGCGCGGGCTTGACCTTGCGGGGATGATCCGTACGCTGGATGCGGGCTTTGTCGGTGACGGGTCAAAGACGGTGTTCAACAGCATAACGGGCGCGTTCACCGTGGCCGACGGAGTGCTGTCAAACAGCGATCTGGTTCTGGCGGCCCCGCTGGTGACAGCCTCGGGTGCCGGAACGGTGGATATCGGCGGCCAGTTGCTGGACTACCGCATTACCCCGCTGACTCTGGGCGGGCGCGCTCTGGACACCGATGTGCAGGTGCCTGTGCTGGTGACCGGGCCTTGGGCTGCCCCAAGTATCCGGATGGATCTTGCGTCGCTGGCCGAGCGCCGGTTCAAGGAAGAGCGTGCCATGCTGGAAGAACGCGCCAAGGCCGAGATCGCGCAAAAGCTGCTGGAGGAAACTGGCGTGGTCCAGCTAGACGGCGAAAGCATCGAAGATACCGCGCGCCGCGCCGCTGAACAGGTCTTGCAGGACGAGGCGACCCGCGCACTGGAACGTCTGCTGGGTGGCGGCGGCGGCGACTGACCGCGCCCTGCCGGCCCTGCTTTTTTCTGTCTGGAAATATCCCCGCCGGAGGCTGTAACGCCGCTACGGGGTTAACGCGATTTCACCGCCGACGGTCGCGCCGCGCGCTCATCGGCTGGAACGCGACACCGACATGCGCCTCGCAATAAGGTTTGCCCGGCTGGGTCGGCAAGCCGCAAAACCAGAAGTCATCGGTCGCCGGATCGCCGATCGGCCATTTGCAGGTCCGTTCGGTCAACTCCATCAGGGTCAGTTTCTTCGCCCGCTTTTCGACCTCGCGCACCGATGCCAGCGCTTCGGGGCTGATCTCATTGGCCGAGGGCTGCGGCGGCAGAGGCTGTCCTGCCGGGATGATCGCCTTTCGCAACGGGATCGGCGTGATCGTGGCCCCACCTAGCGGGGGCGCGGGGCGTTCGGTTGCGGGGCGCGCTTCGGGCGCGCGCGGCTCGGGCGTGGCGCGCAACAGCGGCTCGGGGCGCAGCGGCGTTGCGGTGGGGGCCACAGGGGCTGCCGCCTCATCCTCATCGGCCTTGCCGCCGCCGACACGGTTCGACAGGCCAAGGCGATGCACCTTGCCGATCACGGCATTGCGGGTGACGCCGCCCAGTTCCTTGGCGATCTGGCTGGCCGACTGGCCATCGGACCACATCTTTTTAAGCGTCTCGACGCGCTCATCCGTCCAGGACATGGGTGGCTCCGCTTTGGGCTGGTTGCGCGCTATTTTATCCGCGATGCCGGGGGATACAAGCATCGCGGACGAAGATCAAGCGGCGCGCATTCCGCACGGGGCGCAACACAGCGCTCAGCCCGTGGTCATCAGCACCATCAGCGCCGAGCCGACCCCATACCCGGCCCAGGTGAAGAACGCGCTCCAGAACAGCCACGGGCGGGTGCGATAGGTGAATGCGGCCGCAATGGTGGCGCATAGCAACAACAGATGCGATACCGCAACGAAAGCGAGCAAGTGGACGTAGAACACCGCGTCTGGTGTCAGATCCATGTACAGCTGACGGGCGATTCGCATCGTTAGGCCCAGCGGGCCACAGGCCAGCCATATCAGGCTGAAAAGCAGCCAACCGGTCTTGCGCGGCGGTGGTGGGGCATACAGAGGCTGCAGCGGGGCCGCGCGGTCCGGGGTGCCGGCTGTTGCGGTCTGGGGGCGCTGTGCGGCGATGCGTTGCAGTCGTGCATTGAAATCGGTGTCGGACATCCGGATGGACCTTTCTGGCGCCATAGTTACGGACGAGAATTTCTGAAAGATCGGGCAAAACCGTGGCTGCGGTGTGTTGCGGTCCGACGTTCAAAGGATTTACGTTTACAGCCGCCCCAAGGATGGCTAGTCCGGTTGCATGATCGATCAAATGGCACATCACCGCCCGCTTCGACGCTGACGCCTTCGCGCGCTGGCGACCGATGCCGCGCATCCCGACGCGCCTTCGATTTCCGGTTTCCTCGAGTTCAATTGACACCGACCGCCGCCTTTGGCACCTCTTTGCCTTCCGCCCCGCAAGGAAATCGCCCATGATCCCGTCGATCCTGCCCACCTACAACCGCGCGCCGCTTGCCTTCGTCTCGGGCGAGGGAAGCTGGCTGACCGCCGAGGATGGCAGCCGATACCTTGATCTTGGCGCGGGCATCGCGGTGAATGCGCTGGGCCACGCCCATCCGGCGCTGGTCAGGGCGCTGGGCGATCAGGCGCTGCGGCTGTGGCATGTCTCGAACCTGTACCGCATTCCGGAACAAGAGCGGCTGGCCGACCTGCTGGTGCAATATACCTTTGCCGATACGGTCTTTTTCACCAACTCCGGCACCGAGGCGGCGGAACTGGCGATCAAGATGGCGCGCAAATACTGGCATGAAAAAGGCCGGCCCGACCGGACCGAAATCATCGCCTTCGAGGGCGCGTTTCATGGCCGCTCCACTGCGGCCATTGCCGCGGCGGGGTCGGAAAAGATGGTCAAGGGTTTCGGCCCGCTGATGCCGGGCTTCCGCCACCTTTCGTTTGGTGATCACGATGCCCTGCGCGCCGCAATTACCGACCAAACGGCGGCGGTCATCGTGGAACCGGTGCAGGGCGAGGGTGGCATCAGGGTGTTGCCCGACGCCTGCCTGAAGGGCCTGCGCGATCTTTGTGACGCCACCGGCACGCTGATGATCCTTGATGAGGTGCAATGCGGCATGGGCCGCACGGGGCGGCTGTTCGCGCATGAATGGGCCGGGATCACGCCCGACATCATGATGGTCGCCAAGGGCATCGGTGGCGGCTTTCCTTTGGGCGCCGTGCTGGCCACCGAAGCGGCGTCGGCGGGAATGGTGCCCGGCACCCATGGCTCGACCTATGGCGGCAACCCCTTGGGTTGCGCGGTGGGTGCGGCGGTGCTGACGATCATTGCGGATGATGTGTTTCTGGCCGAGGTGGCCCGCAAATCTGCCTTGTTCCGCCAGAAGCTGGAGGGGTTGGTCGCGGCCCATCCAACCGTGTTCGAGGCGGTGCGGGGCGTGGGTCTGATGCTGGGGTTGAGATGCCGCATTCCCCCGGCCGACGTGGTGAAGGCGGGCTATGCGCAGCATCTGCTGACGGTACCTGCCGCCGATCATGTGCTGCGCCTGCTGCCGGCGCTGAACATTCCGGATGCCGATATCGCCGAGGCGGTGGCCCGGCTGGATCGTGCCGCATCGGCGCTTGAACAGGTGGCCCCCGCCCATGTTGCCTGACGCCTATGCGCTGCGCCGCTTTGTGGCTGCAGATCTGCCGATGATGGCGGTCTGGCTTGAGACTCCCGCGATCAGGGAATGGTGGGGCGATCCGGTCGATGAACTGGCGTTTGTCACCGGCGATCTGGGCAACCTTCTGGTGGACCAGCAGATCGGCGCGCTGGGGCAGCGCCCTTTCGCCTATCTGCAATCCTCTCCCTGTGCCGTTTGGGGTGCGCCGCAGTTTGCGGCCTTCCCAGATGAGGCCCGTGCGGTCGATATCTGCGTCGGTGTGCCGGACCTGATCGGGCGCGGCCACGGTGCGGCTATCCTGCGGCTGTACGCCCGCAGCCTGATCGCACAGGGCGCGCCTTCGGTGGTGATCGACCCCGCCCCGGACAATGAGCGTGCCGTGCGGGCTTACCGACGAGCAGGGTTCAGGGATTGCGCCACCTTGCCCGGCAAGGATGGCGACCCGGTTCTCGTCATGGAATTCGATCCTGTCTGATAAATTTTCTGTCCCTAAATATCCCGGGGGTCCGGGGGCTGGCCCCCGGCGCTCTCACCAAGAAAACGTGAAAAAATGAATCACTTCCTCGACATCCACATGACCGACACTGCCGCCCTGCGCGCCATGATCGACACTGCCCACGCGATGAAGACGGCGCGGGGCGGTCGCCCCAAAGGCACACCTGATGATGATCTGCCCCTCAAAGGCCGCATGGTGGCGCTGATCTTCGAGAAGCCGTCCACCCGCACCCGCGTGTCCTTCGATGTCGGCGTGCGCCAGATGGGCGGCGAGACGATGGTGCTGTCGGGCAAGGAAATGCAGTTGGGTCATGGCGAGACGATCGCCGACACCGCCCGCGTGCTGTCGCGCTATGTCGATCTGATCATGATCCGCACTTTTGAAGAGCAGACGCTGCTGGAGATGGCCGAACATGCCACGGTGCCGGTGATCAACGGGCTGACCAACCGCACCCACCCCTGTCAGATCATGGCCGATGTGATGACCTATGAGGAACATCGCGGGCCGATTGCCGACCGGCGCGTGGTCTGGGCGGGCGATGGCAACAATGTCTGTGCCTCGCTGATCCATGCGGCGGGGCAGTTCGGATTTGATTTCACCTTCACCGGCCCGGAAACGCTTGACCCGGAACCCGGTTGCATCGGCTTTGCCCGCGAAAAAGGCCGCCGTGTCACGATCGAGCGTGATCCGGTACGGGCGATGCAGGGGGCCGATCTGGTGGTGACGGATACCTGGGTGTCGATGCACGACCCGGAATCCGCCAAGGAGCGCCGCCACAATCAGTTGCGCGCCTATCAGGTCAACGAGGCACTGATGGCGCAGGCCAAACCCGACGCGCTGTTCATGCATTGCCTGCCCGCGCACCGCAATGACGAGGTGACAAGTGCCGTCATGGACGGCCCGCATTCGGTGGTGTTCGACGAGGCCGAAAACCGCCTGCACGCGCAAAAGGCGGTCATGCGCTGGTGTCTGGGCGTCTGAACGGGGGGCGGCGATGAAAACGGCTCTTCTGGTCATCGACATGCAGATGGAGATGGCGCATCGCACCGAGCGGGGCCGCGAGCGGGCAAACCCCGATGCCGAAACCCATGTCACCGACCTTCTGGCACTGTTTCGGGCGCGGGGATTGCCAGTCATTCATGTGCACCATGACGAACCCGGCACGCCGGTGGCGGCAGGTCAGCCGGGCGGCGCGGTGATGCCCTGTGTCCTGCCCGTGGCGGGCGAGACGGTATTGTTGAAATCCCGGTCATCCGCCTTTACCGGCACCGGGCTTGACGCCCGTCTGCGCGCACAGGGGATTTCCCGGCTGGTGGTCGCAGGCGCGGTGGCCGCGTTCTGCGTCACCTCCACCGTGCGCGGGGCATCGGATCTGGGTTATGCCGTGCTGCTGCCGGGTGATGCGCTGATCGGGTTCGATCTGCCGCGTGCCGATGGCAGCCGGATCGCGGCGGCAAGCGTGCTGGATGTGACGCTGACGGTGCTGGGCGCTGATTTCGCACAGGTGCTGCAGACGGCGGAGGTGGCGGCGGCGCTGTGAGCGCCAGCCTGCGACCGGTGCAGGTGGACGTGCCGTCGCCGCTTGTGTCATATGCGGGCTTAGACCTGCCGTTCCGCGCAAAGGGCCGGGCCGTGTGTCGGGTCAGGGAGCATGCAATGATCTTCGAAGCATCGGTTCTGCCGACCACGCGCACGCTGGGCGCGCTTTCCTCTATCCTGACCAAGGCCGCCGCCCACTGCGAGGCGCACAAGATCGACCCGACCGTTCTGCTGACCTTCCGGCTGTTTCCCGACATGCTGAACTTCACCCGGCAGGTACAACTGGCCTGCGATTTTGCCGCCCGCGCGCCGTCCCGCCTTGCGGGCGATGAAGTGCCGTCCTTTCCCGATGTGGAAACCAGCATTGACGAATTGCAGACCCGCATCACCACCGCCCGCGACCATATCGGCAGCTTTGCGCCCGACCGCTTTGCCGATGCCGCCGCCCGCGTGATCACGCTGAAACAGCGGCAGGGCGAGATGGTTATGACGGGCATCGAATTCCTGACGCTGTATTCGCTGCCGCAGTTCTATTTCCACGCGACCACCGCCTACAACATCCTGCGCCACAATGGCGTAGAACTGGGCAAGCGCGATTTCATGGCAGCGTAAGTAGGCGGTGGCGATAGCGCGGCCTGCGTCCCGCTACGCCACCGCGTCCGCGGCCCCGATGTGGTCTGCCGCAGCCACCCGACCGGCAAGGGCGGCCACCATCATCAACAACAGCGCCAGCACGAAATAGGTTGCCCGGTAGCCGACATGTTCGGCGGCAAAGCCGATGGCCGAGGGTGCAATCAGGATGCCGGAATAGCCCATCATCGTGACAGCGGCGATGCCTGACCCGGCGCTGGCGCCCGGATGATTGCCCGCTGCCGACAGTACGATCGGCACCATGTTGGCGATGCCCAGACCGCTGAACCCGAAGGCGGCAATCGCCAGCCACGGTGTTGGCGCCATGCTGGCCCCGATCATTCCCACCGCAGCAATCAGCCCCGACACGCGCAGCGTGGTGACCGCGCCAAAGCGGTTGCGCACTGCATCGCCGCCGAACCGCACCACGGCCATCGTGCCGGCGAACAGCGCAAACGCAAGGGACGCGGTCGACAGGTCGGCATCGAATTCGCGCGTCAGGTACAGCGCCGCCCAATCCAGCACGCCCCCCTCTGGCACCATTGAAAACAGCGCCATCGTGCCCAGAATGTAGATCGGCCAGCCGCGCGGCCAGACGCTTTTGCGTTTCTCGCCTGCCATGGGTGCGGGCTGGCGCGTTTCGCTCAGAAGGAAGGGCATGGCGGCCAGCATCACGACAAGAGCTGCAGCGGTGGCCAGAATGGCATGGGTTTCCGCCCCTGTCCGCGCAATCACAAGCCCGCCAAGGCCGCCGCCGATAAAGCCGCCAAGGCTCCAGAATCCGTGCGACGACGACATGATCGCGCGGCCAAGCTGTTTTTCCACCTCGACTGCGTTGGCGTTCATCGCCACATCCATGCAACCCAGAAAGGCACCCATGACCGCCATTGCCAGCGCCAGCAGCACAAGGTTCGGTGCCAGCACTACCAGCGCCAGCGTGCCCACCGCCAGCAGCGCGAACACCCGCAGCGCGCGGCGCGATCCGACGCGCGCAATGACGGCTCCCGAAAAGGACATCGCAGTGACAGCGCCGACGCCAAGGCCAAGGATCAACAGGCCCAGCGTGGCCTCGGTGATGTCATGGCGTGGCAGCAGCAGCGGAATCTGCGGCGCCCATGAGCCAAACAGGAAGCCGTTCGCAAGGAACATGGCCGCGACGGCCCAGCGGCCGCGGGTTGCGGCGATCTGATCAAAGGTCATTTGAGTCCATCCTGCTGTTGCACCCCCGCATACGGAATAAATCGGATGCTGAAAAGGGTCAGGTGCCGCGCGGTTTGGCCCGCACGGTCGGCTCGGCAATCGTTGGATCTTCGGGCCAGGGGTGGCGTGGATAGCGTCCGCGCATGTCGCGGCGCACATCGCCATAGCTGGTGGCCCAAAAGCGCGGCAGGTCGGTCGTCACCTGCACCGGTGCGCCGCCGGGGCTGAGAAGCGTGATCCGGAGCGGGGTACTCTGCGGCCCGACCGTGGGGTGGCGGATGACGCCGAACAGTTCCTGCAATCGCAGGGCGATACCGGGGGACCCGCCGTCATAGTCGATGGGAACGCGGCGGCCCAGAGGCGTCTCGAACGCGGCGGGGCAAAGCCGGTCCACGGCCTGCATCTGGTCCCACGTCAGGGACTGGCGCAGCGGTTCGGTCAGGTCCAGCGCGCGTAGGTCGGCCTCGGTGCGCCGCTTGGCCAGATGCGGCAGCAGCCAATCCTCGGCGCGTGCCATCAGGGCTGCGTCGCTGCAATCGGGCAGATCGGCGTGATCGCCGCGCGCCAGAGTGATGCGGGCGCGCAGGCGGCGGGCGGCGTCGCTCCACTGCAGGCCGATCTCGAGCAAGCCCTGCAATGCGGCGCGGGCGATGGCGTCGGGCGGGGCGTCGGGCCATGCCTGATCGTTCAGCACCAGCGCGCCGAAGGTTTCCTGCCGGCGCGCTACGACGCGGGCCTCGCGACGCGACCATTCGCAAACCTCGCGCCAGCGGATGTCGGGCGCGAAAAGGCTGCGCAGTTCCGCCTCGGAAATCTGAACGGCCTGCCGGATGCGCGCCTCGCGCGGGTCGCCGTCAAGGTCCGTGGCAACCAGCAGCCGCGCGCCCGACAGGGGAAGGCCCGCGTCCATCACAGCCCCCTTGCCGCCTGACAGAACCCAGCGCGGTGCGTCACCCTTGCGGCGCAGACCGATCCGGTCGGGATAGGCGAGGGCCGCCATCTCGGCGAGGGATAGTCCGGGCAAGGCCACCGTCGGCGCGGGTGCCAGAGCGCGCGCCAGACGCCGGGCCTCGTCGCGAATACGCTCTACCGTTGGGCGGTGGACGGTCTGGGCATGCTCCGCCTCGAACCGCTGCGGATCGCGGATCGCTGCCATCCGCAGGGCAAGGTCGGGGGGCGCCCCGCGCAGCGGATCCCGCTCGGCCAGAAGCGCGGCAAGCGCGGCCGCACTGGACCCCGCACGCAGCAGCATGTGGCCCAACCGGGGATGCAGGGGCAGGGCGGCCAGAGCCCGCCCGTGATCGGTGATCCGCCCCTCGTTCAGCGCGCCAAGGGCCGCGAGCAAGGCGCGAGCCTCGGCCATCACGCCGGGGTTGGGCGGGGTCAGAAAGGCCATACCCT
The DNA here is from genome assembly GCA_031408575.1 of Rhodobacterales bacterium. Taxonomy (GTDB): domain Bacteria; phylum Pseudomonadota; class Alphaproteobacteria; order Rhodobacterales; family Rhodobacteraceae; genus Aliitabrizicola. Next base: position 16,303 of record JANNWS010000047.1, read on the forward strand.
CGGCCCCGCCCCACAGCGCCAGTTCAAGGGCCAGTCCGGTCAGATCGGCTGCCTCGATCTCGGCGGGGGGGAACGGGGCAAGGCCGCCCTCTTCGGCCCGCGCCCACATCCGGTAGCAAGTGCCTTCGGCCACCCGGCCCGCCCGGCCCTGGCGCTGTTCGGCCTCGGCTTTGGACACACGTTCGGTCACCAGCCGCGCCATGCCCGATCCGGGGTCGAACCGCGCGCGGCGCGATCGCCCGCCGTCAACCACAACGCGAATGTCGGGCAGGGTCAGCGACGTCTCGGCAATCGCTGTGGCCAGCACGATGCGGCGGCCCTGGGTCACGGGGGCCGTGGCCGCGCGCTGGGCCGCGAAATCCATCGCGCCATACAGTGGCACGACTGTGCAACCGGCGGGCAGGCGACCTTTCAACAGCCCCTCGACCCGCCGGATTTCCCCTTCGCCCGGCAGAAACACCAGCACGCCGCCTTGCGGGTTTTCCGCCACCGCCTGCACGACCAGATTGGCCAGCGCCGCCTCGAGCCGCGCGGCGGTGGCCAAGGGCCGGGGCAGCCAGCGTGTGTCCACCGGAAAGGCGCGGCCCATCGAGGTGATGACCGGGGCATCCCCCATCAGTTCTGCGACCGGGGCGGCATCAAGCGTGGCCGACATCACCACCAGCATCAGATCCTCGCGCAGCGCAGCCCGCACCTCCAGCGCCAGCGCCAACCCCAGATCGGCATTCAGCGAGCGTTCGTGGAATTCGTCGAAGATCACCGCGCCGATGCCGTCAAGCGACGGGTCCGACTGAATCATCCGGGTCAGGATGCCTTCGGTCACCACTTCGATGCGCGTGGCGCGGCCGACCTTCGCCTCGCCCCGGATGCGGTAGCCAACGGTGGCCCCGACGGCTTCGCCCAGCGTCTGCGCCATCCGCTCGGCGGCGGCGCGTGCGGCAAGGCGGCGCGGCTCCAGCATCACGATGCGGCCTTTGACAAGGCCCGCCTCCAGCAGCGCCAGCGGCACGACCGTGGTCTTGCCCGCCCCCGGTGGCGCTTGCAGTACGGCGTGGCGCTGCGCACGCAATGCTGCAATCAGGGCGGGCAGGGCCGCATCGATGGGAAGGGGATCACGCACCCGCGCCTTATCGGCGCTTCAGCCGTGCTTTTCCATAGAGGCTTTCCATCGTGATCTCGGTTACCTGCATCAGTCCGCCATCGCGCGGTTCCAGTCGCAGCGCAAAGGGAAAGCGGGTCTTCTCTGCCATGTCCTCGGCTGAAAATCCGTCCAGTCGCCGATATTCGCCGGGGCAGGTGACACCATCATCTGTCGCGCGCGGCGCGCCGAGCGCCACCTGACTGCGCCGCTTGCCGTCAAACAGCGTCAGGGTCAGGTTGCATTCCTGCCCCGCCGGCACATCGCGCAGGGCGGCATACATCGCGGTCAGCGGATCGACCGTGCCACGTTGCATCGCCGGATCAAGCCCGCCGTCACCCGCGGCCCGCGGCGGATCATAGGCCTTCACAAGCGGCACACCGCGCCGGTATTCCATCACCGACCGAGACTGACGCTTACCAGTATCGGCGGTCTCGGCATACCGCGCAGGTGTGAAACGCCCCGCTTTGAGCACGCCCTGCGCCTGGCCGTCAAACCGGACGCGGCGAAGCAGGCCGACCAGACCCGCACTTTCCAGCCGCCCGGTGACCGCATAGCGCCCGCCGCCCGCCTCACCCGCGAAACTGAGCGTGCCTGCGCGCACACCCCGGATATCAAGATCGAACACCACCTGATCCGCAGCCGCCGCAGCTGTGGCGCAGGCGAACACCAGCCCAAGCATCATGCCGACTTGTCTTGATCCGATTGCCATGATCAGCGCCCCTGACATTTGAGTAAAATGATACAGCCCGCCGCAATGTTACAAAACCCCGTTCGCATGACAGGGCGTTGACAATCGCGTGCGCCCGCGCGCCGATGCGCAGGTCGCCGCCTGCGCAAATGCTGCACATGACTTCGCCCGCGCAGAAGCTGCGCAAAACTTCGCCCGCCGGAGACGCGTGATGGATGTAGCCGACCTTGCCCCCCGCGTGATTGCCGGTGACCGCCGGGCGTTGGCCCGTGCGATCACGCTGGTCGAAAGCGCGCGCGACGATCACCGCGCGCAGGCGCAGGATCTGATTGCCGACTTGCGCGCCACCGGGCGGCAAGCGCTGCGGATCGGGCTGTCCGGTACGCCCGGGGTGGGCAAATCGACCTTCATCGAAGCTTTCGGCCTTATGCTGACCGGGCAGGGCCTGCGCGTGGCGGTGCTGGCGGTGGATCCGTCTTCGGCGCGCACGGGGGGATCGATCCTTGGCGACAAGACCCGGATGGAACGGCTGGCGCGCGATCCCTTGGCCTACATCCGCCCCTCGCCGTCGCAGACCCAATTGGGCGGGGTGGCGCGCCGCACGCGCGAGGCGGTGGCGTTGTGCGAAGCGGCCGGCTTCGATGTGGTCCTGATCGAGACGGTCGGCGTCGGCCAGTCCGAAACCCTGGTGGCCGATCTGTGCGATCTTTTCGTGCTGTTGCTTGCCCCGGCGGGGGGGGATGAATTGCAGGGTGTCAAGCGCGGCATCATGGAAATGGCCGACCTCATTCTGGTGAACAAGGCCGACGGCGATTTGAAGGCCGCTGCGCTGCGGACCTGCGCCGACTATGCCGGCGCGCTGCACCTGCTGCGCCGCCGCCCGCAAGACCCCGATGGGTTTCCCAAGGCCGCTACCGTCTCGGCGCTGGACGGCAGCGGCATCGGCCTTGCCTGGGCCGACATGCGGACGCTGGCCCAATGGCGGAAGGATCACGGTCACTGGCCGATGCGTCGCGCCGATCAGGCCCGCCGCTGGTTCGAGGCCGAAGTGCGGCATGGCTTGCTGGCGGCCCTGCAACGGGGCGACACAAAGGCAGACATGGATCGTCTGGGCAAGGCCGTGGCTGCGGGCGATCTGACCCCCGAAGCCGCCGCTGCGCAAATGTTGGCAGGTCTCGCCCGCAACTGAGCCTTTTTCCGCGTTCCCGTCCGGAAATATCCCACGGGGGGTGCGGGGGGTGTGAACCCCCCCGCTGCTTGCCAATGGGGTGCGGGGAGTGTGAAACTCCCCGCTGCTTGCCATCGTACGCGCCTTGAATCGCTTGACCTCCCCCCGCTTTCGCCCTAAACGGCCCAGATAAAATTCGGTGTACCCTTTGGCGGTGCCCCCTCACCTATACGTCACGAAGGATAAGACCATGTCGCGCGTCTGCGAACTGAGCGGTAAAGGGCCGATGTCTGGCAACAAGGTCAGCCACGCCAACAACAAGACCCGGCGGCGCTTTCTGCCCAATCTGAATGAGGTCACGCTGATCTCTGACGTGCTTGGTCAGTCGTTCAAGCTGCGGATCTCGGCGGCGGCGCTGCGGTCTGTCGATCACCGCGGCGGACTGGATGCGTTTTTGGTCAAAGCCAAGGACGACGAGTTGTCCGACAAGGCTGCAAAGATCAAGAAAGAAATTGGCAAGGCTCAGGCTGCCGCCTGACTGCGCCGAAGCCCGAATAAAGAAAGCCCTGCCGGTCTGGCGGGGCTTTTTCGTTTTCGGGCTCACGCGCCGTAGATGTTCCCCAACAAATTCCGCACCTGTTGGATTCGACCGGTCTTGCAGCGGTATAACGGGATCAACCCGCGCAATAGGCTTCGGCGGTTGTGCTGAAGTTCTTGTAGCGATCCCAAAAGGCATTATCCGCGTCCCGATCCGACGCACGCACCTCTTGTGCGCGGTCGGGGTCGGAAAAGAACTTGGCTGCCCGCCGCTGGTCACCATCCCGCAGGGTCATGTCGGCGACCTGTTGGATGCAGCCGCACACCGCCCGGTCCGCGCCGCGGCGGTCCGAATTCAAACAGGCCCGCTCGATCGTGCCGGCACTTGCGGTTGTGGCAACGAACGACGTGCCCAGCGCCGCAAGGGCCACCATCAGAAAGGAAGTCTTCATCTGTCTGCCTCATGTCCGTGGTTTGCACCACTGGTTTTCTGATTGTCACTATGGCGATTCGGCCAAGTTCTTTCAATACTCCCGACGGCTTGCCCGACCATCTGCGGTGTCGCACAAAGCGTTGCGCGCGCCTTGGGCCGCACCGGCAGCCGGCCGTGCGCGGCCGCGCTGCGCTGATGCAGCGCTCGGTGCTTGACCCCCCTGCATTTCCTGCTCATATGCCCGCCATGACAAAGCTTTCCCTCATCCGAAACTTCTCGATCGTCGCCCATATCGACCACGGCAAATCCACCCTCGCCGACCGGCTGATCCAGTCGACCGGCACTGTCGCCGACCGCGACATGAAGGCGCAGCTGCTTGACACTATGGATATCGAGCGGGAACGCGGCATCACCATCAAGGCCAACACCGTGCGGATCGAATATCGCGCAAAGGATGGCCAGACCTATATCTTGAATCTGATCGACACCCCCGGCCATGTCGACTTCGCCTACGAAGTGTCACGCTCCATGCGCGCTGTCGAAGGCTCGCTTCTGGTGGTGGATGCCAGTCAGGGGGTCGAGGCACAGACGCTGGCCAACGTCTATCAGGCGCTGGATGCGGGGCATGAGATTGTTCCCGTGCTGAACAAGATCGACCTGCCGGCGGCGGAACCCGACCGGATCAAGCAGCAGATTGAAGATGTGATCGGGCTTGACGCGTCGGATGCGGTGCTGATCTCGGCCAAATCCGGCCTCGGCATTCCGGATGTGCTGGAGGCGATCGTCAATCGCCTGCCCGCCCCCAAGGGAGACCGGGATGCACCCCTGAAGGCGATGCTGGTCGACAGCTGGTACGACGCCTACCTTGGTGTGGTCGTGATGATCCGCGTCATGGACGGCGTGGTGAAACGGGGCGACCGGGTGCGGATGATGCAGACAAACGCGGTTTACGGCATCGACAAGCTGTCGGTCCTCAAACCCCAGATGGTCGATATTGATGAGCTTGGGCCGGGCGAGATCGGCGTGTTGACCGCCTCGATCAAACAAGTCCGCGACACTCGCGTGGGCGATACCGTCACCCATGAACGCCGCGGCGCCGAGGTGGCGCTGCCCGGCTTCAAACCCGCGCAACCGGTGGTCTTCTGCGGCCTGTTCCCGGTCGATGCGAATGATTTCGAGGCGCTGCGCGATGCCATCGAAAAGCTGGCGCTGAACGATGCGTCGTTTTCGACCGAGATGGAAACCTCGGCCGCCCTCGGTTTCGGCTTTCGCTGCAGTTTCCTGGGCCTTTTGCACCTTGAGGTGATCCGCGACCGGCTGGAGCGGGAATACGACATCGACCTGATCACCACGGCACCGTCGGTCGTCTACCACGTCCATATGAAGGACGGCACGATGATGGAGCTTCACAACCCCGCCGACATGCCCGACCTGACCTATGTTGACCGGATCGACGAGCCGCGCATCAAGGCAACCATCATGGTCCCGGATGAATATCTGGGCGATATCCTGAAGTTGTGTCAGGACCGGCGTGGCATCCAGCTTGACCTCAGCTATGCCGGTAACCGCGCGATGGTGGTCTATGACCTGCCGCTGAACGAGGTGGTGTTCGATTTCTATGACCGTCTGAAAAGCGTGACCAAGGGCTATGCCTCATTCGATTACCAGATCACCGGGTATCGTGAGGATTTTCTGGTGAAGATGTCGATCCTGGTGAATGACGAGCCGGTAGATGCCCTGTCGATGATGGTTCACCGTGACCGCGCCGACCTGCGCGGCCGCGCGATGGTGGAAAAGCTGAAAGAACTGATCCCCCGCCACATGTTCAAGATCCCGATTCAGGCGGCCATCGGCGGCCGGGTGATTGCGCGTGAGACGCTGTCGGCGATGCGCAAGGACGTGACGGCGAAGTGCTATGGCGGCGATGCGTCGCGGAAACGGAAATTGCTGGACAAGCAGAAGGCCGGCAAGAAGAAGATGCGCCAGTTCGGCAAGGTGGAGATCCCGCAGCAGGCGTTTATCTCGGCGTTGAAGATGGATGGGTGAGGGCATGAGCGCACCGCTTTGCGGCGCTTTGCAGGATAACGTAGTTGCCACGCTGCCGGACCAGAAGATCGAGTTTCGCGATCGCCGCGAGATGCTCGAGGCCAATCTGGCCCGTCAGATCGAATCGATCCGTGCCGCCGATATCAAGATCGCCCTGCTGGTGCCGACAACGACCGCGATGCTGGGCGTGCTCGCGGCGCTGTTGCGCGCCCGACCGCTTGCGTCGGACCAACTGTTCTGGGTCTGTCTCAGCGCCCTGCCGCTGCTGTTGGCCTTTGCGATGATGGCGGCGGGCGTGATCCCGCGCCTGCGCGGCAATCCGGAACGCTCGCTTTTGTTCTTTGGCGACCTTAGTACGCATGACCCTAAGTCGGCACAGACAGCGCTGCTGGCGCTGACGCCGCAAAGCTATCTTGCCGATCTTGCCGCCCAGTGCCACAGCACCGCCAGCATCGCCGGCGCCAAACACCAGAATGTCCGCCGCGCCTACATCGCCTTCCTCCTGGCCCTGCCATTCTGGCTGGTGGCAGTTTATCTGCTGGGCCGGACGGGGTGATCGGGGGGCTTTTGGGGAACCGGAGTTTTCTGGAGGATCAGGTGGCAGTTTGGTCAAGCTGGGATTCAGGGGCAGGTGTTTATCTCGGCATTAATATGAGTTTATCAGGGTTGGAGTGCGACAAGGCCCTTCGCGACGCTATAATCAGGCGGCGAAACGCCGGGTTCGCAACAGATCCACACCCAACGTAGGGCGGGGTTCACCCCGCCAATTTGTGGCGCCGGCGGGGTGAACCCCGCCCTACTCTTCGCCGGATTTGACTTGAATCGGGCCGCGCGGTCTTATCGGAAATTTTTCACGCGAAGACTTCTGATCGCTCATCCCTACGTCAGTCGTTCGTCTATGCCCAACCTCCACAACATCCGCGTTCCAACAGACAGCCCTCGTGGAACCCCCACGCCGCCAAAAACGTTGCCTCTCGGTAACCCACAACGGAGGCTCCGATGCCTGACGATACCGAAATTGAACACAAGTTCTGGCGCGCGCTGCGGTCTGACATGACCGTCATGCTGGGCCTTGATGCGCCGCACCGCGTGCCGCCGCGCCCGATGACGGCGCAGGTGGAGGGTGAGGGCGATCATGGCCCGATCTGGTTCTTCACCTCGCGGGACAGCTCGCTCGCCACAGCGCTGGCAGGCCCGCAGCCCGCCGGTTTCACCTTTGTCGGCAAAGGGCACGGCGTGTTTGCCAGCGCCACCGGCACGCTTGGTGTCTCGAACGACCGCGCAACGATCGACCGGCTGTGGAACCCCTTCGTTGCCGCCTGGTACGAGGGCGGCAAGGATGATCCCGACGTGACGCTGCTGCGTTTCGATCCGAAGGACGCCGAGATATGGCTGGATGGCTCAAGCCTTCTTGCTGGGCTGAAGATCCTGCTCGGGGGCGATCCGCAGGCGGATTATGCGGAAAATGTGGCCAAGGTGTCGCTGGCCTGACCGCCATAAAAAAGGCGCGGCACACCGGACGATGTGCCGCGCCAGTGCCTGACCGGAGGGAAGCGGTCAGAGGCCGGATTGGACGTCGCGCGCCTCATCTGTAACGGCGGCACCTGCGGTTTGCATATCGCGGCCTGCGCCTTCGACTGTTTCGCAGGCGGTCACGACCAGAAGGGCAAGCAGCGGCAAGATGATAAAGGGAAGGCGCATCGGGCAGTCTCCATGAATGTTATACCTCCCCTAACGCCGGACCCAGCCGATGGTTCCCGGTTCTGCAATCCGCTCCGCATGGTTGGCGTTAACCAGATGTTAACTTCGCGGAGGCCAATCTGTGGCGATGCGCCTGCTTGGTCTTCTTTTGCTGCTTGCCGCCTGCGACAGCCCGGCGCCGGCCTTTATCGGGGCCGAGCGGGCAGAGGTGACGCGGAACGGCCGAACCTATGTCGTTTACCTGAAAGGCCAGATGGTCGAGGTGATCCGCATGGGATACGCCCGGCGGGGCGAGCATGCAGCCATCCGTGCAGACATGATCGAGGTGATCCCGCAAGTGACGGGCTGCAGGTTGGTCGAGTCGACACTGCGGGGCGACAGTGGCGAGATGCGCGGCCGGGTGAATTGCCCAGGCTGACAGCCATGTATATTCCATACGAATTCAAGGCGAATTCCAGACCGGGCAATTTCCGTGCATTGGCCGTGAAACCGGGCTATGCTGCACCGCAGCAAAAGGAGCGGCATATTGGGCAAGGTCATTACAATCGCACAGCAAAAGGGCGGTTCGGGCAAGACGACTCTCGCCGTCAACCTGGCAGTCGCCTTCGCGCGGATGGGTCATTCGGTGGCATTGCTGGACACCGATCCCCAAGGCAGCCTTGGTCGCTGGTTCATGGCAAGACGCGCAAGGATGGGCGATCCGGGGATCGAATTGTCGACGGCAAGTGCGTGGGGCGTATCGTATGAATGTGAAAAGCTGCGCAAGATTCATGACTTCGTGATCGTCGACACCCCACCCAAAGTGGATGCCGACCTGCGCCCCGCCCTGCGCGAGGCGGACCTGATCCTGATCCCGGTCGCCGCCTCGCATGTTGACCTCTGGGCGGTGGAGGGGGTGCTGGAACTTGCCTCCCGCGAACGAAAGCGCACAACGATCGTGCTGAACCGGACCAAGGCGGGGACGCGGCTGGGCGAAGAGGTGGCCGTGGCCGCGGGGGCGCTGGATTGTGCTGTTGTTACAGCGCGCCTTGGCCAGCGTGTTGTTTTCGCTGAAACTCTGGGAATCGGACTTGGCGCGCAAGAGCCCGGAAAATCGGCCGCCGGGGTTGAGGTGCAGGCGCTGGCCGATGAGATCCTGGCGCTGCTTTAGGCGCTTGGCCCCTTTACGATCAACGCCCAGAACGCATAAGCCCCCGCTGCCCCGAAGATAATCGCCCAGCCTGTGCTGCCGCTTGCAACCTCGACTCCTGCCCAGGCAAGTGGAAGAACTGCCGTTATCCAGCGCCGCCAAACCGGACGAAAGAACGGGTGGTTCGCGTCAATCAGCGGTTTCATCCTTGGCCTTCTATATTCATGGCGAAAATCCTCATTGGTCAAAGGGTGCTGACAGCTCGGCCGACTTCGCCTGCTTGTCATAGACGCAGATCATCCGGTCTGCCCCTGCCTTGGAGGTCAGGGTAACAAGCGCCACACCATAGCTTTCCGACCCGAACCCGTTCACCTCGACCGTCGCCGTTCCCGGCCCTTGAACGAGGGTGAGGCAGGCCGCTCCGACATCGACCCTGAACTGCGTCCAAGCATCGTCAGACGACGCGAGGGCAGGGGTGGCGAGTACTGCAAACAAGGCAAAGTGGCGCATCGTCAACTCCGTTTTGCAAAAGACGCTCGCACAGTCATGCCCCCGCTCGCAAGCGCTGTCATGTTGTGTTGAACGGGATGGGGGACCAGGCTTTTGGTGCAGACCATCTGGCAAAGGAAATGACGACATGGGTATCGGTGCTTTTCTTACAGCTGGTCTTGGGGGCAATTGCCGGCTGGTTGGCAGGCCGCATCGTGAAGGGCTATAGCTTTGGTTTGCTGGGCAGCATCGTCGTCGGTGCCTTCATTTCCAGACTGATTTTACCGCGCATAGGCTTTCCCGGTGGTGGTCGCCTGATCGGCGCAATCCTTCAGTTTATGCTGGGGGCGGTGATCCTGCTGGTGCTGATCCGGTTGCGGCTCTTTTGCACAAATGGTCTGACGGTGAGGGTTCCCTTTTCCCCGGACAGAGTCATCCCATGGCTTGAGTGAGGGGTATGCCGCGCGCGGTGAAGCCGTTCAGGACGGCGACACGGATCTGAAATCCGGCCATCTGACGGTCGAAGTCCCGCGCCATGGGGCGCTCACCCAGCAGTTTGACGCAGTGCATCCGATCGTCGGGAAAACGATCCCCCGGACTGCATTCTGATCCTCCTCACCGTATGGCGGTGATGCCGGTCAGGATGCGGAACTTGCCAGCATCCGCCCACTCTGCGATATCTGCGATGGTGCAGCCCCAGCGCGCAGAGGCTTCGTGAAGGGTAAAGTACACGCGGGGTCGGCAAAGCAATGGCTGAAACATCCTCAAATGAACCGAGGATGACGTGTGCTCAAACCTCCTGCAGCCAGCGCCTCGACGGCGGGGGGTAAGTGACCGGACACAACGACCTAAGAGGCGCTGGCGCGCCTTCAGCCGCCGAAACTGCTTTTCCGATAGACCCAATTTGCTTTTGGTTGAGGACTTCTCTCTCTACGCGTACAGCTTGAACGTGTGCATGATCCGGGGCAAGAGGGTCACGCGCACGAAGCTGTGGATAACCGAAACGGCTCTTGTGAGGTTGTTGGACCGAAGGGTTGGGCAAGGCGAAAGGTGGTGGTGGCTTCGTCAAATTGGGCAGGGAAAGGATGGATGCAGGCGTGGCACCCATCTGTCAAATCCTGTGCCGAGCGGCGGAGGTCAAGGGGACGCGGCGCATTGGCTGGCGGCTCGAACTCATGCAATCATGCTGCGGAAAAGCAGATACGCAAACCGAACAGCCTGACCCCGTTCGTGAGCGCGCCAATCTACAAGACAGACATTTCGAGAGTTCCGTAAAATTCACCACAGCCTATTGCGGTGCGAACAGGCTCACCAGATCCACAGCGCCATTTTTTTTGATGTCCAGATCCAAAGAGCTTTCAATTTCCAAAAGATGCTTAGCCATCAGGTCTCTGGCCGCCTCCCCATCTCGTGCCTTGAACGCCGACAGCATCCGTTCGTGATCGTCATCACGGCAGCTTGCCATTGTCGGCTTGCCGAAAATGCCGATGATGAGGGATGTTCGTGTGACCAGTTCCTTCATCATCCGCAACATCACCGCGTTCCGGGCGATCTGGGCCAGCATGATGTGGAAATGTCCCGATAGGCGAATGGCTTCGTCACGGTTTCCATTGTGAATTGCATCATGCTCCATCTGCAAATGCACCGAAAGCTCTGCTATGTCGCGGGCCGATGCCCGCTCTACTGCCAGACGGGTGATCGAGGGTTCCAGCGTCATGCGCGCTTCAAAGACCTCACGCGCCTGCTGAGCCGTGGGCGAGGCGACATAGGCGCCCCGATTTGGCTGTAAATCCACGATTCCACGGCTGGACAGCAGCAGCAGAGATCGGCGGATGTGCATCCGACCAACGCCAAACGCTTCGCACAAATCCGATTCGGAAAGCTTGGTGCCAGGAGGCAGTCGTCGCGCCACAACCGCCGAAAATATGCGCTCGACGATGCTTTCTTCAACGACATCGCCAACGGGAACGTCGTCACCAAGACGAGAGGGCACTGTGGGCATCGCTGCAAAAGCACTCTGTTTGTGTTTCTTGGCAGATAGATAGTCAGCAATCAGCGCTCTGACAAGCCACACATATTGTGAGCATTATAAATAAATTATGTTGACGTCAGTGTTAACAATACTGTCATCTCGGAAGGACGATAGAACCCCGAACAGGGGCGCAAACCGATCAATCCTTCTGGCTCACAGGGAGTTTGCCATATGATACGCCGTACGTTCCTGAAAACGACCGCGCTTGCCACCGTTGCCAGCTTTGCAATGCTGGGTGCCGCCGTTGCCGAAAATCCGGTACTGAAGATCGGTTTCGTCGGCGTCACCTCGGGCCCCGCCGCCGCGTGGGGCACGTCAAACCAGCGCTCGATGGAGACCCGTGCTGCGTGGATCAATGAAACCGGCGGCTATGACATCGGAGGCGTCAAATACGATGTCGAAATCGTGTCCTTTGACGATCAGAAAGACCCCAAGCGCGCCATTGCGGGCATGGAGCAGATGGCGCAGGCGGGAATCCGCTATGTCGTCGGCCCGAACGTTGATGATGGTGCCGCTGCCGTCCGGCCGGTGGCCGAACAGAACAACATCATGTACTTCCCCTACGCCTTCCCGAAAGAACTCTATACCGCGCCCGCTTCCAACGCGGTTCTCGGGATGGTCGCCAACTACCAGTCGGGGCCAGCAATTTACAAATATCTGATGGACAACAACGGCGTAAAGAAGGTGGCTTTCGTGGCCGGCAATGAATCCGACCCCCTCAGCCAGCGCGACTCCGGCGCTGCAGCGGCACGCGAGCTTGGGCTGGAAGTGGTGTCCGACAGCGTGACCTTCCAGATGGATACCACTGACTTTACGCCAGTGCTTCTGCCAGTGATCCAGACGGCGCCTGACCTTCTGGTTCTCTCGGGCGTATCACCCGCAAACGCCCCGCAACTTATCCGCTCGGCCCGCGAACTGGGCTATACCGGGCTTATCTCCACCGAAACCGCACAGGACGCAGCCGTTCTCGCCGAAGGCGCAGGCGAGTTGGCCAATGGCTTCATTTCGGTCGGCGGCGCATCAACTCCGGAACTGGCATCTGACGCGATGAAGGAATTTGTCACCCGCTACACCGCCATGTTCGGCGAATATAACGACGAGTCCAACACCAAGGTTTACGCGTTGGAATACATTCTCGCCACGATGGCCGCCAATCCGGCAGCCATTGACGACATCGAAGCGTTCAAGGCCGCAATGGACACCTTCGAAGCGCCGAACCCATACATGGTTGGCGATGCCAAGCTGAAATACGTCGGAACCTCATCGTTCGGACAAAAGCGCCAGGTCTCGGTGCCGTTGGTGGTCAACGTCTACAAGGACGGCGCGTTCGAGACGCTGTTCGTCGCCGAAGTCGATTGATCGCTTTCTGCGTGATCTGGGGCCGCCCGTTGAAAGGGCGGCCCAATTTCCCCCACAAACCGGAGTGCCGTGCATGGAACAGATCCTTGCCAACGGACTGTATCTCGGCGCCCAATACGCACTGATCGCGTTGGGGCTGACCCTGATCTTCTCGTTGATGAACGTGCTGAATTTCGCGCATGGACAGATGTATGTCTTTGGCGGGTTCGTGACCTACACCGTCGTCGCCCAGTGGGGTCTGCCCTTTGTCGTAGGGCTTTTCGCCTCGGCAGTCATCCTTGCAGTCATGGGTGCGCTGATCGAGGTGTTCCTATTCCGGCCGGTCATCCGCAAGTCGAAACGCGACGAGAGCACCATGCTGCTGGCCGCCGGGATCGCCTTCTTTCTGGATGCCGTAATCCTTCTGATCTTTGGTGAAAAGCAGCGAGGCGTGCCGAAAATCGTGAGCGGCGTCTTCAACTGGGACATGCGGTTGATCATGCCCTATGACCGCATCCTGATCGGGGTATTGGCCATTGCGCTGATCGTCGCCTTCATTGCGCTGATGCAATATTCCAGGACCGGCCGCGCCATGCGCGCATTGGCCCAGGACCGCGTGGCCGCGCAGTTGATGGGCGTCGATGTTGATCGCTATTCGATGATCGGATTTGCGCTTGGGGCCATGCTGGCGGGTCTGGTCGGCGGGCTTCTTGTGACGATCACGGGGGTCAACCTTGGCATGGGCGGACCGACGTCGATCAAGGCTTTTCTGATGATCATGATCGGTGGCGCTGGGGTGATTTCCGGGGCAATCGCCGGGGGGTTCATTCTGGGCATGATGGAAAGCATCGGCCTGACTTTGCTGGCCGCGTACGGGGACATCACCTACCTCGTCATCTTCGCGTCGCTGATGGTGTTCCTGGCCTTCCGCCCGCAAGGGCTGATGGGCAAACCGTGGGGTTGATCCGATGAATAAGCGAATCCTTGGCATCATCGCCTTCTTGCTGGCGGTTTTCGTGCTGGTTCCGATTTTAATCGCGGCAACGGGAAGGTGGGATCTTTACTACACCCTCACCTCTGTAGCGCTTCTGGCGATCGGGTCTGCCGGGGTCTGGCTGACATTTTACATCGGGCGCATCAACATCGGTCAGGGTGCTTATGCCCTGATGGGGGGCTATGTTTCGGCGGTGCTCATGACGCAGGCAGGCGTGTCCTTCTGGACCACGCTTCCTGTGGCCGGGCTATTCTGCGCCGCGATCTCGGTCGTCATCGGCCTGCCTATCCTGCGGCTCCGCGGGGTCTACTTCGCGATGATCACGCTGGTTCTGACCGAAGTAACGCGCCTGACCGCCCTCGCTCTGCCGTTCACCAACGGGGCCAAGGGGATAACGTCGATCCCCCTGCCGGGAGCGTTGAAGGTGTTCGGGATTACCATCATCCCGGATTTCGCCACCATGGAAAATCCCAAGCTGGCCTTCTACCTGCTGGCTGTCACGCTCATGGTGCTGTCTTATGCGGCGCTGTGGCGGATCGTGAATTCTCGCCTTGGCCACCTGTGCCGCAGCCTGCAACAGAACGAGGAACTGGCGGCATCGATCGGTGTGAACACCGCCTACCTGCGCGTGCTGGCCTATGCGATCTCGTCGTTCTTCGGCGGTCTCGCTGGCGCGGTGTTTGTCGCGATTTCACAGTCTATCTACCCGTCCTCCTTCGCCGTGGCCGATAGCGTGAACTTCATGCTCTACTGCTTTGTCGGCGGTCTGGGTTTCGTCATGGGTCCGATGCTGGGCACTTTTCTGCTCTACTTCGGCTGGGATCTGCTGTCGGTGGCCAAGGAATACCAGTTGCTGGTCTATTCCAGTGCGATGATCGCCCTGATGCTGGTGTTGCCCAACGGCGTTCTCAGCCTGCTGGACCGCAAGGGAGGCCACAAATGAGCCCAATCCTGCAAATCAAGGGCCTCACCAAAAAGTATGGCGGCCTGACCGCCAACAACAACATCAGCTTCGATGTGAACGAGGGTGAAATCCTTTCGGTGATCGGTCCCAACGGTGCCGGCAAGTCGACACTTTTTAAGCTGATCGCGTCTTTCGTGCATGCTTCAGCGGGCGAGGTGCTGTTTCGCGGGCAAAAGATCAGCGATCTTGCCCCGCACAAGGTGGCCCGAATGGGTGTCGTGCGAACCTTTCAGGAGACCACGATCTTCCGGTCGATGACGGTTCGCGAAAATATCGTCGTGGCACATCATTTGCGGTCCAAAGCCTCACTTCTGGGGTTCTTTTTGGGCAGCAAGCAGGCCCGCGCCGATGAGGCCGAGTTTGGCCAGTCCGCTGATATCATTGTCGATTTCCTTGGACTTCAGCCCATTCGCCATGAATTGGCATCCAACCTGCCGCAAGGGCATCTGCGCGCGCTTGGCATGGCCATTGGCCTTGCAACGCATCCGACGGTCTTGCTTCTGGATGAACCGTTCGCAGGCATGAACCATGACGAAACCATGAAGATGGTCACGCAGGTGCGTCGCCTGCGCGACGAACGCGGGGTGACAGTGTTGTTGGTGGAACATGACATGCCGGCGGTGATGAAGATCTCGGACCGCATCGTTGTGATTAACTTCGGCGAAAAGATTGCCGAAGGCACGCCTGCCGAGATTCAAGCCAACCCCAGAGTGATCGAGGCTTACCTCGGTTCTGAAGATGCAGCGATAGGGATGTAGTAGCATGACCGAGATGCTGAACTTCAAGGACGTCGAGCTGTACTATGATCACGTCTATGCGCTGAAAGGCGTATCCCTGAATTTGCAACAGGGGGAAACGGTGGCGCTGATCGGGGCAAACGGGGCGGGAAAGTCTTCGATCCTTCGGGCGATAACCGGGCTGCGCAAGATCAAATCGGGCTCGATCCATTTCATGGGGGAACGTCTGCACGGCACTTCTGCAGCCGAGATCGTGAGAAAGGGCATCGCCATGGTGCCAGAAGGCCGCCGGGTGTTTCCGTTCATGTCGGTCAAGGATAACCTGTTGATGGGGGCGTTTACCCGCACCGACAAGACCGAGATTGCCAACACCCTGGACAGCATCCTGACCCGCTTTCCGCGCCTGAAAGAGCGCTACAACCAGCAGGCCAGCACGCTTTCCGGCGGAGAGCAGCAGATGATGGTGATCGGTCGCGCGCTTATGGCCAAGCCGAAGCTGTTGTTGCTGGATGAACCGTCCCTCGGCATCGCGCCGAAACTGGTGCAGGACATCGCCCGCGCCATCGTGTCGATCTCCCGCGATGAAAAGGTGACGGTGCTGTTGGTCGAGCAGAACAGCCGCATGGCGCTGTCCATCTCCAGCCGGGCCTATGCGATGTCTACCGGGTCGGTGGTGTTGACGGGCAATTCAAAGGAACTGATGGGCGATGATCGGATCAAGGCCGCCTATCTTGGAGGTGATCTGTAGATGCGTGTTCTGGTGGTGAACCCGAACACAACGGCCTCGATGACCGACAAGATCGGCGCGGCCGCCCGGCGGGTGGCAAGCCCCGGAACCGAGATCGTGGCAGTCAATCCGGCCATCGGCCCGGCGTCGATCGAAGGGTTTTATGACGAGGCGATGTCGCTTGCGGGAATGCTGGAGGTCATTCGTACGGCGCAAGGCTATGACGCGGTAGTGATCGCGTGCTTCGATGACACGGGCCTTGATGCGGCGCGTTGCCTGACGGACAAACCGGTGGTCGGGATCGGCGAGGCGGCCTATCATTATGCCTCGATGATCGCCAACAAGTTTAGCGTTGTCACCACATTGGCGCGCTCTGTGCCGGCACTCGAACACAACCTGCACCGCTATGGCTTGATCGCGCGCTGCGCGAAAGTTCGGTCATCCGAAGTGGCGGTGCTGGAACTGGAGCAGCCCGGTTCAGATGCCTGCGCCCGCATCAGTGCCGAAATCGGCCGCGCCGTGGCCGAAGATCGGGCCGAAGCGATCGTTCTTGGCTGTGCGGGCATGGCCGATCTGGCCGACACACTGTCGCGAGAACATCAGCTGCCCGTGTTGGACGGCGTGTCTTGCGCAGTGGGGTTGGTGGAATCGATGGTACGGCTGCGAATATTCACCTCGCGACTGGGCGGCTATAGCCCGCCCCCGCCCAACAAGGCCATAATGTCCGCTTCGTAAGCAGCCCCCGGAAGATCAGCATTTTTTGCGTTGCCTAAAGCGTTTCCTGTTTACCGAGATTCGGGATTTCCTGTGGATTGATGATGTTATTCCCTGTTTTTGAGGCAGATATGGGGGTCGTGTGGTCCGGCAATCCCCCCAAATCGAACCGGAAGTTCCCAGAGGAGTTCGACAAGGAAATCTACAAATGGCGGCATCTGATCGAAAACCACTTCGGCAAACTGAAAGAAAACAGCGAGATAGCGATACGCTCCTGCAAGACGGACCAGAGCTTCAAAGCCTTCATAGCGATTGCGGCAACCCTGATTCACATGCGGTGAACGTCAACACCCCCTGGCCATAAGCAGTGCCGATTCATTTCATCGCCATGCTGGCAGCACTTTCAGGCAGTTCTTCGGCAAAGCAGCGCTGATAGAATTCGGCCACGGTCTGGCGTTCCAACTCATCGCATTTGTTCAGGAAGGTCAGCCGGAAGGCATAGCCGATGTTGCGGAAAATCTCGGCATTCTGCGCCCAGGTGATGACGGTGCGCGGGCTCATCACGGTGGAGAGATCGCCGTTCATGAAGGCTGTGCGGGTCAGGTCGGCCACGGTGACCATCTGGTTGATGGTCTTGCGGCCCTTCTCGGTGTTGTAATGCGGACTTTTCGCAAGAACGATTGCCGCCTCTGCGTCATGCGACAGGTAGTTCAACGTGGCCACCAGCGACCAGCGGTCCATCTGCGCCTGATTGATCTGCTGCGTCCCGTGATACAGGCCGGTCGTGTCGCCCAGACCCACGGTGTTCGATGTTGCGAACAGGCGGAAATACGGGTTCGGGGTGATGATCTCATTCTGGTCCAGCAGGGTCAGCTTGCCGTCATGCTCCAGGACGCGCTGGATCACGAACATCACGTCAGCGCGGCCCGCGTCATATTCGTCGAACACGATGGCGACGGGATTGCGCAACGCCCAGGGCAGAATGCCTTCGTGGAATTCGGTCACCTGTTTGCCGTCGCGCAGCTTGATCGCGTCCTTGCCGATCAGGTCGATCCGGCTGATGTGGCTGTCCAGGTTCACCCGCACGCAGGGCCAGTTCAGACGGGCCGCCGTCTGTTCGATATGCGTCGATTTGCCCGTGCCGTGATAGCCCTGAACCATGACGCGGCGGTTGTACTGAAACCCCGCGAGGATGGCCAAGGTGGTGTCGGGATCGAACTTGTAGGTCGGGTCGATGTCCGGCACGCGATTGGAGCGGTCGGCGAAGGCCTTGACCTTCATATCGGTTTCGATGCCGAAAACGTCGCGGACCGACAATTCTTCGGTCGGTTTCATCATCTTGTCCAGCAGGGTATCAGACATTGGGCAGCCTTTGTGCGCATGTGCGCCTTTGGCGCTTTTACCTTCGTTTGATGGAACATATCGCCGGGGGGTGCAAGGGGAAGGCCTCCGTTCACGCCGCTTCCCGTTCGCGTGACAACTGCAACTACCCCGCGCGAACCGGCGTAGTTTGGGGCATAAACAGCCATCAAGGCCAATCAATCTTCGGGAGAACCATCATGATGCCGCGCAGATCTTTTGTTCAGCTTGTTGTCGCCAGTCTTGGTCTGGCGGTCACCGGCCAGCCGGTGCGGGCGCAGGAAACCTTTGAAGTGACGCTGACCGAAGCCGAATGGCGCGCGCGGCTGTCACCCGCAGCCTTTGCTGTGCTGCGCGAGGACGACACTGAACGCGCCGGGTCCAGCCCGCTGGACGGCGAAAAGCGGGTCGGCACATTCCATTGCGCCGGCTGCGACTTGCCGCTCTTTTCGTCAAAGGCAAAGTATGACAGCGGTACCGGCTGGCCCAGCTTTTTCGAGCCACTGACGAAAGCGGTCGGCACCAAAGAAGATCGCGGCCTTTTCGGATCGCGCACCGAAGTGCATTGCCGCCGCTGCGGCGGGCATCTGGGCCATGTCTTCGATGATGGACCGGAGCCGACCGGCAAGCGGTATTGCATGAACGGCGTGGCTATGGCGTTTGTGGCGGCGTAGCGCGATATTGCTGGCAAGGCGGGGGGGCTTTCGCCCCCCCGGTCCCGGTGCCGGCGATTTTCCTGACCAGATGCTTTTGCCGGACGCTGTTCCCGTTGCTTGGAACCCCGACCGCAGGAGGCCCGCGGACAGCACCTGAATTCGGCCTGCTTCTTTGCCTGCGCTGGTGGTTCACTCGCGGAAATACCGCGAGTCCTTGATCTGATCCCAGGCCCAGACCACTTCTTGCAGGCGGTCTTCGTCGTCGCGATTGCCGCCGTTCATGTCGGGGTGCAGGTCTTTCACCAGTGACTTGTATTGCTTGCGGATTTCGGTGCGCGTCCAGGTGTCGCGGGCATCCAGAACCTCCAACGCCTTGCGTTCGGTCGCGGGCAGCTTGCGGGTGGCGTTGCCGGTAGGCTTGCCGGGGTTCTGGGTGGATTTGTCGCCCAGAATCGCCATCGGATCGTTCACACCCAGGCGTGACCATGCGCGGCCTTCATCGGGCCGTTTGCCAAAGGGCTGCGTCTCACGGCCCCAGAGGCGGTCCTTGTCGAGAAACTTCTGGAAATCATCGTCGGTCTGGCCCTGAAAGAAGTTCCACTTGAGGTTATACTCGCGGACATGGTCGCGGCAGAACCAGAAAAACTCGTCCAGCAGGTCGGGCGACTTGGGCGCGCGGTACTGCCCCGCCTCCTCGCAGCCGGGGTGGTCGCAGCCGCGGTTTGAGGTATCGAACGCGCCCGACATGCCCCGACGACCCGTCTTGCGACGTTTCTTGTCGGACGACACCCGGATGTCGAACTCGAACGGGGGGCGGTCTGCCATCGGACTTGCCTTTCTGACTCGGACGCAAGACTTTACGGGTTCCGGCCGGGGATTGAAGGGGGTTGCAGTCAAAAATGCGGGTGAGTGACGAAATACATGCGTGTCTGGACGCGGCATTTGCGCCTACAGCACTTCAGGTGGCCGATGAAAGCGAACAGCATCGCGGCCACGGCGGCTGGCGCGAGGGCGGCGAGACCCATTTTCGCGTGACCATTCGCGCGCCCGCATTTGGCCCGATGACGCGGATCGCGCGTCACCGCGCCGTGCATGCCGCCCTTGGCGCCGATCTTGTCGGCCGCATCCACGCCCTTGCGCTGGAGATCGACGGCTGACAGCTACTCTGCGGCCAGCCCGCCGTTGCGTGCGGGGCCAAGCGTGGGCATCACCACTGGTTCGGTCGGAGTGGTGACAAGCCGGGGCGCGCTGCTTTCGGCGGCCAAAGTCGAGATCGCGGGTAAAGCGGCGGGTTCGGCGGACCGGGTCGGGGCATCAGCGGCCACCGCTCCCGCAGCGCGGCGAAACACCAACATGTTCTGAAATGCCGTCGCCTTGCCGGTCAACCCGACGCGTTCGTCGCAAGGCAGAGTGTCGGCACGCAGGTATTCCCAGCCGTCGCGCCCCAGATCATTCATCACATGGGTCAGCGCATATGCAAAGCGTTCGGCCGTGGTCTTGGCCCCCTTGGCCTTTTCGCCGCGCCGGGGGGCTGGGATGACTTTGTATTCATAGACCGGCATGGGGTGACTCGCGCTGATTTCTGCGCAGACCATAGCGGCTGCGCCTTGCGCTGTCCAAGGCCCGCAGGATTCGGTCAATCGCCGGGTCGCGGGGCGGCGTTGTTTCTTTGGCGCGCGCAATCCGGGGGGTGCGGCGAGTTTGTTCGCCGCATCGGGATGCTGCAATGCAGAAAGGCCAAAACGGCACAGAATTGCCTCAAAATCTATGAAAATTTGCCCCGACCGGACGGGCATACAGCCTTCACCGGGCGGCACTTTGGCTGCCAGTAGATGGAGAGTACAACGTGAAACGCATTGTGGCGGGTATCGCTGTGACGCTGGCTCTGGCCCTTCCGGCCGCTGCCAGCACGATCGTGGTGAATGGCAGTTTTGAAGACGGCGCCAAGCCGAACAACTGGGGTATCTATCGCAGCCTGCCGGGCTGGACCGCCGTAGGCACCGGCGGCATTGAAGTGCAGACGCAACCGACGCTGAAACTCGCCCCGAAGGATGGCCTGAACTATCTGGAAATGGATGGCAGGGGCAACTATGCCATCGAGCAGATTGTGGCACTGGCCAAAGGCAGCTATCTGCTCAGCTTCTGGTTCAGCCCGCGCATGAACAATGCCGCCACCAACGACGTGGACTATTCGCTTGGCACGTTGATCAGCGGCACCGTCAAGGGCCCGAGCGTGCGCGAAGGCACCGCTATCGGCCAGTGGACCAACATCCTGACAGCGTTCGACGTGACCAAGTCCGGCAGCTTTGCGCTGCGCTTTGCCGGCAGTGGCAAAAACGACAGTCTGGGTGGCCTGATCGATCATGTGTCGATCGATGCGCAGCCGTCAGAGGTGCCAGTTCCCGCCGCCGGGCTCCTGCTGCTGGGTGCGCTTGGCGCGCTGGGCGTGGCGCGTCGCCGCAAGGCCTGAAGTTTCCGCAAGCAACTTATTTCAGCACGGCAAGGCGGTCCCGGTTGGGGCCGTCTTTTTTGCGTTGTGGTTGGGCGATTGGGGTGAGGACTTCAGGTGATTCGACCTGCAACCTGCGCATTGATGCGCGCCGCCAAGACCTACAGCCTGAGCTTTGCCGCAAACGGAACGAACAACTCGTATGGTGAGTTACCGCACAATGTGAAGCTGGACCTTGTTGCTCCTGTTCCGGTTCCTGCCGCCGGTCTGTTGTTGATCGGCGCACTTGGCGGGCCGGCAGCCTTTGGGCGTCGCCGCAAAACCTGATGGTTTTCTGCTGAACGAAAACAGAGGGTAGCCCAGTTGGGCTGCCCTTTTGCGTTGGTTCGGTGCAAGGGTTTGGGCGCGCAGGTCAGATGTGTGGAAAAATTGGGGGTCGCGTTTGCGCGCGCCGCTACAGCCCCAGCTTCTTCGCCACCAGATCATTCACCACCGCCGGGTTGGCCTTGCCGCCTGTGGCTTTCAGCACCTGCCCGGTGAACCAGCCTGCCAGCTTGGGGTTGGCGCGCGCCTTTTCCACCTGCTCCGGGTTGGCCGCGATCATCGCATCAACCGCCGCCTCAATGGCCCCAGTATCGGTGACCTGTTTCATACCATTTGCGGCAGCGACCTCGGCGGGGTTGCCACCGTCGGTCCACAGCATTTCGAACAGGTCTTTCGCCATCTTGCCCGAAATTTCGCCTGATCCGATCAGGTCCAGCACGCCGCCCAACTGCCCGGCATCCAGCGGTGTGTCGGCAATGGTCAGACCTTCCTTGTTCAGCCGCCCGAACAATTCGTTGATCACCCAGTTCGCGGCGATCTTGCCGTCGCGGCCCTGTGCCACCGCCTCGAAGAAGGATGCGGAATCCAGATCTGCCGTCAGCACATTGGCATCGTAATCGGTCAGGTTGAACCCGGCCATGAAGCGGGCCTTCTTGGCGTCGGGCAGTTCGGGCATGGTCTGGGCGATATGATCGACCCAAGCCTGCTCGATCTCCAGCGGCAGCAGGTCGGGGTCGGGGAAGTAGCGGTAATCATGCGCTTCTTCCTTGGACCGCATCGACCGGGTCTCATTCTTGTCGGGATCGTAAAGCCGGGTTTCCTGCGTGATCTTGCCACCATCCTCCAGAATGGCAATCTGGCGACGTGCCTCATAGTCAATGGCTTGCTGCATGAACCGCATGGAGTTCATGTTCTTGATCTCGCAGCGCGTGCCGAGATGGCCGAAATCCTGCGTCGCCTGATACTTCTCATACTGGCCGGGGCGGCAGACCGACACGTTCACGTCGGCCCGCAGGTTGCCGTTCTGCATGTTGCCGTCGCAGGTGCCAAGATAGCGCAGGATCTGGCGCAGCTTGGTGACATAGGCCGCCGCTTCTTCCGGGCCGCGAATGTCGGGGCGGCTGACGATCTCCATCAGCGCCACGCCGGTGCGGTTGAAATCGACGAAGCTCATCGTCGGGTCCATGTCGTGAATGGATTTTCCGGCGTCCTGTTCCAGATGGATGCGTTCGATCCGCACAAGGCGGGCTATGCCGGGCGACAGTTCGACCAGCACTTCGCCCTCGCCCACGATGGGGTGATACAGCTGGCTAATCTGATAGCCTTGCGGAAGATCGGGGTAGAAATAGTTCTTTCGGTCAAAGGCCGAGGTCAGGTTGATCTGCGCATACAGTCCCAGCCCGGTGCGCACCGCCTGATCGACGCAATACTCGTTGATTACGGGCAACATGACC
>JANNWS010000048.1:0-2547 GCA_031408575.1 Rhodobacterales bacterium
CTCGAAGTGGACTTGCTCGAACGACTCTGCGTCGAACTTGGCAATCGCCTGCTGATCGAACCCGTCTCCGTCCCCAAGATCATGAAGCTCAAAAATTTCCCCGTGAGAGCCTACGCGATCACACCCAACATCGACCAACTCTTCGCCATAACCGCCCTGACTGAAATCGAACCCGCGATCGCCGCCGTCCACGCCATGGGCTTCGCCAATGTCATTATGCATCGAGGCCCCGAGGGAGCGGTCGTGTCGGGCGACGGCCAGTCCCTGCTGTCCATTCCAGCAATCAAGGGCCCCTCCGTAACCGACGTAACCGGAGCCGGCGACGCCGCCGTGGCGGGCCTGGTGTGCGGCTTACTCGACAGACTCGCGCTTGTGGATGCCGCCCGCCTCGGCCAGGCTGCGGCGGCAAGCAAGCTCGGTTCGGACGCCTCCACGGTGGCATCGCTCAGCCGCGCCAGGCTGTATGACCTGGCGGGAGTGGAGCGTCGGGCGGTCAGTTAAACATCGTTACGGTGCGCTGCTGGCTGACAGAACCCTCATCCCCCTGCCGGGACCTTCTCCCATCCCGCCCAGGAGCGGAACGGGAGAAGGCGGATAACGATCATGTGCCTTCGCCCGTGGCGAAGCCATGGGAGAAGGTCTGAATTCACAAACGAACTGCAACACCCTTTATACGAGGTGTTGCGATGGGACAGAAATACTCTCAGCTCTCTCTGGAGGAGCGGTGTTCGATTGCCCAATGGCATTGCGCAGGGCAGTCGATCCGGAAAATCGCGGCAGCTTTGGATCGCCAGCCGTCGACCATCTCGCGCGAAGTGAAGCGCAACCGGGGCAGGAAGGTGGGTTACAAGCCTTCCTACGCCCATGAGCAGGCCAAGGCACGGCGCTGGCGCGGCTCCAGGCTGGCGCGCCAGCCGGATCTGCAAAAGCACGTTCTCGACCGCCTTGCGATGGGATGGTCGCCCGCCCAGATTGCCGGCCGGCTGGCGCTGGCCAAGGATAGCAGGCGGATCAGCCATGAGTCGATCTACCGCTTTATCTACGCCGCGATGCGCCGCACCGACGAAGGCTCATGGCGCCACTATCTGCCCCGTGCCAAATCCCGGCGGGGGCGCCGGGCCAGGCTCAGCGCCAGCCCGGTCCACACCATTGCCAACCGCATTCCCCTCGCAAAACGGCCCCGCGCCGCTAAAAACCGCAAACAGCCGGGACATTGGGAAGCCGACCTCATGCTGTTCAAGACCTACAGCCAGAACGTCCTCACGGTGCACGAGCGCACATCCCGCTTCACCGTCTTCCTGCATCAGACAAACAAGGCCTCAAGCACAACTCTCCGCTCCCTTGAGCGCTTCTTCGCCAATCTTCCCCAGGCCTTGCGCAAGACCATCGCCTTCGACAACGGAAACGAATTCGCCCTGCACTCCAGCCTGGCCGGAAGCAGCGGTCTTTCCACCTACTTCTGCGATCCTCACTCGCCCTGGCAGAAGGGCGGCGTCGAGAACGCCATCGGCCGCATGCGCAGAATGCTGCCCACCAAGACCAGGATCGGCGACCTCACAAACCGGGACTTCCTCGCCCGCGCTTCAATCTACAACCACACCCCGCGCAAATGCCTTGACTTCCAAACCCCCGCCGAGGTCTTCTCAAAACTGCTGTTGCACTTCAAATGTGACTCCATCAGGTGCCCGAAGGCCGGATGAGGGTCTTCCCTTATTCTATGGCAGTCTTCCGATCCGTTCCGTCAGCAGCTCGAAAAATCCGTCCGCGTCCAGCGTGCGGATGACCAGCGCGTTGGCCGGGCGGTCGGTGACGCGCCACCAGTCGATGACCGTCATCCCCATGGTCAGCTCCGACTCGCATTCGATCGAGACATTCACCTCGCGGCCCTTGAACAGGTCCGGCTTGAGCAACCAGGCGATGACGCAGGGGTCGTGCAAGGGCCCCCCGTCGGTGCCGTATTTATGCTCGTCGAAGCGCTCGAAGAAATCGAGGAGTGCGGCCACCGCCGGCCCCGAGCGATTGCCCATCTGGCGGAACCGCGCCACGCGTTTCGCGGTGGTCAGCGCCTGGTGGGTGCAGTCGAGCGGAATGAGCGTCAGCGGAATGCCCGCCTCCAGCACGGCGCGCGCCGCATGCGGATCGACATAGATGTTGAATTCCGCCGCCGGCGTCACATTTCCGCCTTCGAAGAAACCGCCGCCCATCGCCACGATGCGCAAGATACGCGATGCGATGCGCGGTTCGCGCGCCAGCGCCAGCGCCACGTTGGTGAGAGGTCCGAGCGCGCAGAGCGTCACCGTTCCGGCAGCGCGCGACATCAGCGTCTCGATCAGGAAGTCGACACCATGCTGGCTCTGCAGCGGCATCGTGGGTTCGGGCAGCACCGGCCCGTCGAGGCCGGTCTTGCCATGCACATGCTCGGCCGTCACCAGTTTGCGCAGCAGGGGCCTGATAGCGCCCGCATAGACCGCAATGTCGGGACGCCCGGCGAGTTCGCAAATCTTGCGGGCATTTTTCTCGGTGAGCGCCAGCGGCACATTACCCGCG
>JANNWS010000049.1:0-19303 GCA_031408575.1 Rhodobacterales bacterium
CGCCAGCGCTGCGCGCAAACCGGGCTGTCGTCCCACAGCCCGCAGACTCTGGCGCGCCGACGGCTGAGTGAACGCCCGATCTGATACCGGCGGGGAATATCCGTTCTGGCGCGTCTGGCCCGTCGGCGATCTCTGGCAGGACACGGCACCGATCAGGTCTGACCTGTTCGGCACCGAGCGGCTGGAACATCACGCCCGGACATTGGCCGCGGCACAGCCCGTTGTGCGGGGCAGACCCGCCCGTGTGCGCCGCCTGACGGCACGGCTGAAGGAAAATGCGGGCGTCTTGCTGGCAGCCTATCGGTCGTCGGCGCGGGCGTTGCAGGGTGGACAGCCGGTCACACCCGCCGCCGAATGGCTGTTGGACAACTATCATCTTGTCGAAGAACAGGTTCGCCAGATCGGTGACGACCTGCCGCCCGGCTATTACCGTCAGTTGCCAAAGCTGTCAGACGGACCGTTCAAAGGCTATCCGCGAGTTCTGGGGCTGGCATGGGCCTATGTCGCCCATACTGACAGCCTGATCTCCGGCCCGGTCCTTGCCAGCTATGTGCGCGCCTATCAGGAGGTGCAGCCGCTGATGATCGGCGAGCTTTGGGCGGTGGCCATCACGCTGCGCATCGTGCTGGTCGAGAACATGCGCCGGTTGGCCGCACAGATCACCGAAGGGCATCGGTTGCGGATGGCAGGCGACGATCTGGTCGATCGGATCCTCGGCACTTCCGAGCGGCCGGGAGAGCCGCTGCATCTGGCGCTGGCCGCGCTTGAGGGGTCCGAGCTGCCGGAAATCATGGCAGGCCAGATTGCCAAGCGGTTGCGCGGCTTCGACCCGGCCGAGACACCCCTGCGCGGCTGGCTTGAGGACCGCTTGCGGCGGCAAGGCACCTCGATTGACGCGGTGGTGGCGCATGCTCAGGCGCGGCAAGGCGCATCGAACGTGACGATGCGCAACATCGTGACCAGCATGCGGCTGGTGTCAGAGATGGATTGGGCAGATTTCTTTGAAGAGGTCAGTCTGGTTGATGCCCGCCTGCGCCACGCGTCGGACTTTGCCGCGATGGATTTTCCGACCCGCAACCGGTATCGCAGCGCCATCGAGGATCTGGCGCGCGGATCGGCGCTGGACGAGATCGGCGTTGCCGACGCTGCACTGTCAGAGGCCGCTGCCGGGCAGACTGAAATGGAGCGTGACCCCGGCCACGCCCTGATCGGGGCGGGGCGGCGGGCGCTGGAGCAGCGCATCGGGTTTGTGGCAGCGGTGCGCCTTCGTCTGCGGCGGCAGGCATATCGGCTGGGTCTGGGCGGATATCTGGGGGCCATCGCTGTGGTAACGGGCGGCCTGTTGGCGCTGGTGCTGGCGCAGGTCAGCACCGCCGGCACGGCGGCGTGGGTGGGATTGGCGGTGCTGGCGGCACTGACCGCCTCGGAAGCTGCGACGGCGCTGGTCAATCTGGTGGTGACGCGGTCGGTCGGGCCGCGCCCGCTGCCCGGTCTGGAATTGGCCCATGGCGTCCCGGATGAGTTGCGGACGCTGGTCGCGGTGCCGGTGATCCTGTCGGACATCGCCGATCTGGAACGTCAATTGGAGCGGCTGGAAGTGCATCACCTGTCCAGCACCGGGGGCGCGCTGCACTATGCCCTGCTGTCGGACGGGCCGGATGCGGCGACCGAAACCGTCCCACAGGATGATGCCCTGATCGCCGCAGCGATGGCGGGCATCGCCCGACTGAACGCAAGCTATCCGTCGGACCGCAGCAACCGGTTTATGCTGCTGCACCGACGCCGTTTGTGGAACGACGGGCAAGGCTGCTGGATGGGCTGGGAGCGCAAGCGCGGCAAACTGTCGGAACTGAACAGATTGTTGCGCGGCGCAACCGATACCACCTTCCTGTCGCTGGGGTCCGACCGGCCCACAGTCCCGGCAGGCGTGCGGTTTGTCATCACGCTGGACGCCGATACGCGGCTTTTGCGCGACACTGTGCGCCGGATGGTCGGCAAGATGGCGCATCCGCTGAACCGGGTGCGCTTTGATGCCGACCTGCAGCGGGTGACGGGCGGCTACGGCATCCTGCAACCGCGCGTCACCGCCGCACTGCCGGTCGGGCAGGACGGGTCGGTGTTTCAGCGGGTATTTTCCAGCCCCGGCGGGATCGAGCCCTATGCCGCAGCCATCTCGGACGTCTATCAGGATCTGTTCGACGAGGGGTCGTTCACCGGCAAGGGCATCTATGACGTGGATGCCTTCGAGGCGGCGCTGCAGGGCCGTGTTCCCGAAAACACAATGCTTAGCCATGACCTTTTCGAGGGTATTTTTGCACGCGCGGCCCTCGCGTCGGATATCGAGGTGGTCGAAGACTTTCCGGCGCGCTTTGATGTGGCCGCGCGGCGGCAGCACCGCTGGGTGCGGGGCGACTGGCAGCTTCTGCCGTGGATTTTCGGGGCACGGCACAGCTTGGGCGGGCTGCCTGCGGTCGGGCGCTGGAAGATGGTCGACAACCTGCGCCGGTCACTGGTGGCACCGTTCACGCTGGCTGCCCTGTTCGCGGGGTGGCTGATGCCCTCGCCGGTGGCGCTGGCGTGGACGGGTGCCATGCTGGGCCTGACAGCCCTGCCCCGGCTTTTGCCGCTGCCGTTTGCGGTGCTGCCGGGGCGCGCAGGCGTCACCTCGCGCAGTCATGTGGCGGCGTTTGCGTCGGATACAGGCGTGGCATTGTGGCAGATCGGGCTGGGCGTGGTGTTTCTGGCCGACAGCGCCTGGCAGATGGGTGACGCGGTTGGGCGGACGTTGTGGCGGATGGCGGTCACGAGGCGCGATCTGATGGAATGGATGACGGCCGCCCAATCGGGTGGCAGCGGATTGCCGGGCATTCCCGCGCAGTATCGCGCGATGTGGGGTGGCGTTGCGCTTGGGCTTGGCGTTGCGGCGGTGGCGATGATGGTGAACCCGGCAGCGTGGCCGCTGGCATTGCCGTTCGCGCTGCTGTGGCTGGCGGCACCTGTGGTGGCACAGATCACAAGCCGCCCTCAGCGGGCGCAGTCCGAGGCGGCACTTTTGCCGGGCGAGGTGCTGACGCTGCGCCGGATCGCGCGGCGCACCTGGCGCTTTTTCGAGACATTCGTGACCGGGGACGACAATTTTCTGCCCCCAGACAACTTTCAGGAAACGCCACGCCCCGAGGTCGCGCACCGCACGTCGCCCACCAATATCGGGCTTTACCTGCTGTCGGTCACGGCGGCGCGCGACATGGGCTGGATCGGGGCAGAGGCCGCCGTGACGCGGCTGGAACAGACGTTGCAGACGATGCAGCGGATGCCGCGCTTTCGGGGCCACCTTTACAACTGGCATGACACCCGCGATCTGCGCGTGCTGGACCCGCCCTATGTGTCGTCGGTGGACAGCGGCAACCTTGCAGGTCACCTGATCGCGGTGGCGCAATCTTGCCGGGATTGGGCGGTGGGGCCGGTTTCAGCGGATGAACAACGCGCGGGGCTGGCCGATACGCTGGCCCTTGCACAACAGGCGCTGGCACAGGTTGCCGAAACCCAAACGCTGTCAGACCGGATCGGGCAGATCGCAGCGGTGGCCGGCACCGATGGAGCGCTGCCTTTCGTGGCGCTTCTGCAGCTGGCTGAACAGGCGATGGCACTGGCCGACGGATTGGACAATGCCGAGGTTTCGTTCTGGGTCGGGGCGGTGCAACGCTGCCTTGCCGAACATGCCCGACCGGATGTCAGCCGCGACAGGCTGGCGGCGGTGGAGCGTCTGGCGCGTGAACTGGCGCTGGCGATGGAGTTCGGCTTTCTGCTTGATCCCGACAAGAAGCTGCTGTCGATCGGGTTTTCGGTGGCCACCAACACGCTGGACGCGAACTGCTACGATCTGCTGGCATCCGAAGCCCGGCTGGCCAGCCTTTTTGCCATTGCCAAGGGCGATGCGCCCACACGCCACTGGTTCCGGCTGGGGCGCGCGGCGACACCCGTGGGGGCGGGATCGGCGCTGATATCGTGGTCGGGCAGCATGTTCGAGTACCTGATGCCGTCGCTGGTGATGCGCGCGCCTACGGGGTCTGTGCTGGAACAGACCAACCGTCTGATTGTGGGGCGCCAGCAGGCTCATGGGGCCGCGTTGAACATCCCCTGGGGCATCTCGGAATCGTCGTATAATGCCCGCGATCTGGAGATGACCTATCAATACTCCAATTTTGGCGTGCCGGGGCTGGGTCTGAAACGGGGCCTCAGCGAGAACCGCGTGATTGCGCCCTATGCGACAGGTCTTGCGACAATGGTTGCCCCGCAGGCCGCGGTGCAAAACTATGCCCGACTGGCATCGCTTGGCGCACAAGGGCGCTACGGCTTTTACGAGGCCGTCGATTTCACCGCAGCGCGCCTGCCCGCAGGGGTGGATCACGCCATCGTTCGCAGCTTCATGGCACACCATCAGGGTATGACGATCACCGCCATCGCCAACACGGTGCAGCAAGGCGGATTGCGGACACGCTTTCACGCAGAGCCAATGATTCAGGGCGTGGACCTGCTGTTGCAGGAACGCGTGCCGCGCGATGCAGTCAGCGCCCCACCGCGCGCCGAAGAGGTGTTGGTTTCACCAACCGAAACGTCGGATCTGCCCGCCGTCCGGCGATTTGACACGCCCGCAGGCTCCGCGCCAACGGCGCATCTGCTGTCGAACGGGCAGTATGGCGTGATGCTGACACCGACCGGGGCGGGCTACAGCCGCTGGCGCGATATGTCGGTCACGCGCTGGCGCGCCGATCCGACGCGGGCCGCACTGGGATCGTTCATCTTCGCGCGGGACGTCCACGGCGGGGCGCAATGGTCGGCGGCGCTGCAGCCCGTGGCCAACGCGCCGGGCAGTCACTCAGCCGTATTCTGCGAGCATCATGCCGCCTTTTCGCATCATCGTCGCTTGCTTGCGACCACGACCGAAGTGGTCGTCTCGTCCGAAGATGATGCCGAAGCGCGCCGCGTGACGCTGACCAACACCGGCCGCACCGCGCGCGAGATCGACCTTACCTCATACGCCGAACTGGTGCTGGCACCCGCTGCGTCCGATCTGGCGCACCCCGCGTTTTCCAAGATGTTCGTCGTGACCGACTACTTGCCCGAACTTGGCGTGATCGTCGCAACGCGCCGCCGCCGCTCGCCCCACGATCCCGAGGTCTGGGCGGCCCATATCGCGGTGGTCGAGGGCGCAGAAACCGCCCCGATCCAGATCGAGACGGACCGCGCCCGTTTCATCGGGCGGGGTCGCAGCATCGCCCACGCGGCGATGGCCAACGCACCGCTGTCCGGCACGGTCGGCACGGTGCTCGATCCGATATTCTCGATCCGCCGCCGAGTCAGCGTTCCGGGCGGCGGCATGGCACGCGTCACCTTCTGGACCCTGGTGGCCGAAACATCGGAACACCTGCTCGATCTGGTGGACCGGCACCGCGACCCGTCGGCCTTTGCGCGCGCCGAAACGCTGTCCTGGACGCAAGGTCAGGTGCAGTTGCGCCATCTTGGCATCACCCGTGCGACGGCGGCAGAGTATCAGCAGCTTGCCGGTTTCATTCTGCGCGACGACGCGCGGCTGCGGCCCGGCCCGGCCCGCATCACAGCGGGCGCGGGGCCACAATCGGGCCTGTGGCACATGGGCATTTCCGGCGATCTTCCGATCGTACTTTTGCTGATCGACGATGCCGATGACATCGCTCAAGTGCATGAGGTGGTGACCGCCCATGAATACTGGCGGATGCGGCAGCTTTCGGTCGATCTGATAATCCTGAACGCCCGCGCCTCGTCTTACGTGCAGGATTTGCAGATCGGCATTGAAAGCGCCATCCGCGCGTCGCAGTCGCGGCCCGGCACCGCCGGGCGCGACGGTGCATCGCAAGGGACGATCCACGCGCTGCGTGCGGATCTGATCACCCCCGAGGCGCGGGCGCTGCTGATGGCGACGGCGCGGGTCGTGCTGGTGGCCAGCCGGGGCAGCATCGGGCAGCAGATTGATGCTCTGCCGTTGGGCGGGACGGTGCAACCGGACCCGCCGCCGCCCCCTTCGGCACCAGAATCGCTGTCACTGGCAGACCGGCCCGCGCTTGAATTTGACAACGGGCTTGGCGGCTTTGCCGACAGTGGCCGCGAATATGTCACCGTCCTGCGCGACGGCCAGACGACACCCGCGCCCTGGATCAACGTGATCGCCAACCCGACGTTCGGATTTCAGGTCTCCGCCGAGGGTGCAGGCCACACCTGGGCCGAGAACAGCCGCGAGAACCAGCTGACGCCCTGGTCGAACGATCCCGTCACCGATCCACCCGGCGAGGCGATCTATCTGCGCGATCTTGACAGCGATCAGGTCTGGACGCCCACCGCCCTGCCGATCCGCAGCCCTGGCACCTATATCGTGCGCCACGGCTTTGGCTACAGCCGGTTCGAACATACGGCACAGGGCATCGCCGCCGACATGGTGCAGTTCGTGCCACTTGATGCGCCTGTGAAGATCACCCGGCTCCGCCTGCACAACACCAGCGGGCGCGTGCGCCGCCTGTCGGTCACGGCATACGCCGAATGGGTGCTTGGCACCTCGCGCAGCGCCACCGCCGCCTTTGTGACAACCGAGATCGACGGTTCAACCGGGGCTGTCCTTGCCCGCAACCCGTGGAGCACGGCATTCCCCGGCCGCGTTGCCTTTGCCGATATGGGCGAAGGGGCAACCGCCACCGCCGACCGCGCAGAATTCCTTGGCCCCGCCGGCAACATGGCCACACCCGATGGCCTGCGGGGCCGCCTGTCAGGGCGCGCGGGCGCAGCGCTCGACCCCTGTGCCGCGTTGCAACGGCATGTGACGCTGCCCCCCGGTGGCACGGTCGATGTCGTGTTCCTGCTGGGGCAGGCGACAGATGCCGATGCCGCCCGCGCCCTGATTGCCCGGATGCGTGCGGCCGATCCGGACGCCGTGCTGGCGGGGGTGAAACAACACTGGGCCGACCTTCTTGGCGCGGTGCAGGTGACATCGCCGGACCGCGCAATGGATATCCTGCTGAACGGCTGGCTTTTGTATCAAACGCTCGCCTGCCGGATCTGGGCGCGGGCCGGGTTCTATCAGGCCAGCGGCGCATATGGCTTTCGCGATCAGTTGCAGGATGGCATGGCGCTGACGTTTTCGCGCCCCGACATGACGCGTGAGCATCTGTTGCGCGCCGCCGGGCGGCAGTTTCCTGAGGGCGATGTGCAGCATTGGTGGCTGCCCCATTCGGGGCAGGGCGTGCGCACGCGCATTTCCGATGACCGGGTCTGGCTGGGCTACGGCGTGGCGCGCTATGTGGCCGTGACGGGGGACGCGGCGATACTGGACGAACAGATCCCGTTTCTAGACGGCCCCGCGCTGCAACCCGGCGCGCATGACGATTTCTTCCTGCCCGGCACGTCGGATCAGTTGGCAAGCCTGTTCGAGCATTGCGCCCGCGGGCTGGATCAGGCGGTGGCGCTGACCGGCACCAACGGCATGCCGCTGATCGGCACCGGCGACTGGAACGACGGGATGAACCGGGTCGGCGAAGGCGGCACCGGCACCAGCGTCTGGCTGGGCTGGCTGCTGATCACGACAATCGGCATGATGGCCCCCCTCGCCGACACCCGCGATCCTGTCCGTGCCGCCCGCTGGCGCACCCATGCCGAGGCGGTGCGCGCGGCCATTGAACGCGACGGCTGGGACGGGGCCTGGTATCGGCGCGGCACCTTCGACGATGGCACGCTGCTGGGCAGTGCCGCCGCCGACGAATGCCGCATCGACAGCATCGCGCAAAGCTGGGCGGTACTGTCGGGCGCGGCCGATCCGGCGCGCGCGGCCACGGCGATGGCGTCGATGACACAGCACCTGATCCGACCCGATCCGGGCCTTGCCCTGCTGTTCACACCGCCGTTCGAACGCACCCCACTCGACCCCGGCTATATCAAGGGCTATCCACCGGGCCTGCGCGAGAATGGCGGCCAATATAGCCATGCCGCGATGTGGGCGGTGATGGCCCATGCGCGGCGCGGCGATGGCGACGCGGCGGGTGCGCTGTTCGCGCTGCTCAACCCCATCAACCATGCGCTGACCCCGGCAGACGTGGCGCGCTACAAGGTAGAGCCCTATGTCGTTGCCGCCGATGTCTATTCGACCCCGCCCCACGAAGGGCGCGGCGGCTGGACCTGGTATACCGGATCGGCAGGCTGGATGTACCGCGCCGGGATCGAGGGGCTTCTTGGCCTGACCCGCGCGGGTGATGCGCTGACGCTCGACCCCTGCTTTCCGCGCGACTGGCCCCGGCTTGAGGCGTCCGTCCGGCTTGGGGCTGCGCGCGTCAAGATCATCATCGACAACCCGGATCGCAGCGGCCACGGCATAGTGGCGGCCACATTGGACGGGGCAGACCTTCGCACCGGGGCCGGCGGGGTGACGATCCACGCCACGGCGGCAGCGCACCAGCTTCTGATCCGCCTCGGCAAGTCGCTGTGATGCAGTCGAAAAAGCCGCTGATCCGACACCAGCCGCCATTTGTCCGACCTTGACCCTGCGGCAGTCGGCAGCCCCTATGACAAAGGCAAACCCGCTCAGTGTGCTCGGGTCGTTGAGGAAAGAGGAATAGATGGAATACAGAACGCTGGGCCGCTCGGGCCTGAAAGTGTCCGTGCTAACGATGGGAACCTTTACCTTTGGCGGTGCCGGCCCCTTCGCGATGGTCGGATCACAAGGTGTAGCCGATGCCCGCCGCCTGGTCGATCTTTGCATCGACCACGGCGTGAACGTGTTCGACACCGCCAACATGTATTCCAGCGGGCTGTCCGAGGAAATTCTGGGCGAAGTTCTGCAAGGGCGCCGCGACAGCGTTCTGGTCACCTCCAAGGCGCGGATGCGCGTCGGTGACGGTCCGAATGATGAAGGCACCTCGCGCCACCACCTGATCCGCGAATGCGAGCGCAGCCTGAAGCGGCTGCGGAGCGATCATATCGACATCTACTACATGCACGAATGGGATGGCACGACCCCGGTCGAGGAAAAGCTGGCCGCCCTCGATACCCTCGTGCAGCAGGGCAAGGTCCGCTACATCGGCTGCTCCAACTATTCCGGCTGGCACATCATGAAATCGCTGGCCGCCAGCGCCCGCGACCGCCGCCCGCGCTTTGTCACCCAGCAGATCCACTACACGCTGGAAGCGCGCGAGGCCGAATACGAACTGCTGCCGATTTCGGTCGATCAGGGCTTGGGCGTGCTGGTGTGGAGCCCGCTTGCGGCTGGGCTGCTGACCGGCAAGCACCGGCGCGGCAAACCATCGCCCGCAGGCTCGCGCCAGGCGGCGGGCTGGACGGAGCCACCGATCCGCGATGTCGAAAAGCTGTGGGATATCGTCGAGGTGCTGGTCGCTATCGGTGCCGCGCGCGGCATCTCGGCGGCACAGGTGGCCCTTGCCTGGCTTCTGGGCCGCCCCGGCATCTCATCCCTGGTGGTCGGCGGGCGCACGGAAGAACAGTTTCGCGACAATTTCGGCGCGGTCGGGCTGACATTGACTGCGGATGAGTTGAAACGCCTGAATGAGGTCAGCCGCGTGCCGTATATCTACCCCTACTGGCATCAGGGCAACTTTGCCACGGCGCGCTTTTCCGAAGCCGACCGGGCGCTTCACCGCGACTATGAGGCCTGAGCCAAGGGGTTTTTTCGGCCCAAATACCCTCGGGGGGTAAGGGGGGCACACAGCCCCCCCTGCCCGGCCTCAGCCCGCGATGGCCTCGACGATTGACGTCATGGCCAGCATCCCCGGATCATCCATCCCTTTGCTTTTCTCGGCAAAGATGCGGGCCCGCCCGATGGTGGCGGGGCGGTCGCGGAACGTCTCCATTGCGGCCCGGGTTGCGGCCACTGCGGCGTCGGCGATGGCCCGCGGGTCGGCAAGACCCGCCGTCGCCACGGCCACCGCATCAAGACTGTCAAGCACCGTCTTGCCACCATACTCGGCCTTGCCGCGCGCCTGCATCGCATCGCGGGCGGCAGCCACCAGCCCCGGCACCTCGGATGCCTCAACAACCTGCCGCCCCTTCACCAGCTTTGCCATCGCCATCAATCCGGTCGCCATCAGCGTACCATAGGATGACCCTGACGATTTGGTGAACGCCTGGGCGCAGCGCAGCAGCGCCTGTCCCAGATCGTCGGGCAGATCTGCGATCCCCTCGCTGATCGCGCGCATCCCGCGCGTCATGGTGACACCCAGATCGCCGTCACCCAGCGCGCCGTCCGCGGCGTTCAGCGCCTCGAACTCGCGCTCCATCGCCGCGGTAAGCCGTGCGATGCCCGCGACCATCGCCGCCCGGTCGATAGTCAACCCACCCTCCAGAACGCGCAATCGCAGGGTGCGCCGAGGTAGCCTTCAAGTTCCGCATCCAGTCGGATCAGGGTGAATGACACACCCGCCATTTCCATCGATGTGGCATAGCGCCCGACCAGCGGCATCACGATGGTGGCCCCCGCCGCATCGAGCCTTGCCTTGACGATGCGGTAGAGGATGTACAACTCCTCGGGTGGCGTAGCCCCCAGACTGTTGACCATGATCGACACGCGGTCGCCGGGCGACAGGGGCATGTCGGCGAAAAGCCGGTCCATCATTTCCCCGGCAATCGCGTCGGCGGAGCGAAGCTTGTCGCGCCAGACGCCGGGTTCGCCGTGAATACCCATACCCATTTCCATCTCGTCTTCTGCGATATGGAAGGTGGGCTTGCCCGCCTGCGGCACCGTGCAGGACGACAGCGCCGCCCCGACCGACCGGCAGGCATCCGCGGCCTTTTGGGCAACGGCGGTGACGGCGGCAAGGTCATGGCCCGCCTCGGCGGCCGCCCCGGCGATCTTGAAGGCATAGACCATGCCCGCTACGCCACGGCGCTTTTCCCGCTCGGCCGGGGAGGCCGACGCCACATCGTCAGCCAGAACCACGGTGGTGCAGGTGATGTCGTCGAATTCCACCAGATCGCCCGCCATGTCGAAATTCATCACGTCGCCACCGTAATTGCCGTAAAGCCGCAGCACACCCGCGCCCTGATCGGCAACCCGGATTGCATCGGCCATCTGTTCGGCGGACGGAGAGGCGAAGACATCGCCAATTGCGCAGGCATCGAGCAACCCGGTGCCGACATAGCCCGTGAACACCGGCAGATGGCCGGACCCGCCACCCGTCACGATTCCGACCTTGCCGGCGCGGCCCAGTTTGGCACGGGCCACGACACGGCTGCCATCGCCATGAAGGCGGTAGTATTCGGGATGTGCCGCGACCAGACCGGCCAGCATTTCATCGACATAATCAAATGGGTTGTTCAGGATCTTTTTCATTGTGGGGCTCCGGAGCAGGGTTCAGGTCAGGGGCTTGGGCTTTCGCGGGCGATAGACCAGACGGGTGTTGACGATCATCACGAAAATCAAAAGTACGCCCCAGATCAGTTCGCGCGCAAAATTGGACACGCCCAGCATGTTCAGGCCGCTTGACAGGAACTGCATGGTCAGCACGGCAAGCACGACGCCGATCACCCGGCCATAGCCGCCATAGGGGTTCACGCCCCCCAGCACCGCAATCAGCACCGCCAGCAGCAAATAGCTGGAGCCGTAATCGGCCTTGGCCGAGTTTGCCCGGCTCATCACCAGCATACCGGCAATCGACCCGAGGATACCCGACGCAACATAGACCCGGATCAGCAGCCCGGTTACGTCAATGGCGGCAAACCGCGCGGCCAGCGGGTTTGCCCCGAACATCTGCACCCTGACGCCGAAGGCCGTCCGGGTCAGCACGAAGGACAGCGCAAGGGCCAGCAGCGCGAACAGGATCAGCGGCACCGGGATGCCGACGACCGTGCCGTTGCCCAGCCAGGCGACAACCGCCGGGAACCCCATGACAGCGCTGCCCCCCGTGAGGGCCACGGCGAACCCCGTGAAGATCAGGCCGGAACCTAGTGTCGCAAGGATCGGCGGCAGTCCGAACACCGCAATGGCGATGCCGTTGAACAGGCCGCCCAAAGCGCCGATCGCAAGGGCAACTGCCGAAGCTATGCCAAGCCACAGGAACGCGGCACTGCCGGTGGCGGTTGGGCCCGCATAGGTTGTCAGGATCGTCGCCGCGACGATGGCCGACAGGTTGGCCAGCCCGACGACCGAAAGATCAATTCCGCCGGTCAGCATGGTCAACGTCATGGCAAGTGCGAGGATCGCAAACTCGGGGAACTGGAACGCCATCGACGTCATGTTCTGCACCGACAGGAACCTGTCGGGCGACAGGATCGCCATCGCGACAAACACAATCAGCGCAATCACCGCAAGGCGGGCCTCGGGTCCGGCGATCAGGGTGGCAAAGCGGGAATTGGTCATTATGTTCCCCTCATGCGGCACGCGCTGCGGCGCGTTTGGCCTGCCACGCGGGCAGGCCGGTGCCGATCAGGAGCAGCACGCCCACCGCAACCGATTGCCAGGTCGAAGGGATGCCCAGCACGACAAGGCTGTTGCGCACCAGCACGATCAGCGTGACCCCCAGCAGCGTGCCGGTCAGCGTGCCATAACCGCCCGCAAGGCGCGCACCACCCAGAACGACGGCGGCGATCACCGAAAGCTCCAGTCCGACAAGATCGAACGGGTTGGCCACGCGCGCCATCGAGGCGTGAATGACGCCCGCAAGACCCGCCAGCATGCCGACATAGACATAGACGAAGAACTGCGTGCGGCGCACGTTGATGCCGATACGCCGCGCGCTTTCCACCGACCCACCGATGGCGAAGATCGACCGGCCCAACATGGTCCGGTGCAGGATTGCCCAGGTCAGGACCACCGCGCCGACCGTCACGAGGATGGCCGCGTGCAGCGAGTAGAACGATCCGTCCG
Source organism: Rhodobacterales bacterium (assembly GCA_031408575.1). Lineage (GTDB taxonomy): Bacteria > Pseudomonadota > Alphaproteobacteria > Rhodobacterales > Rhodobacteraceae > Aliitabrizicola. The sequence goes on from JANNWS010000049.1 coordinate 12,893, forward strand.
GGTTGGTGCCTCGGATCACCATCATCCGGCCAAACTCGCGCATCCCCGGCGGCAGGGTGGTGATTTGCTTGCTGCCGATGAAGGTCAGCATGAATCCCCGAAAGACCGACAGCGTACCAAGTGTCACGATGAGGGTGGGCAAACCGAACCCCGCGATGAACACACCGTTGATCGCGCCCAACCCCGCGCCGATACCCATTGCCAGCAGGAACGCGCCCCACCACGGCACGCCGGGCGCCCATGTGTTCAGGATCATCGCGGTCGTGTACATGGTAAAGGCCGCGACGGCCGTAAAGCTGACGTCGATCCCTCCCGAGATCAGCACCAGCAGGGCCGCGACAGCAAAGATGCCCAGCACGATGCCGCCCCGCAAAAGGTCGGTCAGCGTCGGCATCGACAGAAAACCCGGATCGCTGATCGCGGCGATCGCGCAGAACGCAAGGATGATCAGCCCGACAAGCGTTTCATTCCGGGTGAAATCGATGTGCCGCATCACGACGCAAGCCTGTGGGCAAGGTCGGCCTCGGTCGTGGCATCGCCTGCAATGTCTTCGGTCACGCACCCGCCCTTCATCACCAGAATGCGGTGGCAAGTGGCCAGCAGTTCCGGCAGATCGTCGGAGATCACGATCACGCCAAGCCCCTGCGCGGACAACTCGCGGATGATGCCGTGGATATCGGCTTTGGAGCCGACATCGACCCCCACGCTGGGGCCGTTCAGCACCAGCACACGCGGGCTGCGAGACAACCATCGTGCCAGCACGACGCGCTGCTGATTGCCGCCGGACAACGAGCGGACCGGCGCATCGACATCCGGGGCCTTGACGTTGAGTTTGCGAAGCCATTCCACAGCCTCGCCCCAGAGGCCGGCAAAATCGAGGATGCCGCTTTGCCCATGTGCCTCCAGCCGCCCGATTGCGACGTTGCGCGCGATGGATTGCATCAGGAACAACCCCTCGGTCAGCCGGTCCTCGGGGACATAGCCTACGCCGGATCGCGCAGCGGCCAGTGGGTCACCCAGTGGCACCACATGTCCATCGACCGTAACACTACCCTCATCAGGTGCTACAAGTCCGAACAACGCCTTTGCAAGCGACGTGCGGCCCGAGCCGAGCAGGCCGGAGATACCCAGAACCTCGCCCGCCCGCAGATCGAAACTCACGTCATCAAACGCGCCCGATTTGGCAAGGCCGCGCACCTGCATCAGCACGAGGGCCGCAGGATCAACCGGACCAGGCGGAGTTTCGGCCACGTCGCGGCCTGTCATGTGGCGGGTCAGAGAAGCCGCATCGAATTCGGTCGCGGGGCCTTCGGCTACCTTGCGCCCGTTGCGCAGGACGACGACCTTTTCGCAGACCTCGAGCACCTCGGCCAGTTTGTGGCTGACGAACAAAACCGCCACACCATCGGATTTCAGGCGACGGATGATGGTCAAAAGCGCACGCACCTCGCGCTCGGTCAGCGCAGTTGTCGGTTCGTCCATGATGATCAGGCGCGCATCGCAGGCCAGCGCCCGGCAGATCGCAACCAGTTGCTTGTGCGCGACCGACAGGGTTTCAACCGGCGCATCAAGGTTCATGTCGACCCCGACGCGGGCAAGTGTCGCCGTGGCCAGCGCCCGAACCCGTGCGCGGGCGTAAAGACGATGAGACTGTGCCAGGCCCGCGCTGAAGGCGATATTCTCGGCCACGCTCAAGTTGGGAAAGATCGAGAAATCCTGGAATATCACCATCACCCCGGCGGCGGCCGACAGGCGCGGGTTCAGCGGACCCTGCTCCACACCACCAAAGTGGATGCAACCCCTGTCAGGCTGCTCCACCCCGGCCAGAATCTTGATCAGTGTCGATTTTCCACTGCCGTTTTCACCGGCAAGGCAAACCGCCTCGCCCGCGCCGATGGTAAAGCCGATATCGGCCAGAGCGGTGATGCCGGAATAGGTCTTGGTCACGCCTTCCATGGCGATCAGGGGGGCAGAGGGGGCGGTCATGGGCAAAGGGCAGTCCTGACTCGAAATGAGGTGGGGGGCAGCGCAAGCGCAGCCCCCCGGTTCCGCCAACCTCAGAACGGGTATTCGGCCATGTTCGCCTTGTTCACGTTGACCCAAGCCTGACCGTAAATCACCTTGCCGTCGAGCTTGATCTTTTCATAGCCCGTCAGGCCAAGATCCATGCCATCGGTGACCGCCTCGCCATTCATCACCATCGTGGCCAGCTTGTTCATCGCATAGCCCGCAACCGACGGATCCCAGAAGCCGATGCCGTCCACAGCGCCGGTTTCAAGATACTGACCCGCGATCGAGGGCAACGAGGTGCCGAACACGCAGGTCGCATCCGCAGTGCCACGCTCTTCAATGGCAAGGCCGATGCCCGCAACGTCGGTCGACGCCGATCCCTGCAAGCCTTTGATGTTCGGGAAGGCGCGCAGCACTTCCTGCGCCTTTTCATAGGCTTTCTGCTGATCGTCGAAAGTTTCGTTCTTGTCGCCGACCAGCGTCATGTTCGGAAAGTTCGCCTTCTGGAACGCGATTGCGCCATCGACCCACTGATTGTGGGTCTGCGAGGTGAGCGAGCCGACGAACACGGCGTACTCCCCCTCGCCGCCCATGCAGTCGCCCATCTGCTGCATCAGGTTCGCACCGAAATCTTCGTTCTTGAAGGCTTCGATGTCGTAGTTCACGTTTTGCTGGCTGGCGGCTTCATGACTGATCACGACGATACCGGCGTCCATTGCGCGCTTCAAAACCGGCTCCAGCGCCTCGGGCGACATCGGAACGACCGCAATGGCGTTGACGCCCTGGGCGATCATGTCTTCCAGCAGGGCGACCTGCTGCTGCGGATCGGCCTGGGCAGGACCAACCTGGAACGCATTGGTGCCGGTGTCGGCGGCGTATTGCTTGACGCCTTCTTCCATCCGGTTGAACCACTGGATCCCGGCGATCTTGACCACCGTTGCAATGGATTTTTCCTGCGCCGCTGCGGGAACGGCCAGTGCCAGCGCGGCCCCCGTCGTCAGCAGGCATGCCATGAGTTTCAGTTTCGTCATCGGTGCTTTCCTCCCATTGAAAGTGCTCGGTTTCGACTTTTGATTTCTGTCGGTCAGTATAGGCAGTTTCGCCCCCGAAATCCAGTTAAGATTATCTTACATCCGGCTTTTTTTCATTTACATTCAGTATTTTATGCCGGATTCTCAGTGTGTTTTTTTGCACAACCAGCCCGGAACACCCTGAGCAGGCGCCGGTTTCATTGCAGATCACGCGCGGGTCATCGACCGATCATCCAGGCACCGCCACAGTTGCGCGCGGCGCATGTCGTCTCAGCGGGGTATCTCCTTTGTGTTGTGTTCGGGGGTGTCCGCGATCAGACCCGCCACCAGATCTGCGGCTAGGGCATGCGGCATATGGCCTGCGTCACGAAGCAAATGAATGGCGGCACGGCCGGGCAGGCTGGCACAATCGCGCCAATCAATGATCTGGTCGGCAAGGCCGAAAATGACGATCAGCGGTGCAGGGACGCGGTCCAGGTCGGCGGCGATGTCGATCTGTTGCATCCCGTTGCGGGCCAGCGCCCGCACAAGCGGGGCAACCGCGTCGCGCTGCTTTTGCTGCCGCGTCAATTCCTGTTGCAAGGCCGTGTCCGACAGCGGCCCGGCACCCAGCATCCGCATCGCGCGGCCAACTGCGGCCGACGTTTCGGCGCTGCCCATGATATCCAGAAAGTCGGCGTTGATCCGCGCGCCAAGGCCTGCCGGCGAAATCAGCACCAACCGGTCCACCCGCGCGCCCAGCCGCAGCGCAAGCCCGGTGGCAATGACCGCGCCCAGCGAATGGCCGACAAGGCGCACCGGCCCCTGCGGCAGCGCATCGGCCAAGGCATCGGCGAGCATGTCTGTCGCCGTTTCAACGTCGCTGGCCGCTGCCGCACTTGCGCCGTGGCCCGGCAGGTCGGGGATCAGAACCGGATGCCCGGCGCGCGCCAGCCTGTCGGGCAGATCGCGCCAGCCGCGCCCCTCATCAAAGAGGCCGTGCAACAAGACAACCGGGGCTTTCGCAGCGCCCTGTGCCGCTACGCTCCGCATCGCAATCAGTCCGCGTTCGGCGGCGATAGTGCCTTGCCGAGCGGCATCAACATCCGCGCCCGTGATCCTGCCACGCCGCCCGGTTCCTGAAATGTCGGTCAGTGCAATGCCGTCTGCTTGCGCCATGCGCCGTGCTCGCGGGCTGGCGGCGGCGCGATCTGACGCCGCGTCCGGCAAAGCAGGCTGCAGTGCGGCGGGCCGCACCGGCGCTGCGGCAGCAGCCGCGCGGTTCGGCGGGGCGTCTGCTGCCCCGGCCACCTCGACCTCGGCAAAGGGTTGATCCAGCGCAACCATCTCGCCCTGCGCCACAAGCTGCGCCATCAGGACGCCATCCTGCATCGCAGGCACTTCCACCACGGTCTTGTCGGTTTCCACCTCAAGCAGCACATCGCCGCGCCGGAATGCCTCGCCCGGCGCAACCAGCCAATCGGTGACGCGCGCCTCTTCCATCGTCTCGCCCAGACGCGGCAAGGCAAGCTGGATCAGCCGTGTGCCGGTCACTGGGCGGCCCATGCCGGAGCCTCCCTGCGGACCAGCCAGAGGGCTGTTTCGGAAATCAGCGCCGCCGACGGGATGGCCCCGCGCTCAAGCGCCGGGGATACAGGGATCGGGATATCCTCGCCACCCACTCGCAGCACAGGCTCCTCCAGCCAGTCGAAACAGGCCTCGCCGATGCGGGCGGCGATTTCGGAGGCGACCGATCCGGTCAGCGCCGCTTCGGTCACGATCATCGCGCGGCCGGTGCGGCGGACCGAGGCAAAGATCAGCGTCTCGTCCAGCGGGTTGAGGCAGCGCAAGTCGATCACCTCGGCCTCGACACCGAGGGCGGCAAGAGTTTCGGCGGCGGCGAGGCTTTCGTGCAGCATGCGGGAATAGGTCACGATAGTCAGATCGCGGCCCTTGCGGCGGATCAGGGGTGCGCCCCAATCACCATCGGGGTTGGCGGTGTCGAGCGGGCCTTTCATGGTGTAAAGCCCCTTGTGTTCTATGAACACGACCGGGTCGGGCTGGGTCAGGGCGGCGCGCAGCAGGTGGTAGGCGTCGTTGACGGTTGCGGGCATGACAAGGCGCAGGCCCGGCACATGCATCACCCAGGATTCAAGGCTTTGGCTGTGCTGGGCGGCAGCGGAACGACCGGTGCCGCCTTGGGTGCGCAAGACCATCGGCACGCCGATCTGGCCGCCGAACATGTAGCGGCTTTTCGCCGCCTGATTGGCAAGCTGATCCATCACGAGGCCGACGAAATCGACATACATCAGTTCCGCGACCGGGCGCAGGCCGGTCATCGCGGCCCCGATGGCGGCCCCGACGATGGCGGGTTCCGAGATCGGCGCGTCGATCACGCGGTTTGCGCCGAAGGTGTCGATCAGGCCCTTGGTCACGCCGTATGCGCCGCCGTAAAGCCCCACCTCCTCGCCGATCAGGATCACGTCGGGGTCGGCCTGCATCGCATCGTGCAGGGCAGTGCGGATCGCGTCGCGGTAGGTCGTCTCTATCGCGGTCATTGCGGGGCCCCTTCCGCCAGGATCGCGCGAAGGCGGTCGCGCTGCGGGCGGGGGGGCGGGGTGCCGGGGGCATAGACATCTTCGAACATCGTGGCGGTTTCGGGGGCGGCGGCGGCGATGGCAAAAGCGAGGGCTGCGTCCATCTCTTCGCCTGCGTCGGTGTCGATACGGTCAAGGTCGGCGGCATCGGCCAGACCGTCGGTGGCAAGGCGCGCCCTTGCGGCGGCAAGCGGGTCGCGGGCGCGGCCTTCGGCCTCTTCATCGGCGGTGCGATAGGGTGATTTGTCCATCCGGGCGTGACCATAAAAGCGGTAAGCGTCGATCTCCAGAAAGCCGGGTTGCCCGCTGCGCGCGGCGGCAACAAGACTGCGGGCGGCATCATGGACCGCCTCTACATCGCGACCATCGGCGACGGCGGCCTGCAAACCGAACGCCTGCGCGCGGTCGGCAAAGGCAAGCTTTCCGGCAGAGCGGTCCACCCGCGTTCCCATGCCGTACTGGTTGTTGATGCAGCAAAAGATCACCGGCAAATGCCAAAGCGCCGCCATGTTCATCGCCTCATACAGAATGCCCTGCTGCATGGCCCCGTCACCAAAGAAGGCGACCGAAAGCTGGCCCGTTCCCCGGTTGCGATAGGTCAGTCCCGCCCCTACGACATGGGGTATCCCGCCGCCGACGATCGCATTCGCCCCAAGATGCCCCAGCGCGCGGTCGGCAATGTGCATCGACCCACCCTTGCCCCGGCAATAGCCGTCTTCTTTGCCGGAAATTTCGGCCATCATCCGGTGGGGGTCGGCCCCGCGCGCCAGAAACACGCCGTGGCCGCGATGGTG
>JANNWS010000050.1:0-2037 GCA_031408575.1 Rhodobacterales bacterium
CGGCCTGCCGGATCTCGGCCCGCTTGTCGGGGGGTAATCCTCGCGCCACTTTTTCGACCGCGTAGAGTTCAGCAATCCGCCTGATGGCCTCATCGGCGATGGCCGACCCTTGGGCCTTGTGCACATCCACGAACTTGCGCCGCACATGGGCCATGCAGGCGACTTCGCGGATAGTGCCAGAACGATAGATATCCTCGAACCCGGCATAGCCATCGGCATGCATCCAGCCACTGTATTTGGCGAGGTGATCCTTCGGATGTTCGCCTTTGCGGTCGGAGGAGAACCGATACCAGCTGGCGGGCGGGATGGTGCTACCCCAGGGGCGTTCGTCCCGGCTGTAAGCCCAAAGCCGTGCCGTCTGTGTCTTGCCGGTGCCGGGCGCCAACATTGCCACCGGGGTGTCGTCGGCGAAGATCGCTTGCCCCGCCAGCACATGCCGCCCGATGGCGTCCGCCAGCGGCTCCAGCAGGGCGGTGGATTTACCGACCCAGTCCGCCAGCGTCGAGCGGTCAATGTCGAGCCCGTCGCGCTCGAAGATCTGGCTTTGGCGATACAGCGGCAAGTGATCCGCGTATTTGTTGACCAGCACATGGGCGAGCAGACCCGGTCCCGGCCTGCCGCGCTCGATCGGGCGCGATGGCAGCGGGGCCTGCGTGAAGCAATCACAACCCGAGCAGGCCATCCTCGGCCGCACGATCCGGTTCACGATGAAGCGGCCGGGGACGTATTCCAGTTCTTCGGTCACATCCTCACCCAACCGGCGCAGCTTGCCGCCGCACTGGGCACATTCTGCGCCGCCCGGTACAAGTTCGACCTCCACACGCGGAATGTGATCGGGGATCGGCTTGCGCTTTGGCTTGTCGGCGGGTGTATCCTCGGGCAGGCGCAGCCTGGCGGTCAGAGCGGCAATGGCGATCTCGCTCATCTCCAGCGCCAGTTGCAACTGCTCGGATGTCTCCGACGATGGCCCAAACCGATGGGCGCGCTGGCCAGCCAACTGATGCCGCAGCTTCGCGATCAGAACCGCCTGCGACTGCACTTCGGCCAGCAAAAGTGCGGTGAACGCCCGCAATTCCGCAGGGTCCTCTGGCAGCGATTTGGTGACATCCAACATGGCGAAACTATAGCAAAACAAGCCTTTTACGGGAATCCCAAAATAGCAAAACCGTTAATTTATCCCGCCGTCAAAGGCCGCCAGGTGCGCTGCGGCAATCGCCAATCAATGCCTTCCAGCAGCATCGCCAACTGCGCCGGGGTCAGGGCGATCTTGCCGTCCTTGGCCGAAGGCCAGACGAACCGGCCCCTCTCCAGCCGCTTTGAGAACAGGCACGCGCCCTGCCCATCCCACCAGATGATCTTGATCAGATCGCCCTGCCGCCCGCGGAACACAAACATATGGCCGCTGAACGGGTTCTGTTGCGTCGTCTGCTCGGCTTGGGCCGCAAGTGCCGCAAAGCCCTTGCGCATGTCCGTCACCCCAGCCGCCAGCCAGACCATCGCGTTCATCGGAACCGGGATCATCCCGACAGCCCGCGGATCAGCCGGACCAGAGCCTCGGGATCATAAGCCCCGCTGATCCGAAGCCGGTGCCCGCCCGCAAGCTCGACCTCGATCTGGCCGTCGGTGACAGGATGGCGCTCGGCTTCGGGAGCGGCATGGCGCACGATCTCGACCGGCAGGAAACAGGGCGCTTGCGCAGCAGACTGCGCTGCACCTGGCGCAAACCGTGGGTCATGCAGCCATTTGAAGATCAGATTGGCATTCAACCCATATCGCCGCGCAACCTGCGCCACGGAAACATCCGGCGCCGTCGTCTGAAGACAGATCGACCGCTTCTCGTCGTCAGACCAAAGCCGCCTCGTTCGACGTGCCACCCGCAACCCCATAGTGTCCACCATCCAAAGCGGACACTATCTCACCCTCTATAAGTGCGGCAGGGCAGTCAGGCCGGACGGTTACGGTTCAGGTGCTGACTGAGATCGACCCGTGGGCATGAAGCCCACGGTCACCAAGAAGGCCCGGGCACGGCGCGAACAC
>JANNWS010000051.1:0-2418 GCA_031408575.1 Rhodobacterales bacterium
CAGGTGGATGACGAGGAACTGATCGAACTGGTGGAGATGGAGATCCGCGAGCTTCTGTCGTCCTACGACTATCCCGGCGACGACATCCCGATCATCAAGGGCTCGGCGCTGCATGCGATGAACGGGACCCGTCCCGACATCGGCGAGGAGTCGATCCGCGCGCTGATCAAGGCGGTTGACGACTATATCCCAACCCCGGCGCGTGCCGTGGACCAGCCGTTCCTGATGCCGGTCGAAGACGTGTTCTCGATCTCGGGGCGCGGCACGGTGGCCACGGGCCGGATCGAGCGCGGCATCGTCAAGGTCGGCGAGGAGGTCGAGATTGTCGGCATCCGCCCGAACAAGAAGACGGTCTGCACCGGTGTGGAGATGTTCCGCAAACTGCTCGACCAGGGCCAGGCGGGCGACAACGTCGGCCTCCTGCTGCGCGGTGTGGAGCGTGAGGGGATCGAACGCGGCCAGGTGCTGTGCAAGCCGTCCTAGGTCAAGCCGCACACCAAGTTCGAGGCCGAGGCGTACATCCTGACCAAGGAAGAGGGTGGCCGTCACACGCCGTTCTTTGCGAACTACCGCCCGCAATTCTACTTCCGCACGACGGATGTGACCGGCACGGTTCAGCTTCCCGAAGGCACCGAGATGGTGATGCCGGGGGACAACCTGAAGTTCAACGTCGAGCTGATTGCGCCGATCGCGATGGAAGAGAAGCTGCGCTTCGCCATCCGCGAAGGCGGCCGCACCGTCGGTGCCGGCGTCGTCTCGAAGATCCTAGAGTAATCGGGACGGGCGGGGGGACCGCCCCCCGCCGCATCCACCAGCCCGAAGGCAACACCATGGCAAGTCAAACCATCCGTATCAGGCTCAAAGCCTTCGATTTTCGTGTGCTGGATGCCAGCACGCTGGAGATTGTGAACACGGCCAAGCGGACCGGGGCGCAAGTGCGCGGCCCGATCCCGCTGCCGAACAAGATTGAGAAGTTCACGGTTCTCCGTGGTCCGCACATCGACAAGAAGTCGCGCGACCAGTGGGAAATCCGGACGCACAAGCGTCTTCTCGATATCATCGATCCGACCCCGCAGACCGTGGACGCGCTTATGAAGCTCGACCTCGCGGCAGGCGTGGATGTCGAGATCAAAGTTTAAGGGGGCATGACCATGCGCTCTGGCGTAATCGCAAAGAAGCTGGGCATGACCCGGCTGTTTCTGGAAGACGGCAAACAGGTTCCTGTGACCGTTCTTCAACTCGACAACCTGCAGGTTGTGGCGCAGCGCACCGCTGATCGGGATGGCTACACGGCCGTTCAGCTTGGTGCCGGTGCGGCCAAGGCGAAGCGGACCTCGGCCGGTATGCGCGGCCACTTCGCCCGTGCGAATGTGGAACCCAAGCGCAAGATCGCCGAGTTTCGCGTGACCCCGGACAACCTGATCGACGTTGGCGCTGAAATTACGGCCGATCACTACCTCGCAGGTCAATTCGTTGACATCGCTGGAACTTCGATCGGCAAAGGCTTTCAGGGTGCGATGAAGCGGCACAATTTCGGCGGCCTCCGGGCGTCGCATGGTGTGTCGGTTTCTCATCGCTCGCACGGCTCGACGGGCCAGTGCCAGGATCCGGGCAAGGTGTTCAAGGGCAAGAAGATGGCAGGCCACATGGGTGCTGTCCGGTCAACCACGCAGAACCTGCAGGTCGTCAAAACCGACAGCGACCGTGGCCTGATCATGATCAAAGGCGCGGTCCCCGGTTCAAAGGGTGGCTGGGTCACGATCAAGGATGCGGTCAAGAAAGCTGCGCCCGCCGATCTGCCGGTGCCCGCCGCGATCCGTGCGGCTGCTGTTACTGCCGCGCCGGCTGTTGACGTGCCGGTTGATGGGGGTGAAGCATGAAACTCGATGTGATCAAACTGGACGGCGGCAGCGCCGGTTCCATCGATCTGGACGAGGCGCTGTTCGGACTTGAACCGCGCGCCGACATCCTGCACCGCGTTGTGCGCTGGCAGCGGGCGAAATCCCAGGCTGGCACCCACTCGACGCTGACCCGCGCCGAAGTGTCTTACTCGACCAAGAAGATCTACAAGCAGAAAGGCACCGGAGGCGCACGCCACGGTTCCAAGAAAGCCCCGATCTTCCGTCATGGTGGTGTCGTCAAGGGACCGCAGCCGCGCAGCCATGCGCATGATCTGCCCAAGAAGTTCCGCGCCCTCGGGTTGCGGCATGCGCTGTCGGCCAAAGCCGCAGCGGGCGAGCTGATCATCCTTGATGTTGCGACGATGGCCGAAGCCAAAACTTCGACGCTTGCAAAAGCGGCCAAGGAACTGGGCTGGAAGCGCGTCCTGATCATCGACGGTGCCGAGATCGACGAAAACTTTGCCCGCGCTGCACGCAACATCGACGGGATCGATGTGCTGCCGTCGATGGGTGCGAA
>JANNWS010000052.1:0-17703 GCA_031408575.1 Rhodobacterales bacterium
ACTTCCTGGCGGCCTACAACTTCGCCCGCAGGCTCAAGACCCTCAGCGGCCTCACCCCCTACGAATACATCTGCAAAATCTGGACATCAGAGCCAGATCGATTCATCCTCGACCCGATCCACCAGATGCCGGGACTGAACAACTGGGGCCAATCGTCGGGAAAACAGTTCCCCGGACTGTTTTCTGATCCTCTTCATACGCAGCAGAACGGGTTGATCGAAAGCCTCAACGGCAGCCTGCGGGACGAATGTCTGAACGAAGAGATATTCGACCGCCTCACTGATGCCCGCCAAAAGTTGGCTCTGTGGCGCTATGACTACAACAACGTCAGACCGCATTCATCGCTTGGGAACAAAACCCCGTCCGACGCGCGCCGGGCGCTTGAGCAACCTGACAGCACCGCACCCGGCGCGCTTGCCCAACCCGAAACCGACGACTATCAAAAAGCCAGACGCTCGTTATGAACACGGGACGGCCGGGGGGCAGGTCATGGTGCTTGGGCACATCGTCAGTCGCATGGTTGTGTTTCACCAGTGTGTCGCACCGGCAGAAACAGCGTTCTAGGTACTTTTTTCGACGAGGAATGGTCGGAGTGGAGGGATTCGAACCCCCGGCCCTCTGGTCCCAAACCAGATGCGCTACCAGGCTGCGCTACACTCCGACGGCTATCTTCCTAGCGGTGAATGCCGCGATTGGAAAGCGGCTATTCAGTGCACGGCCAGACAGCATTTTGCGCAGACACCGCCGGGTGCCGCAACTCGGCCCCTGGTGCTATGCCCAGCTTTGCCGCAAGGCCGCCGTTGATTTCCAGCACCATGACCACGCCGTCACCGCCGTCGATCGCGGTCAGGTCCTTTGGCTTGGCACCAGCATGCACTCGGGTGACCCGACCCGAGGCATCGGCGAATATCATGTCAAGCGGGATCAGGGTGTTCTTCATCCAGAAACTGGCCCGTTGAGGATTGGGATAGATGAACAACATGCCCGCCGCACTGGCCATGCTTTCACGGAACATCAACCCGCGCGACCGCGCGTCCGGCGTGTCGGCCAGTTCCACCGTAAACCGGGCCTGTCCGAAGGGGCCACGGACATCGACGACACCCGGCAGACAGGCAGCAGTGACCGGCCCCGCCGCGAACAGCCCGACCAGAAGCGCGCTCAGGCGCCCTGTCGTGCGGCGGTTTCCCATGACATCACCTGAACCGCCATCCGTCCGCGCTTGCCCTCGACAATCCGCAGGCCAACCGCCTCGCCCGCCTGCAGATCGGCAAAGCCGGACTGGCGCAGAACCTCGACATGAATAAACACATCTTCGCCGCGTCCGAACACGTTGGCAAAGCCGAATCCCTTGCCCTTGTCGAACCATTTCACCCGACCGGGTTCCATCGGCAACGCCGCAATCTCTTCCGGGGTCACGATCGCGGCCTCTTCCGACAGCGCAAAAGTCATGCCCACGGGCGGCTCGATCGACAACACCTCGACCGCCTGCACGCCGCGCTGCGTCTGCTGCACCCGCACAGTGATACCCGCACCATCGGCGATGGAACCCTGCCCGAAATTCCGTAGAACATTGGCGTGAAGCAGAATGTCTGACTGGCTTTCATCGCTCACGACAAAGCCGAACCCCTTCGCGGGATCGAACCACTTCACCTGGCCGTGCAGCACCTGCAAAGCCTGTTCTTCGTCCGGATTTTCCAGAGCCATATCCCCAGTGATCGCCCTCGACACGAGTCTTGCCGCTAAGTGAGGGGCGCTTTCAAGCAAAAAACTGCATACGTCCGTGTGCGCGGTGCAAAAGTTCGCCTTCAGGGGTTCAGCCGCTCGATCTTCCAGGGGGCGGCCACCCCATCACGCGACCACCGGAAACGGTCGTGCAACCGGAAGGCTCCATCGGCCCAGAATTCGATTTCCAGCGGCGTGATGCGGATGCCGCCCCAGAACGGCGGGCGCACGGGGCTGACGCCTTGTTCGGCCGTCACGCGCGCAACTTCGCCCATCAGCGCGATACGCGAAGACAACGGTTGCGACTGCGCCGACGCCCATGCCCCCAGCCTGCTTTTCAGCGAGCGTGACGCATAATAGGCATCCGCCGCCGGCCCCTCTTCGCGTTCGGTGACCCCGCGCACCCGAACCTGCCGGCGCAGAGATTTCCAATGCAGCACGAATGCCGCCTTGCCCGATGCCGCAATCTCCTGCCCCTTGCGGCTGGTATAATTGGTGTAAAACACAAAGGCCGCAGGCTCGATATCCTTCAGCAGCACCATGCGGACATTGGGCAGCCCGCCGGCATCCACTGTCGCCAGCGCGATCGCGTTAGGATCGTTCGGTTCTGCCGGTTCGGCTTCCGCCAGCCAGGCCCGCGCGATGGCAAAGGGGTCATCGCCCGCAAAAATGCCGCTTCTGTCCATGATTGTCCTGTTCCGGGCGCTCTGAATGCCCTTGCCCTGCTCTTGATGCATCCCGACGGATCGCCTACACGTCAAAATCAGTGTGAAAAGGTGGGCGAGGAACCGCGAATGTCAACCGGACTTCTGCAGGGCAAGCGCGGCCTGATCATGGGGCTTGCCAACGACAAATCTATTGCCTGGGGCATCGCCAAGGCCTGCGCCGACGCGGGGGCCGAACTCGCGTTCTCGTATCAGGGCGAGGCGCTGAAAAAGCGGGTCGAACCGCTGGCAGCATCGATCGGCATGACCGAGATGTTCGAATGTGACGTGGCCGATGAGGCAACACTGGATGCGCTGTTCGCGCATCTGAAAGAGGTTTGGGGTAGCCTCGATTTTGTCGTCCATGCCATAGGCTTTTCCGACAAGACCGAACTTCGGGGTCGGTACGTCGACACCTCGGCTGCCAATTTTCGCATGACGATGGATATCTCGGTCTACAGCTTTACCGCCATATGCCAACGCGCGGCGGCCATGATGCCGGATGGCGGCAGTCTGCTGACCCTGACTTATTACGGCGCGGAAAAGGTTATGCCGCATTACAACGTGATGGGTCTGGCCAAGGCGGCGCTGGAAACATCGGTGAAATACATTGCCGAGGATCTGGGCAAGAACAACATACGCGTCAACGCCATCTCTGCCGGCCCGATCAAGACGCTGGCCGCCAGTGGCATCGGCGATTTCCGCTATATCATGAAGTGGAACGAACTGAACTCGCCCCTGCGCCGCAATGTGACACAGGATGAGGTCGGCAAATCCGCGCTCTACCTTGTGTCGGATCTGGCATCGGGCGTGACAGGCGAGGTGCTGCATGTCGATGCGGGCTACCATGTCGTCGGCATGAAAGCGGTCGATGCGCCCGACATAGATGTGGTGACAAACCGCAAGGACAGCGGCCAATGACGCTTGGTGCCTTTGTCGCTGTCGCCCTGCTTCACCTGATGGCCGCAATAAGCCCCGGCCCCGCCGTGCTGATGGCCGCGCGCACCGGCGTGACCGAAGGCATGCGAACCGGGGCGTTTCTTGCTGCGGGCATCGGTCTTGGTGCGGTGATCTGGGCGGCGGCAGCGCTGTTCGGGTTGTCGCTGGTGTTTCAGGCGGCACCCGCGCTGCTTTGGGCGTTCAAGATCGCGGGCGGACTTTACCTGTTGTGGATGGCATGGGGTATGTGGCGCGGCGCGGATGCTCCGCTCGACATGGGGCAATCCGGGCGGCTGCCGCGCAGTGCCGCCTCGGCCTTCCGCCTCGGGGTCACAACGCAGCTTGCGAATCCGAAACCCGCCATTCTGTTCAGCGCGATCTTTGTTGGCACCGTGCCGCCCGGCACGTCACCTGGCGTTATCGCTGCCCTGCTTCTGGTGGTTTTCCTGAACGAGGCGCTTTGGAATACGCTGGTAGCCCGGATTTTCTCGTTCAACCGCACGAAGTCCTTCTATATCTCGATGAAGTCCACCATCGACCGATTGTTTGGCGGCTTTCTGGCAGTGCTGGGCCTGAAGATCGCCGCCATCTGAGGAGCAGTCCATGAATGATCGCCTGCCGCACGAAAAAGGCTTCCATGTCAGTTGGGATCAAATCCACCGCGACAGCCGCGCCCTGGCCTGGCGGCTTCAGGGTCAGGGGCCGGACGAGGGCGTGTGGAAGGCTGTCGTGGCTATCACCCGTGGCGGAATGATCCCCGCGATGATCGTCAGCCGCGAGCTTGATATCCGCGTCGTCGATACGATCAGCGTGAAAAGCTATTCGCATCAGGCCCAGACCGACGCATATGTCACCAAAAGCCCACAACCCGATCTGATGGGCGACGGCACCGGCATTCTGATCGTCGATGATCTTGTGGATACCGGCAAGACGCTGGACCTTGTGCGCCGCCTCTATCCAAAGGCGCACTTTGCGACCGTCTATGCCAAGCCTTCAGGCCGCCCGATGGTCGACACCTACATCACCGAAGTCAGTCAGGACACGTGGATCTTCTTTCCGTGGGACATGGCCCTGCAATATGTCGAGCCCTATCGCGGCAAGGACTGACGCCGTACCAAGTCGCCGATATCGTCAGGCGCGCATAGCGTCACGCCTAGGCCGAATGGCTTTACCGTAATCGTCAGCCGCAGATGTAGGCGGCCGCGAAAACGCAAAGTAGCCGGAACAGGATTGCAGATAGTTGACTGCGATATGCTCATTTATAGGCCGCCCTCGACCCCAAACGACCAGCCGGAGACCCGCCCGTGACCCATCCCCTCAATCCCGCGATGCGCGACACCGATCCGCCCCCGGTCATGGAGGCGCGACGCTGGCTGGCACAGGCCACATTCACACCCCAATGTCCCCTGATCAACGTCAGTCAGGCCGCCCCGGTCGAACCACCCCCGCTTGCCTTGCGTCAGGCCCTTGCCGAGGCGGCGCTGAATGACCCCCAGGCGCATCTCTACGGGCCCGTCCTTGGGCTGCCTGCTCTGCGCGAAGAAATCGCGGCGCAATGGTCGTCGTCCTATGGCGGCACCATCGCCCCCGATCAGGTCGCCATCACGCAGGGCTGCAATCAGGCCTTTACCGCCGTGATGTCCACGCTCGCAGGGGCGGGAGACGCGGTGATCCTGCCAACGCCGTGGTACTTCAATCACAAGATGTGGCTCGACATGCAGGGCATCGCCGCCACACCGCTGCCCGCAGGCGCGGGTCTGATCCCCGACGCAGGCCTCGCGGCAACCCTCATCACCCCGCGCACCAAGGCCATCGTGCTTGTCAGCCCCAACAATCCCGGCGGTGCGGAATACCCGGCGGAAACGCTGCGCGCCTTCCTCGACCTGGCCCGCGCCCACGGCCTCGCCTTGATCGTGGACGAGACCTACCGCGATTTCGACTCGCGCCCCGGACGCCCCCACGATCTGTTCACCGATCCCGACTGGGCCGATGCGCTGATCCACCTCTATTCCTTCTCCCAGGCCTACCGTCTTACCGGCCACCGCGTCGGGGCTATCGTAGCCGGACCCGAGCGGTTGGCGCAGGTGGAAAAATTCCTCGATACCGTCGCCATCTGCCCCAGCCAACTTGGCCAGATCGCGGCGCTCTGGGGCATGAAGAACCTCGCGCAATGGGTGGCCGGCGAACGGGCCGAAATCCTGTCGCGCCGTGCCGCGATGATCGCGGGCTTTGACGCCCTTCCCGATTGGCGGCTGCTCGGTTGCGGCGCCTATTTCGCTTATGTCGAACACCCGTTCCCGCAACCCTCGGACCAGGTTGCCAAACGCCTTGTGCATGACGCGGCCATACTCATGCTGCCCGGCACCATGTTCCAGCCCACAACCCATCCCGAAGGCGCGCGCCAGCTTCGCATCGCCTTCGCCAATATCGACGTTGCCGGTATTGCCGAAATGTTCGGCCGCTTGAGAGGTCTTCCGGTCTGACTATTTCTTTTCGGCCTAAATACCCAAGGGGGGCAGCGCTCCGGATGAAAACCGGGGCGCGCGGGGAGCAGACAGCCCCCCGAAAATCTTGCTCGAGATTTTTCCGTCGCCCCGACCGCGACGGCACGCACATCTTGCCCCCCCGCCCCTGACCGCTTAAACAGTCGCAAAACCGCCAAGGAGCGCGCGCACGTCATGGCCAAGAAGCCCGAACACCAGACCGGCACCGACACACCACCGAAAAAGCGCAAAGGCAGCGTCGTCCTCCTCTGGGTGCTTATGGCGATGTTGGTGGCGGGGCTTGGCGGGTTTGGCGTCACGAACTTTGGCGGCGGCACTGCCGCCATCGGCGAGGTCGGCGACCGCAAGATCGAGGTCACCGATTATGCCCGCGCCCTGCAACAGGAACTGCAGGCGTTCAGCGCCCAGATCGGTCAGCCGGTGACCCTGCAGCAGGCGCAGGCCCTTGGTCTTGACCGGCAGGTGCGCCAGCGTCTGGTGGTCGCGGCAGCACTGGACAATGAGACGGCACGCATCGGCCTGTCGGTGGGCGATGCCCGCGTGGCACAGGAAATCATGTCGAACGACGCGTTCAAGGGCGTGACCGGGGCGTTCGACCGCGAAACCTACCGCTTTACACTTGACCGCAACAACCTGACGGAAACTGCGTTCGAAACCCGCGTGCGCGAGGATCTGGCACGCTCGCTGTTGCAGGGTGCTGTTGCGGGGGGCTTTACCGCGCCCGCCCCGATGCTGACCACGCTGCAGATCTGGCTTGGCGAAAAGCGCGGTTTCAGCCTGTTGAGGTTGACCGAAAGCGATCTGTCCGCACCGCTCCCAACTCCGACCGATGCCGACCTGATGGCGCATTACGACGCGAACGGGCCTCTGTTCACCGCGCCCGAGGCCAAGCGCATTACCTATGCAGCACTGTTGCCCGACATGCTGACCAACACCGTGCAACTGGACGAAACCGCCCTGCGCGCCGCTTATGACGAGCGTATTGCCGAGTTTGTGCAGCCCGAACGCCGCCTCGTCGAGCGTCTCGTGTTTGCGACCGATGCCGATGCCGCCGCAGCCAAAGCCCGCCTTGACGCCGGCGAGACGTTCGAGGCGCTGGTGGCCGAGCGTGGTCTGACCCTGCCCGATGTCGATCTGGGCGAGCAGTCGCAGGCCGATCTGGGGGCCGCAGGCGATGCTCTGTTTGCGCTGACCGAACCCGGCGTTGTTGGCCCATTGCCGTCGGATCTTGGCCCGGCACTTTACCGCATGAACGCCATTCTTGTGGCGCAGGAAACCTCGTTCGAGGATGCGCGCGAGGCGCTGGCGGCCGAACAATCCGCAGACGCGGCCCGCCGCGCCATTGCCGACCGCATCGAAGAACTGGACGATCTGCTGGCAGGTGGTGCCACGCTGGAAGACCTCGCAACGGAATCGGGTTTGCAACTTGGCACATTGGATTACGCGCCCGACACCGACGCCCCGATCGCAGGCTATGAAGCGTTCCGCACGGCCGCCGATGCCATTACCGACGGCGATTTCCCTGAACTGATCGAACTTGAAGATGGCGGCGTCGTTGCCCTGCGTCTGGATGAGGTCATCCCCCCCGCCCTGAAGCCGTTTGACACCGTCAGGGATGAAGTTGCCGAGGGCTGGCGCGTTGTATCCCTTGCAAAGACCCTTGCGGCCCGCGCGATCGAGGCGAAGGCGGGCGTCGAAGGGGGCGCAGTACTGGGGTCGTACGGCATCGTCGACGTCACCCTGTCGATCCCGCGCGACGGCTTTGTCGAAGCCGCCCCGCCGGCATTGATGACAGCGGTGTTTCAGATGGCACAAGGCGAGCTTCGGGTCATCGAAGGCCCCGATTTCACCGGACTTGTACAACTTGACAGCATTCAGACCTCGGAAACCGACAGCCCCGACGCTGTGGCGATCCGCTCGGCCCTTGCCGCACAAATCGAACAGGGCGTCGCACAGGACGCGTTCCAGCTGTTTTCCAACGCGCTGACCGCCGAGGCGGGCATCACGATGAACGACGCCGCGATCAACGCCGTCCACGCCCAGATCCAGTAGAAACCCCGGTGGCGCTGATCCCCTCTTTCGAGGCATTCGAGCAGGGCTGGGTGCAGGGCCGCAATCAGCTTGTCTATACCCGCCTTGCCGCCGACCTGGACACGCCGGTATCGCTGATGCTGAAGCTGACAGAGGCGCGGACGGACAGCTTTATGCTGGAGTCGGTGACGGGCGGCGAAGTGCGCGGCCGCTATTCC
Source organism: Rhodobacterales bacterium (assembly GCA_031408575.1). Lineage (GTDB taxonomy): Bacteria > Pseudomonadota > Alphaproteobacteria > Rhodobacterales > Rhodobacteraceae > Aliitabrizicola. The sequence goes on from JANNWS010000052.1 coordinate 8,119, forward strand.
GTCGTCGGGCTGAAGCCCGACCTGATCTGGCAATGCCACGGTCGCCAAAGCCGTATCAACCGTGAGGCCCGCTTTGATGCCACCGCCTTCCGACCGCTGGAAGGCCACCCGCTTGATACACTTCGCGCCCTCATCGCCGAGTCGCGCATCGACATGCCGCCTGACTTGCCGCCGATCGCCGCAGGGCTTTTCGGCTATCTCGGCTATGACATGATCCGGCTGGTCGAGCATCTGCCGAACGTCAATCCCGATCCGCTTGGTCTGCCAGATGCCACCCTTTTGCGCCCTTCGGTCATTGCCGTGCTGGATGGCGTCAAGGGCGAGGTGACGATTGTCTCACCCGCATGGGTCACCTCGGGCCTGACCGCGCGCGCGGCCTACGCTCAGGCCGCAGAGCGGGTAATGGACGCACTGCGCGATCTTGACCGCGCCCCCGCCGCGATGCGTGACTTTGGCGAAACCGCCCCCGTGGGTGAAGCGACATCGAACTTTACCAAGCCGGGCTATCTGGCGGCGGTGGAGCGGGCAAAGGATTACATTCGCGCTGGCGACATCTTTCAGGTCGTGCCATCGCAGCGCTGGTCGCAAAGTTTCACGCTGCCGCCCTTCGCCCTTTACCGCAGCCTGCGAAAGACCAACCCGTCGCCATTCATGTTCTTCTTCAACTTCGGCACATTTCAGGTCATCGGGGCCTCGCCCGAAATCCTCGTCCGGCTGCGTGACGGAGAGGTTACCGTGCGCCCCATCGCAGGCACGCGGCATCGCGGAGCCACGCCAGACGAAGACCGTGCGCTGGAGGCCGACCTGCTGGCCGACCAGAAAGAACTGGCCGAGCATCTGATGCTGCTGGACCTGGGCCGCAATGACGTGGGCCGGGTCGCACGCGTTGGCACTGTCCGCCCGACCGAGCAATTCATCATCGAGCGCTATAGCCACGTCATGCACATCGTCTCGAACGTGGTGGGTCAGATCGCCGACGGACAAGATGCCCTGTCGGCTTTGCTGGCGGGCCTTCCGGCCGGAACCGTGTCGGGTGCGCCGAAAGTGCGCGCGATGGAGATCATCGACGAGCTGGAACCGGAAAAGCGCGGCGTTTACGGCGGCGGGGTTGGCTATTTTGCCGCCAACGGCGAGATGGACATGTGCATTGCCCTGCGCACCGCCGTGTTGAAGGACGAGATTCTTTATACGCAGGCGGGCGGCGGCGTTGTCTATGACAGCGACCCCGAAGCGGAGTATGAGGAGACCGTCAACAAATCCCGCGCGCTTCGGCGCGCCGCCGAGGATGCCGGCCTGTTTGCGCGACGCGGGAACCGCTAAGGCGGAAAGACTTCCGGTAAAACGTCGTGCCACTCCAACGCCCCACGACACCGGTGAATTACTGCAATATTCATGGCTTGGCTATTGGTCAGCGCACAGCCATACCATGGTGGACCTCAGGGCGTGGCAGACGTTCGCGCTGGATGTGCAGCATCTGCTTTCTCGACCGCCCCAGTCACCCCGTCCCAGGCTTGCGGCACCAGCGCATGGCCCAAAACGCGGTCGGGGTTGGTGGGTGGCGGCATCATCACACCGTTCAGCTTTCTGAAGCCGAACCGCCCGTAATAAGGTGCGTCCCCGACCAGCATGACGCGGGTCCAGCCGACGCGGCGAGCCTCGGCCAGACACTCATGGATCAGAAATGCGCCCAATCCTTCGCCCTGCCGGGTCGGATGGACTGCGACCGGCCCCAGCAACAGCGCGGGCTGCCCTGCCACCGCGACCGGCCAGAACCGGATCGCTGCAGCCAGCGTTCCATCGGCGTCGCGCAGCACATGGCACAGCGTCGCCACCATCGGCACTCCGTCGCGCAGCCGGTACGATGACAATGCGGTACGCCCCGGTGCAAAGCACAGGTCAAGAAGGGCCTCCACCTCCCACCAATCCGCGTCAGTCTCCTCTTCCAGCCGATACACGCCGCCGCCTTTGTCCTGACGAATCCTCTGGATGCGCGGGTAGCACGGGGTTACGCAGGGGGCAAACCAAGGTTGAGGCCAGTCGATGTTCTACCGCCCTGAAGACGGCCACGGCCTGCCCCACAACCCGTTCACCGCCATCGTTTCGCCGCGCCCCATCGGCTGGTTGTCGACCACAGGCAGCATGGGCGACAATCTGGCACCCTATTCGTTCTTCAACGCAGTCGCCTATGCCCCGCCGCAGGTCATGTTCGCCTCGACAGGTGTCAAGGACTCGCTCACCAATATCCGCGAAACCAGTGTCTTTTGCGTGAACATCGTCGAAGAGGCGATGCTGCATGTGATGAGCGAAAGTTCCGCCACCCTGCCCCGCGATGTCGATGAATTCGCCTTTGCCGGGGTGGGCCGGACAGCCTGCACCACCATCCCCTGCCCGCGCGTCGCGGCTGCACCTGCGGCGCTGGAATGCCGGGTACTGCAGGAAATCGAGTTGAAGGGCCGGGGAAATTACCTTGTAATCGGCGAAGTCACCGGTGTGCATCTGCGCGACGATTGCCTTGTTGCCGGGCGCTTCGATGTAACCCGCTTTCACCCGGTTGCCCGGTCAGGCTACCGCGACTACGCTGTGGTGCGCGAGGTGTTTGAAGTGTTTCGGCCGGGGGAGAGGTGACCGGCGGGCGCTGACCGCGGCCGCAGTCCAGGCACCGCCCCGACCTTCGCTTTCTTTGGGCAACCGGACAAGACCATGATCCGTTGCCATCCCCACTTCTGATCCATGCAGGGCCTCGGCCCGGCACAGTTCCCGATCACCTTGGTGTGCAAGCGGCGTTAACGGGCAAACCATACGCCTTTCCTATCCCCCGATCCGCCCCTATGGTCCGCCCCGCAACCGACAGGGAGAAGTCCATGCAGACCATGATCGGCGTGATCGGAGGATCAGGCCTCTACCAGATCGACGGGCTGGAAGGGGCATCCTGGGTCAAGGTGAAAACCCCTTGGGGGGCGCCCTCGGACGAGGTTCTGGTAGGTCGGCTGAACGGCGTGCCGATGGCCTTTCTGCCGCGGCATGGTCGCGGCCATGTCCATTCCCCCACCGAAGTGCCGTACCGCGCCAACATCGACGCGCTCAAGCGGCTTGGGGTGACAGACATCATTTCCGTCTCCGCCTGCGGGTCGTTCCGCGAGCAATATGCGCCGGGCGATTTCGTGATCGTGGATCAGTTCATTGACCGCACCTTCGCGCGGGAAAAGTCCTTTTTCGGAACGGGTTGTGTGGCGCATGTCAGCATGGCGCACCCGACCTGCCCGCGGCTGGGGGCCGCCTGCATCAAGGCAGCGCGCGCGTCAGGTATCACGGTGCATGACGGCGGCACATACCTGTGCATGGAAGGGCCGCAGTTTTCGACCAAAGCCGAGTCGCAGCTTTACCGGGGCTGGGGTTGCGATGTGATCGGCATGACCAACATGCCCGAGGCGAAACTCGCGCGCGAAGCAGAGCTTTGCTATGCGTCGGTCGCGATGGTTACTGACTACGATTGCTGGCATCCGGGCCATAGCGCGGTCGATGTGGCCCAGGTGATTGCCGTGCTGACAGGCAATGCGGCGAAGGCGCGCGGCATGGTCGCCCGTCTGCCGGGCCTGTTGGGCGCAGAGCGTGACATCTGCCCCCACGCCTGCGACCGAGCACTTGATTTCGCAATCATGACCGCCCCCGGCACGCGCGACCCGGCGCTTGTGGCCAAGCTGGACGCGGTTGCGGGGCGCGTTCTGGGGTGAAAACCGGGCTGCTCCTTGCGCCGCTACTGTTGCTGGCAACAGCCGCCTTGCCCGATGATTTCGTCATAGCCAAAGGCCGCCTCAGTGATGCCGATTTCTACCGCCTTGTCGCCTGCGGCCGCCCCCCCGGCGGTATCTGCCGCATGCCACTACGCCGCTGGCCCGCCGATCTTGCCCGCGACCTGACCGTGACAAAACTGTCCGATATCGAGCCTGTGTGGCCCACGACTGCGGCCCAGATCGACCTTGCCCTCGACCTCGCGATTGATCAGATCAACAATGCCGGCGCGGGCATCCGCCTCAGGCGGGTCGACGATAACGCACCGGCGCTGATCCGCCTACAGGTCCGCAGCCCCCGCACGATGGCACTTATCTCGGGCGAGACGACGCAGGCAAGGATCCCCGCCGGCATGGTTATGCCAGGCGGTGCAAGCCCCGACCGGATCACCGCCGCCAGCATTGTCATTTCATCGGCCATCGCGCTGACGGAAACCAATTCTGTCGTGCTGGAGGAACTTACCCAATCTCTTGGCCTTCCGTTCGACATCTCGGGCAAGTATTACCGACGCCGGTCGATCTTCTCGCAGGAAAGCAACGGCGTGACGCGACTGACAGGACAGGACATAACTGCGTTGCGCCTGCACTACCCGCCAACCCCCTGAAACCAAGGTTTGCCATGCCAAAAACCGTCAAGGACTATATCCGCACCATCGTCGATTTCCCGCATGACGGGATCCTGTTCCGCGATGTGACCACGCTGTTCGCCGATGCCCGCGGCTTTCGCATGGCCATCGACCAGTTGCTGACCCCCTATGCCGGGATGCGGATCGACAAGGTCGCAGGGCTTGAGGCGCGCGGATTCATTCTGGGCGGGGCCGTGGCGCACCAGCTGTCCTGCGGCTTTGTGCCGATCCGCAAGAAGGGCAAGCTGCCGGGCCGCACCATTGCCCAAAGCTACACCCTCGAATACGGCGAGGCGGTGGTCGAGGTGCATGACGATGCCCTGCAACCGGGCGAAAAGGTGTTGCTGGTCGATGATCTTCTGGCCACCGGCGGCACCGCCGAGGCCGGCATCCGGCTGATCGAACGGCTGGGAGGCGAAATTGTAGGCTGCGCTTTTGTTGTTGATTTACAAGACCTTGGCGGTCGCCAAAAATTGGAAGCGCTGGGAATGGACGTGCATGCGATCTGTGCTTTCGAGGGGCATTGAACCGCTAACGCTTTGGCAAGGGAATCGGGCTAACTTTGGGCTTGTCCGGGGTTGCAAACCCGGTCGACGTCCGCACCACGCTATACCCCACACTCCCAAAGTCCCCGCCGATTCAGCCCGGCGGGGCATACCTACCCGGCGCGAAATGGCATTCCACGCCCCAGACGGCATGGCACAGAGCCGAGATGCACGCCCGCAGCAAAGTAGCGCGCACGCCCCTACCCCCGCAGAACTGCACCCGGATTCATGATGCCCGCCGGGTCCAGCGCCGCCTTGATCGCGCGCATTGCGGCCAGCTTTGCCGGATCACCATAGCGTTCCAGATCACCGACCTTCAGCCGGCCGATCCCGTGTTCCGCGCTGACCGACCCGCCCCGTGCATCGACCATGTCATGCACCAGCGTCTTGATCGCGTCGCGGCTGTTTTCGTGATCGGCGCGCGACCGCCCTTGGGCCGGGAACACGTTGTAATGCAGATTGCCGTCGCCCAGATGCCCGAAACAGTTGATCCGCCAGTCGCCCAGACCCGCCAGCGCCGGACCCGCAGTGGCGATAAACTCTGGTACTGCCCCCAAAGGCAACGATATGTCATGGCTTGAGATCGCCCCGATCCGCCGGTTCGCCTCGGGAATCGACTCGCGGATGCGCCAGAAATCGGCCCGCTGCGCCTCGGACGCGGCAATCAGCCCGTCCGATACCAGCCCCGCCGCAACCCCATCAGCAAACAGCGCGTCCAGCGCCGCAGCTGGTGGCAACCCTTCGGGCAGGCCCAGTTCAATCAGCACCATCCACTCGGGCCGATGGGAAAATGGCTGACGCACCGCGGGCAGCACCTCGGCCAGAAATGCCAGACCCTCACCTGAGATAAGCTCGAACGCCGAGATCAGCCCACCCAGCCGCGCCTGCGCCCGCGATAACAGCGCCAGTGCCGCCGATGGATCGCGCACCACAAACAGCGCCGTCCCTTCGGCCGCTGGCACCGGCACCAGCTTCAGACTGGCCGCCGTGATGATGCCCAGCGTCCCCTCGGCACCGATCAGCAGGTGGCGCACATCATAGCCGGTATTGTCCTTGCGTAGCCGCTTCAGCCCGTGCAGCACCGATCCGTCGGGCAGTACCGCCTCGATCCCAAGGCACAGATCGCGCGCATTGCCATAACGCAGCACGTTTACGCCGCCCGCGTTGGACGCGAGGTTTCCGCCGATCCGCGCCGAACCTTCCGACGCCAGCGACAGCGGAAACAACCGCCCCGCATCGCGCGCATGACGCTGCACATCGGCAAGGATCATGCCTGCCCCGGCCACCAGTACGTTTTCATCGCGATAGACAGCCCGAAGTTCCGCCATCCGTTCCAGCGAAAGAATGACCGGCGCAGGCCCGGACGGCATCACCTGCCCGCCCACCAGCCCGGTACCGCCGCCCCACGGCACGATGCCGACCCGTGCCGCAGCGCAGGCGCGCACGATCGCTGCCACGTCGTCGACGGTACGGGGCAAAGCCACCACGTTACCCTGCCCCTGCCAGCGGCCGCGTGGCTCGGTCAGATGGCGCGGCTCGGGGGTGGCGAGCGTGCCTGCGGGCAGCGTGGCGGCCAGAGTGTTCAGAAAAGCCGGATCGGCAGGGTTCAGCATCGGCACCTCCATTGCCTCTTGCTTAGCCACACCGGCGCGCGATGCAATCCGTCAGTTCATGCAGTTCGGTTCCAGAGCCGAGATCTTTGGCTGCGACGAAAGATCGCTCAGCGGCAGTTGGATGCTTTTCGTCTCGCGCCGCCCCGCGTCGAACGCGCCAGCCACCTCGGCAAGGGCCGTCTCCGGCAACGCCCCCGAAAAAACAGGCGGTAGGATGTCGTGCAGGAAAGGTGTCCGGCCGCCTCAGCCCACATCGGTGCGCCCGCGTCGGTCGCCGCGAAGGTTGGCGTAAAGCACGTGGTTGCGCCAGCGCCCGGCAATCTGAAGATAGCTTTGCGCCACTCCCTCGTATTTGAAACCGCACTTCTCCAGAACGCCGCGCGAGGCTGCGTTTTCCGGCAGGCAGGCCGCTTCGACTCGGCTCAGGTCCATCACGTTGAAGGCGTGATGCACCACGGAAAGGATCGCCTCGCGCATGTAGCCCTGTCGTGCATGGGTCTGACCCACCCAATACCCCAGCGTCCCGGCCTGACTTGGCCCGCGCCGGATGTTGTCCAGCGTGATTGCCCCCAGCACGGCGGCATCAGCGCGCCGGATCATCAAAAGCGGCAGCGCAGTTCCCTGCCCGCTTGCCCGGTTCGACCAGTAGACGCGATTGGCAAAGGCTTTGCGCGACAGATGGTCGGCCGCCCAGAGCGGCTCCCACGGCACAAGGAATGCCGCGCTCGCTTCACGCAGATTGGCCCATGCGCGAAAATCACTGTGCAGCGGCAGGCGCAGCGTCATCCGCTCTGTCTCGATCCTGACACGCCGCGCCCGGCCCAGCATCAGGCGGCAAGCCCCTCGCGGATTTCCTCCAGACCGGGCGCTGATGACACCGGGCCATAAAGCGCCAGTGCCGCCTTGGACCCGATCAGCACACCGGCATAGGTTCGCACGTCCGCCAAAGCCACCGCGTCGATCTTTTCGACCGCCTCATCGACATCGGGCACCCGGCCCCAGATGGCCAGCAACCGCGCCGACCGCTCTGCCCGCGCCGACGGGCTTTCCAGCCCCATCAGCAACCCCGCCTTCAATTGCGCGCGCGCGCGGGCCACCTCGGCTTCGGTCATGTCGTCGGCGGATCGTTTCAACTCGTCCAGCGTCAGTTGGGTCAGTTCCGCGATCTCGTCTTCCGACGTTCCGGCATAAAGCGTGATCTGTCCGGTATCCTCATAAGCCGCCGATTGGGCGAAGATTGAATAGCACAGGCCCCGCTCTTCGCGGATCTTCTGGAACAGGCGGGATGACATGCCGCCGCCCAATGCCGTCGCATAGACCTGCGCCGTATAGACATCGCGCGAGCGATAGCCCGGCGCCTCGAACGCCAGCGCGAAATGCACCTGCTCGAGATCCTTCACCTCGCGCCGCTCGCCGCCCGAAAACGCAGCAGGCTGGATCAGGGTGTTTCCGACCGCACGCAGCCCGCCGAAAATGGCTGTCGCCTCGGTTACGATCCGGTCATGGTCCACACCGCCGGCGGCCGACAGGATCATCTGATCCGGCCCGTAGTGCTGACCCACAAACCGGGTCAGGTCGTCGCGGCTGAATGACGACACCCGCTCGGTCGGCCCCAGAATGGTGCGCCCGAAGGCCTGATCGGGATAGCTCGCCTCTTGCAGCCAATCAAAGATCACGTCGTCGGGCGTATCCAGCGCCTGCCCGATTTCCTGCAGGATCACGCCCCGCTCCACCTCGATCTCTTTCAGATCGAACACCGGGTTCAGCACGATGTCGGAAATCACATCCAGCGCCAGCGACACATCGTCTTGCAGAACGCGCGCGTAATAGGCGGTCATCTCGCGGCTGGTATAGGCGTTGATATAGCCGCCCACATCCTCGATCTGTTCTGCGATCTGCAATGCCGTGCGCCGTTTGGTTCCCTTGAACGCCATGTGTTCCAGAAAATGCGCGATGCCGTTCTGCTCGGGCCGCTCATGGCGCCCCCCCGCCGTCACCCAGACGCCCACAGAGGCGGATTTGAGGCCCGGCATATGCTCGGTCACGATGCGAAAGCCGTTCGGAAGCGTGGTCTGGCGAAGGGTCAACGACCGGTCCTTTCGCGGATAAGGGCCTCAAGGGCCAAAAGATCATTCGGCACGCGCGTGACGCGCTCTGGCCGGGTATAAAGATCGGCCATGCGGGCGGGAAGTGCTGGCCGAACGCCCATTGCCGCCTCAACCGCATCGGGGAACTTCGCCGGATGGGCTGTGGCGAGCGTAATCATCGGCGTGTGGCCAAGATGATCTTCGGCCACGTTCACGCCGACAGCAGAATGCGGGCAAAGCACTTCGCCCGTCTCGGTGAAGATGCGTCGGATCGTGGCCGTCGTATCCGCTTCCGAACAGCGCCCCGAGGCGAAACTGTCGCGCAGCGCCCCCATCGCATTGTCGGATATCCGAAAGCCGCCCGCCTTCAATTCGGCCATGAGTTCGGTCACCGCCGCCCCGTCACGCCCGTAGGCGTCAAACAGCGCCCGCTCGAAATTCGACGATACCTGAATATCCATCGACGGGCTCATCGACGGCTTGACCCCGTTTGTCTGATAGGCACCCGACCCCATCGCCCGGTGCAGGATGTCGTTGTGGTTCGTCGCAATCACCAGTTGCTCAATCGGCAGCCCCATCTTGCGCGCAATGTAGCCTGCGAAGATATCGCCGAAATTGCCCGTCGGCACCGTAAAGCTTACCGCGCGGCCCGGAGCGCCCAAGGCGACGGCCGAAGAAAAGTAGTACACCACCTGCGCCAGAACCCGCGCCCAGTTGATACTGTTCACACCCGCCAGCCGCACGCCGTCACGAAACGCGAAATCGTTGAACATGTCCTTCACGCAGGCCTGACAATCATCGAAATCGCCATCCATCGCCAGCGCATGCACATTCGTCTCGACCGGCGTGGTCATCTGCCGCCGCTGCACCTCGGATACGCGGCCATGCGGATAAAGAATGAACACGTCCACATTCGATAAACCGCG
>JANNWS010000053.1:0-14032 GCA_031408575.1 Rhodobacterales bacterium
TCATTCTCGCCAATGCCGCCGGTAAAGGCCACGGCATCCACCCCCCCCATCGCCGCGATCATCGAGCCTGCATGCCGCACCGCCCAATAACAGAAATGCGACACCGCAAACTGCGCCTCCGGCGTCCCGGCCCCGTGCAACGCCCGCATGTCCGATGCGCCACCAAGCCCCAGCAACCCAGCCTCGCGGTTCAGAATGCGCGCGGCCCCGTCGACCCCGAACACCTCGGCCAACCGCAACACCGCATTGCCATCCATGCCGCCTGCCCGAGTGCCCATCGTCAGCCCGTCCAGTGGCGAATAGCCCATCGTCGTCGCGACCGACCGCCCGTCGCGGATCGCACACAGCGATGCCCCGTTCCCCAGATGCAACGCCAGCAAACGGTGCGGCACCCCCCGCCCGGACAGCGCAGGCAACCGCTCCACCAGCCCCGCATAAGATATTCCATGAAACCCGTAGCGCCGCAGCCCCAGCGCCTCGGCCTGCGGTGGCAGCGCATAGCGCACAGCCTCCTCGGGATTGGTCGTATGAAAGGCCGTATCGAACACTGCAACTTGCGACACTTCGGGCATAAGCGCGCGCAGCGCCCGGATCGCCATCAGGTTCGCCGGATTGTGCAAGGGGGCCAGCGGCACACAGGCGTCAATCGCCGCCTCGACTTCATCTGTCACCAGCGCCGCAGCCCGCAGGGATGCGCCGCCATGCACAACCCGGTGGCCAACAACCACCGGACGGCCCGCACCCAGTGCACGCAGCGCCACCTCCAGCGCGGCCCGATGATCTGGTGCCGCGCATGGCTGCGCCCCCAGCCGCGCCGCACCGCCGATCTCGGTGACCGCAGCCGCCCCACGCGGCACCAGCGCCGCGTCAAACACTGCCACCTTCACCGAAGACGACCCCGCATTGACCACCAGCACGTCCATCACCACACCGATTTCAGCAGACCCAGTGCGGCCAACCCCGCCAGCAACAGGATCGAAAACCGCCGGAAATCCTGCGGATCGGTGTGCAGGAAATGCCGCCCGCCCATCCAGACACCCAGCCCGATAACCGGCAGTGCCACAACCGAGACCACAAAGGTATCGCGCGTCACCAGTCCATGCCCCCACATGATCGGCAGCGTCCACAAATCCAGCGCCGCAAAATACGCGATCAGCGTGGCCCGAAACACCGCCGCCACGATCGGTTGCGCCGCAAAGAACACCGCCACCGGCAAGCCGCCCATTCCGGCCGCATTCGCCATCCCCGACACCACGCCCGCGCCGACATGGGCCCCCCGCCCCGCTTCGGCCTTCATCGTCCACCCTGCAAGCAGGCAGCCGCACATAACCAGCACATAGACCGAGATCACCGCCCGCGCCGCCTCGACTCCGATCCCTGTCAAGGCCCACAGCCCCAGCGGCACCCCCACCAGCGCACCCGCCATCAAGGTAACCACCCGCCACCAACTGACCTGCCGCCAGACCCCGCGCCATTGCTGGAACGTCATCAGAAACTCGCAGATCATCACCACGGCCACGAAATTCAGCGGGTTCGTCACCAAGCCTGACGACGCCACCACCAGCGCGGAAAACCCAAACCCCGAATAACCCCGGACAAAGGCCGCCACAAAGAACGCAAGCGCCATGAACCCCACGGCACCCACGCTCATGTCATAGGGCATCACGCCCCTGCCTGTGGCCGCATGTCGCCCGGATCAATCCCCGCCACCGCGACGGGCGCTTTCATCGCATCGCGCCGGAACGGCTCGCCCAGTTCCTGATTGAGCAGCACTTCGATAAACGTGGTGACCCCTGCCTTCTGCGCCGCCACGGCCGTGCGCAGCGCCTCGGTCACTTCCGCCATGGTGGACACCTGCACCCCCTCCAGCCCGCAAGCCCGCGCAATCGCGGCATAGCTGACCTTCTGATCCAGTTCGGTGCCAACGAAGTTGTCCGAATACCAAAGTGTCGTATTCCGCTTTTCGGCCCCCCACTGGTAGTTGCGGAAAATCACCATCGTGATCGCAGGCCATTCGTCGCGCCCGATGGCCGTCATCTCGTTCATCGAAATGCCGAACGCCCCGTCGCCGGCAAAGCCCACCACCGGCACATCGGGCTTGCCGATCTTGGCCCCCATGATCGACGGCAAGCCATAGCCGCACGGGCCGAACAGCCCCGGTGCCAGATATTTCCGCCCTTCCTCAAACGTCGGATAGGCGTTGCCGATGGCACAGTTGTTGCCGATATCGGAACTGATGATCGCCTCGCGCGGCAAGCCCGCCTGCACCGCGCGCCAGGCCATGCGCGGGCTCATCTTTTCGGGCTCGCGCACCCGCGCCCGCGCGTTCCAGGTTGTTCCGGCGTCATCCTCTTCATGATCCATGCTGGACAGCGCCTGCGCCCAGGCCGATTTCGTCTGTGCGATCAGCGCCTTGCGCGCGATTCTTCCAGCTTCGCCCGCTTCAGCGGACAGTCGTGACAGTATCCCCTCCGCCACTTTTCGCGCATCTCCGACAATCCCCACCGTAACCGGCTTGGTCAACCCGATCCGGTCCGGGTTCAGGTCCACCTGAATGATGGCGGCCCCCTTGGGCCAATAGTCGATCCCATAGCCCGGCAGGGTGGAAAACGGGTTCAACCGCGTGCCAAGCGCCAACACCACATCGGCGCGGCTGATCAACTCCATCGCCGCTTTCGAACCGTTATATCCCAGCGGCCCCGCGAAAAGTGGATGGCTGCCCGGAAACGCATCATTGTGCTGATAGCCACAGCACACTGGCGCATCGAGCCGCTCTGCCAGCGCCATCGACGCCGGAATAGCCCCCGCCAGAACCACCCCCGCGCCGTTCAGGATCACCGGAAACGTCGCACCCGACAGCAGCAACGCCGCCGCTGCAATCGCATCCTCGCCACCCGAAGGTCGCTCGAACTCCACCACCTTCGGCAAGTCGATGTCGATCACCTGTGTCCAGTAATCGCGCGGTATGTTGATCTGCGCCGGGGCCGACGCCCGCTTGGCCTTCAGGATCACCCGGTTCAGCACTTCGGCAATGCGCGACGGGTCGCGCACCTCTTCCTGGTAAGCCACCATGTCCTTGAACAGCGCCATCTGTTCGACTTCCTGGAACCCGCCCAACCCGATGGTCTTGTTCGCCGCCTGCGGTGTCACCAGCAGCAGCGGCGTGTGGTTCCAATACGCTGTCTTGACCGGAGTGACAAAGTTGGTAATACCCGGCCCATTCTGCGCCACCATCATCGCCATCTTGCCGGTGGCGCGTGCATAGCCGTCTGCCATCATCCCCGCATTGCATTCATGCGCGCAGTCCCAAAAGTGAATAGCGGCCCGAGGGAAGAGATCCGAGATCGGCATCATCGCCGACCCGATGATCCCGAAGGCATGTTCGATGCCGTGCATCTGCAAGACTTTGACGAAGGCTTCCTCGGTGGTCATCTTCATGGTTACGGCTCCTGAAATCCTTGGGCCAAACCGCCCGAACCCGCAATCTAACCGCCCGGCCCATGTCGCACTTAGGGCCAGCGCTCAAGCCCTGATAAGTCCAGTGCTTCGGTGCGCGCGCCGTTAGCCGATAGCCCCCGCAATCAACCCGATCCCTTCGGCAATCCGCCCTGCGGCGATCGACGAATAGGCCAGCCGATAGTAATTCCCCGGCCCCGCCGCCGGATCAAAGAACGCCCGACCCGGCTCGATCAACACCCCGACCTCGCGCAACCGCACAGCCAAAGCCCCGGTATCCACGCCCCCTGGCGCGCGCATCCAGAAGCTTGATCCGCCAAAGCCCGCGCCACCTGCAATGTCCAGCCTGTGCTCGCGGATGGCCTCGTCCATCACCATCCGGCGGCGGCGAAACGTCTGCTTCATCCGGTTCACCAGCGCATCATAATGCCCGAGCGACAGGAAATACGCCGCCGTGCGCTGCACATGGCCCGGTGGATGGCGCAGCACCGCCACGCGCAAGGCTCGCGCCTCGCGGATAAAGCCGGCTGGCCCAACCAGATAGCCCAGCCGTAGCCCCGGAAAGATCGACTTTGAGAAGGATCCTGCATGGATCACCCGCCCCTCGCGATCCAGCGACTTCAGCGAGGGCGAGGCGGGGGCCAGATACGACATCTCGAACTCGTAATCATCCTCGACAATCACGAAATTCAGCCGCGACGCTGCTTCCAGCAACGCAATGCGCCGCGCCAGTGGCATGGTCGCGTTGGTCGGGCTGTGATGGCTTGGGGCTGCAAACACCACATCGACGGCAGGCGGCAGCCGCTCTGGCGGCAATCCTTCAGCATCCACATCGACCGGGATCACCGTGCAACCCGACTGTTGCAGGATCGCCCGCAAACCCGGATAGACCGGGTTCTCGACCACCGCACGGCCGCCCTGCGCCAACAGCACCGTGGCCGCCAGCCACATGCCGTTCTGCGCCCCCATCGTGATCAGCACTTCATCGGGGCGTGCCGAAATCCCTCGCCGGGGCAGGATGCCCCGCAGGATGTATTCGATCAGCAGCGGATCGTCCCGCTCGTGATAGTCATCAGTCAGCGCCTCGAAATCGCGCTTGCCCAATGCCCGCAACGCACAAAGCCGCCAGTTCTGGTGATCAAAAAGCGCCGCATCCGCCTGCCCGTAGATGAACGGAAACGGATAACCGCGCCAGTCGGCGGGCTTCCACAGCGTCACCGCCCCCGAAAACCGCCTGCCGGTCAGCGCCGCATAGTCCACAAGGTCTGCACCCGCCGGTACCATCGCAGTGAACTCGGGCTGGCGCGGCGCGGTTTCTGACACGAAATACCCCGACCGACCGCGCGAAGTCAGGTAGTCCGACGAGACAAGATCACCGTAAGCCAGCGTTACCGTTATCCGACTGATCCCCAAATGCGCCGCCAACCCCCGGCTTGACGGCATCCGGTCACCGCTGCGAAACCGCCCCGACAGAATACCGTCCGCAACCATCGCCCTGATCTTCTGCTGCAAGGTGCCACCTGCCCCCACCGTCAGAAAAAACGCTTCGGAAGGGATCGACATTCTGGCTCCATCAAGGGCTTGAGGCTGGACTTATGAAGATGACGGCGCAGGGCAGTCGGCGTCAAGGGGCGGCGTCTGTCAAAGCCGCCGACAAACCCGGCTAAAGGCCAGCCAGATAGCCCTGCCCAACAGGCCCTCGCGCTTGTGCAAGGTCGCGGCCACCCGAGCATGCTGACGACACTGACCAGGCAGACCGGAGGCCGACTTTCGCTTTGAAAACAGCACACCGGCGCTGTCGGCCGCAGGACAGGCCGCGCAGAAATGCGTTCGGGTTAAACGCAAGCCGGGTGATCACAGAGCCGGTTTTGCATGGGCGCCGTCCGGTCTGACCCCGGCACCAAAGCAACTCGGCGCGGATTTCGCGTGGGGCGGACCGCAAGGCCATGTTGTCGCAGCGCAACGACGCGCGGCAATAGCGGACGCAAGGTCTAGCAGCGCAATTTTGCCGGAATGGAGGCGCCATGGGCGGCCCCAGCATCGACGATCCGGATCTGCCGCTGTGCGTCTTGTTCGACCTCTGGCCAGCAACGGCCGCGGTTTTCCTGTCACACCGGATGCTGTGCATCGGCTGCGCGATCACCCCGTTTCACACGGTCATCGATGCTTGTGCCGAATACCGGCTAAACGTGACCGCCTTTCGTGCCGAACTGCGCGCAGCGGCAAAAATTACGATGACGTAGCGCGGTTGTGGTGGCGCGGCACTGGCGGAAATGATGCCCGTTTCGTTGGGCCATACCCGCCCGCGGTTGAGGTGGCGCAGCGCTTGCGCCGTTGCCCTTGATCTTGCCTTTGTCTGGGTACGGCTCTCATACCGGTGGCGGCAAAGATGGACGCTGGACCGGGGGCGGCAGCGGGTTTTGGGCCACGGCGTCGCTATTTTGCTGTGGAACCTCGCTTCAATCTTGTCGCAGCCCAACGCGGCACGCAAGAGCACGCACGCCACGCCCGGCCCCACGACATCATGACCTTACGCCTGGGTCTCTGGCGAACTCTGGCCACCGGCACCGCTGAGCAGCACCAACCGGTGCGGTGCAGTCACTGTGATCTTCTTGCGCGCGCTGGCCACGATGCCATCTTTTTCCCAGGCACTCAGCAACCGGCTGACTGTGTGCAAGGTGGTGCCGGTCATGTCCGAAATGTTTTGGCGGGTGATCGGAAAGTCAATCTCGATCCCGCCTTCAACCTTGCGGCCCATTTGGGTGATCAGCCGCAGGATCGCACAGGCGATGCGCTGTTCGACCTGCTTGGTCGCCATATCGGCAATCATGTTTTGCATTTCAGCAACGCGGGCTCCAACAACCTTGTAGGTCTGGGTGGCAAATCCGTCATAGCGGGCGGTAAAGTCGGGCCACAGCCTGTTCGGCCACGACAGAACAATGCACTCATCCGCCGCCACCGCCGTCGCCGGATAGGTCTTATAGCCCAGTGCCGCACCAATCCCGAACAACTGACCGGATGAAATGTGCAGGGCGATGATCTGATCGCCGCCCGGCGTGGTGCGTTGCACGCGGATATGACCGTCCAGCAGCAAATAGAACCGGTCCACTGGCATGCCTTCGGTAAACACCGCTTGTCCGGCATCAAAGCGTGCCGTCTGGGCCGCATCCAGAATTTCGCGGATTTGTGCGCGGGTCAGATTCTGGAATGGCGGCAGATCAGTCAGCAGGCTTTCATCCAGTTTGTTCACAGCGCCGCCTTTGATGTTGTGGCAGCGCAACGAGCCGCACCGGAGTTTAGCTTAGAACTGTGCCAGACGCCGCCAATTCTGAAAGGATACCGCATGTTTTCGAAGCTGACCATCACCACGCTTGCCGCCCTGATGCTGGCCACTGCCGCATTTTCTGAAACCATAGAGGTCAAGATGCTGAACAAGGGTACCGATGGCGCGATGGTGTTTGAACCCGCCTTCGTGAATGCCGCCGTTGGCGACACGATCACGTTCATTTCGACTGACAAGGGCCACAACGTCGAAGGGATTGACGGAATGCTTCCCGACGGCGTCGAGCCGTTCAAAAGCAAGATGGGCGACGACTATAGCCTGACTGTGGCGGCGGAAGGCGTTTATGGCGTCAAATGCACGCCACACTATGCAATGGGGATGGTAGGACTGATCCAGGTGGGTGCGCCGGTCAATCTGGATGCTGCTGCCGCAGTAACCCACAAGGGTAAGGCAAAAACCCGGTTCGCGCCACTGTTCACACAGATCGTGCAGTAGCGCCGCACCGGACCGGGAAAGGGGCGGTCCCGTTGTCGGGGCGCCCCTTTTTCGATTGTCCGTGGATGCGATCAGGAAACCGGCCTGACCAGCCGAAAGCCCAGATAGTCTGGCGGAACACCCGCAGCACAGCCGCCCGTGCGCGCATCACGGACAAAGTCGATCACAAAGCCGCGGTGCTTGCCCTGCACCGCGCGCACGCCGCAATAGTCCGACCGTGTGGCAACCGCCCCGCCATCCGCAGTCAGCGTGCCGTTCTGAAAGCAGGTCTCGGTCCATTCCCAGACATTGCCGGCAATATCGGCCACTCCTTGGTCATTGACGCCGAAATGGCCCAACGGGTGCAAGGCAAGATCCGCCGCGCCGCGCCGTT
Source organism: Rhodobacterales bacterium (assembly GCA_031408575.1). GTDB lineage: Bacteria > Pseudomonadota > Alphaproteobacteria > Rhodobacterales > Rhodobacteraceae > Aliitabrizicola. Next base: position 7,608 of record JANNWS010000053.1, read on the forward strand.
CCACCTCGCGCCGGTAGAGGGCAATCCAGCGGCGCGACGGGTCGGCACCATTGGCCTCGGGTGCGAAACCGTCGTCAAAACCCCGGTCACCCGCCGCGCGCAGCCATTCCGCGTCGGTGGGCAAACGCCACTGGGAACCGGTTCGGTCAGACAACCAGACGGCATAAGCAGTGGCGTCGGCATGGTTCACGTTGGTTTGCGGGATGTCGGCGCGCCCAAGTGACGGGGTCGAAAGACAGGCCCCATCCGCGACGCACCGGGCATAGTCCGCCTCGCTGACATGAAACTTCATGATCTCGATTGCGGCGGTCTGCAGTGGCTCCAACGGTGCGTCGACAATGCGCGTACCCTGACGAAACTCTCCCGCCGGGCGATAGCGTTGCGGCCCGCCTTCCAGCCGGACGGTTTCGGGCGGAGCAACGGGTGCCGCAGGGTTCACCCAGAACATGCCCGCAGCACCCGCGACCAGTGCCGACAGTCCTGCCGCTGCGACCCAACGACCCCGCGCCATGTCCTGCCCCATTCCCATGAAATCGGCAGCCCCTGACGGGACTGCCTGTCGGTCACATCGCAGCCGCCCTACGGCAAGGCGCTGCGGCCTTCGTGAACCGCGTCGTATTCGACCGGTGCCACGACCTGCTCCATCAGATCATTGTTCCAATCGCCTCCCACCACCACATGCGCCGTGGCACCAAGGTTTACCGCCTCGATCAGGTTGTGGTTGACGTAGGCATAGACGCCCGGCTGCAAGAAGGTGTAAAGCGCCGCCCCGGCAGACCCGCCCCGGATGAACCATGTCTCCAGATCGCGTTCCGGCATGTTGTTGAACTTGCCGGTTTCCCAGACCAGATCGCCATGCCCGCCGATCAGGTGCGGGCGGGTGTCCCGATTGGCTTGGGAGTGAACCAGCAGCACTGTCTCGCCTTGCTCGGCCGTCAGGGCGTTATCCCCGGTCAGCGCGCCCACCTTGCCATTGAACACCACATGCGTGGGGATCAGCCCGTTCATCACCTCAAGCGTGTCGGCATAGCCTTCGCCCGCATCGGCAAACCGCAGGTAAGCGCCATCCGGCCCGCGCGGTATGTAAAGATCGTTCTCACCGACATAGTAGATCCGGTCATAGCTGACGGGTTGGCCGAGATGGTCCTTCAGCCCGTCGCGGGGCAAGACCATGATGCAGCCCGACATGCCGGACACGACGTGCCAGGGGATCATCGGGCCGCCCGGTGCGCAGTGGTAGACAAACACCCCCGGCCGGGTTGCCTTGAACCGCAGCACCGCCTTTTCACCCGGGTTCACCAAGGTCAGCGCCCCGCCACCAAGCGCACCGGTGGCCGCGTGAAAGTCGATGTTGTGCTGCATCATATTGTCGGGCGAGTTGAACAGGGTTAGCTCGACATAGTCCCCCTCATGCACCACCATCATGGGGCCGGGCATCGAGCCGTTGAACGTCATCGCCTGCAGCCAGGCGTCTTCATCCACCTGCATCTCTTTCTCGACGATCTGCATCTCAAATTCGACGATCTCGGGGCCGGTGGTGGCCACCTGTTCATGCGCATGGACAAAAGGCGGTGCGACCAGTTTGACGCGGCGACGCGTCAGCGCCGAAAGATCGGCCGGTGCTGCGCCCGACGTGGTCATGGCCTCTTCTGCATCGGCGGCCTTTATGACATAGGGCGCTGCCGCAACAAAGGCGGCTCCCATCAAAGCTGCGCGTCTGGTGAACATCGGTCTCTCCTCAGCTGGTTTTCCTGGCTGGGGGAAGTGTGAACCGACGCAACGGCGTGGTCGTTGTGCTGGAGCAACATCGCAAGGGAAATGCAGGCATTCGGGTGTTCCGAAGCTGCCGGACTAACTTAAAGCGGCTTTGTGCTAGGCTTCTGCGGCGTGCCGCATGCAACTTCCACCATGCGCATCGGGATGCCGGCGTTCTGGGCTTTCCCGCATTGGGCAGCAATCTGGCGCCGCAGCCTGATGCCCGGCCCCGCTTTAAGCACCGCGGCCCCGGACAAGGCTCCGGGGCCGCCTGACCGTCTCACGCAAACACCCGCCCCAGCGCGCCATCAATCGCGTCGGTGATCGCATCAATATCGTCCGGCGTTGCAATCAGGGCCGGGCTCAGACACAGCGTGTTGTTTAGTCCCGGCAGGCTTCTGTTCGTCATCCCGATGATAACACCCTGCGCCATGCAGTCCGCGACGACAGCGGCCACCTTCTTTTCATCGGCGGCTTCCTTGGTGACCCGGTCAGCCACCAGTTCTGCCCCGCAAAACAGCCCTTTGCCCCGCACCTGCCCGATCACCCGGTGCTTTTCCATCAGCCCCTCAAGGTTGCCGATCAACCGCGCGCCCATCCGGGTCGTGTTGTCCAGCAAGCCCTCATCCTCGATGATCCGCATGTTCTCCAAGGCGGCGGCAGGCCCCGAGGTGCAGCCACCGAAAGTCGAAATATCGCGGAAATAGCTCATTGGATCGCTGGCATCATCCTTGAACTGCTCGAACACCGCTTCCGTGGTCACCGTGCAGGCAATCGCGGCATAGCCAGACGCGACGCCCTTTGCCATCGTCACGAAATCCGGCTTTACCCCATAATGCTGATACCCGAACCATGTCCCTGTCCGGCCCACGCCGCAGACCACCTCATCAATATGAAGCAGCACGCCATACTTGGCGCAAATCTCGCCCACCCGCTCCCAATAACCCGCAGGCGGAACAATCACCCCGCCCCCTGCCGTCACCGGCTCCAGACAGATTGCACCCACCGTATCGGCACCTTCGCGCAGGATGACCTCTTCGATCGCATCCGCCGCCCGGCGTCCGTAATCTTCCACATCCCATTGCTTGCGATATTCGAGGCAATGCGGCACCTCGACAAAACCCGGCGTGAACGGCCCGTACATTGCATTGCGCTGCGGCTGGCCCCCCGCCGAAAGGGCGGTAATCGTGGTTCCGTGATAGTCACGCTCGCGGAACAGGATCTTGTATTTCCGCCCACCGTGGTGCCGGTGCGAGATCTGGCGCACCATCTTGAACACCTTCTCGTTCGCCTCGGACCCCGAGTTGGCATAGTAGACCCGGCTCAGTCCGGGCATCTTCTCGATCAGGCGCTTGGCGAACATCGACCCCGGAATTGATCCGGCTGATCCCGCGAAATAGCACATCTTCACCAGCTGATCGCGCACCGCATCCGCGATGCTTTCCCGGCCATAGCCCACATTGACCGTCCAGACCCCGCCCGAGACGGCATCGAGATGCTCTTTCCCCTTGGCATCCCAGACCCGCATCCCCTTGCCCTCGACGATGATCCGCGGATCAATCGTCTCGAACGGCTTGTGCTGGATCAGATGGTGCCAAAGGTGCGCGCGATCCGCTTCGACCACCACGCTCATGTCATTGCCGTAGGCTGAATTGTCCATCGCGGGTTCCCTTGTGCATGGTGGAGTAGCGGATTATCGGGGATTGCCCGGTCAAGCCTTAGGGCCAGACAGGCCGCGCCGCTAATGCCAGATTGGCCGTATTGGCTGTGCGACCAAAGTGGACACCGGTTCTGACGAAAGGCAGGCGAAAACCGCGAGGCCAGAGCCTGTCTGGAGCTGACAGAGGCGTCAGTCAGGCCCTAGCAACAGGGCAGTTTGATTGTGGCAAGAAGGGCTGCCTGTTCCGGCGTAAGTTTCGGAATGCGAAGCACAAGCATCGCCAGCAAGCCTAAGGCCGGCCTGATCGTCACGTCTGCTGTGTCAGTGGCGATCACGGGTTGCTCAGCCATCAGCAACACCCCGGTCACCCGCGCGGCGCAACGCCACGATCTGCGCCATGATCGAAAGCGCGATTTCCTCGGGTGTTATGGCGTGGATATCAAGACCCGCCGGCGCTTTCACCGCAGCCAGCGCCGCCGCGTCCACACCGTCTGTCGAAAGCCGCGCCGACAGCGTGGCAAACTTGCGCCTGCTGCCGACAAACGCGACATAGCCTGCACCACAGGCCAGTGCCGCCCGCAGTGCCGCCTCGTCACTTTTGCCTTGGGTCGCCACGACGACAAACCGCTGCGCCGCAGGGTCGGTATCGATCACGAAACCGTCCTGCACCACCTCAACCGCCGCCGTCACCCCCGGCGCGCAAACTGTACGATGCAGATCAAACCGCGCTGCAAGGTCGGCCAATGCCAGCGCCACCGGCCCGCCACCAAAGATCACCAGCCGGGGCTGCGGCAGTTCGGGTTCCACGAAGATATCCATCGACCCTTTGCTGGGACAGCCGTTGCGGGCAAAGCGCACCCCGTCGCGCTGTTCCCCCGGCGTCACGCCTTCTGCCGCCAACACCTCTTCGGGGCGCAGCGAGACGAATTGCGGCCTGCCTTCGGCAACCGCCATAATGGCTGCCCGCGCCACCGCCGCGCGCGCGCAGCCTCCCCCGACCCAGCCTTCAACCAAAGTGCCATCGCCCAAAATCAGTGCCTTCGCCCCCGGCTTGGCGGATGTCGCGTCAACCGTTCGCACGATTGTGGCCACAGCAAAGGCGCGACCTTCGGCACGCAACCTTCGAATTTCCGTCTCCAGACGTTCTTGCGCGTGTGCAGCGGTCATATCCGGGCAAGCTCCCCTTCAAGGGCGGCAAGATCGGCCAACGTGCCTGCCGGCGCGAAAAGATCAAGATGCGGCAGGGCGGCGGCCATGCAGGCCGCGACCGGCGCATACCCGCCCCAGCCCTTCAGCGGGTTCAGCCAGACAATCCGGCAGCCGCGTTTCTTCAGCCGCGCCAGCGCCGCGTCGATCACCTCCGACGGGACAGAGTCGAAGCCATCCGACAGGATCATCACCACTGTCCGCCCGTTCACGAACCGCCGCGCCTGCCCGCGTGCGAACTGGTCCAGCGCCGCACCAATCCGCGATCCACCACCGAACCCATCCGCCAACAGCGTGATCCGGGCCAGCGCGCGCAGGGGATCATCATCGCGCAGCGCCTCGGTGATCCGCACCAGACGGGTGTGGAACAGATAGGCATCCGCCGCATCGTCCGCCCGCATCAAGCCAGCCAAAAACGCCAGGAAAGGCCGGGCATACAGCGCCATCGAGCCGGAGACATCGCACAGCGCCACGATCCTGAGCGGCCGGTCGGGCCGCGTGCGCCGCGCCAGACGCACCGGCTCGCCGCCCGTGGACAGGCTGAGGCGCAGCGTCCGGCGCAGGTCGATCAGCGCCCCCTTGCGCGCGGCCCGCCTGCGGCGCGAGCGGCGATCGCGGATCGCCTGCCCCAGCCGGCGAGCCACCAATTCGGCCGCCCGGATATCCTCGGGCGACACCACCTCGCGCAGATCGGTCTTGAGCATGTTGCGCACCGTCGAGGCCACCAGCCGGCCCTCGCCGCCTGCCTCTGCCTCGCCCGCACCTCCGTCCGGCGCATCCGGAGTGCCGCCAGACCCGGCCTGCGGGCCGTCGTCGCTGTGTGATGTTCGCCTGTGCTGGGGCGGCGCCTTTGCACCACCCGGCATCACCCGCGTGCGGACCCGCCCGCCATTGCGCCAGTAACTGTCAAAAAGATCGTCAAACCGCGCCACATCCTCGATCGACCCCGCGCATACCGATTTCAGTGCCATTCTGACCGGGCCAATCTCGGCCGATCCCACAACCGTCAGCGCCCGAAGCGCCGTCTCTGTCTCGGCCACGCCCAGCCGGAACCCATGCGCCCGCAAGTGCGCCATGAAGCCCGCAAGCCGGGCCGCCGGGCCGGGATCACGGGCGGCGAAGCGGGTGATGCGGGTCATGCCGCTTTCCCAGCCAACCGCTGCACCACTTCGGTCGGAACGGATGCCCGGTCGGATTGCGTTTTCAAAAGTGTGGCTAGGGTGGCCTGCAACAGCACCGGATCATCGGTCAGGTCATTCACCCCAAGCCCCGCCAGGGCGGCTGCGAAATCCAGCATCTCGGCCACGCCGGGTTTCTTTTCCAGATCCTCGTGCCGCAACGCCTGCACGAAGGCCACGATCTGCCGCCCGAACTGTGCTGCAACCTGCGGCAGGCGCGTCCGCAGGATCGCCAGTTCCGTCTCGCGGTCGGGATAATCCACATGGGCATAGATACAGCGCCGCCGCAGGGCATCGCTCAGATCGCGCGTTCCGTTCGCGGTCAGCACTACGATGGGGCGGGTGACAGCGCGGATGGTTCCCAGTTCCGGCACCGTGATCTGGAAATCCGACAGCACTTCCAGCAGATAGGCCTCGAATTCCTCATCCGCCCGGTCGATCTCGTCGATCAGCAGCACCGGGGCCACGGTCTGGCGGATGGCCCGCAACAGGGGGCGTTCCAGCAGGAATTCCTCGGAGAAAATGCGCTTTTCCACGCTGCGCCCGGTCTGACCGTCCTCCGCCGCGGCCCGGATCGCGAGCAATTGCCGCTGATAGTTCCACTCATAAATCGCCTGGGCGGCATC
>JANNWS010000054.1:0-45462 GCA_031408575.1 Rhodobacterales bacterium
GATCAAGGTCCTGTCCGGGGCCGTGCCCGCGACCAGCGGCGAGATTTTCGTGCGCGGCAAGCCGGTCCAGATGAAAAGCACCGCCGATTCCATCGCCGCCGGGATCGAGACGATCTATCAGGATTCCGCGCTGGTCACCCAGTTGTCCATCGCGCGCAATCTGTTTCTGGGGCGTGAACCCGTGCGGGGGCCGAACTTCCTGAACCGGCTGGATTTGCCGTTGATGGAGCAGGTCGCGTCCGAATTGCTGAAGCAGGTCGGCATTTCCAAGAACATTCCGCCATCCACCCCGATCGCGGCGCTGTCGGGGGGCGAGCGGCAGGCCGTGGCCATTGCCCGCGCCATGCATTTCGACAGCGACCTGATCATCCTGGACGAGCCGACCAACAATCTTGGCGTCGCCGAAACGCAAGGCGTGCTGCGCTTCGTCCGCAACGCGCGGGATTCAGGGCATTCCTGCATCTTCATCGCCCACAATATCCATCATGTGTTTCAGGTGGTGGACCGGATCGTGGTGATGCGCCGCGGCACGGTGGTCGCCGATGACATCGACCCCAGAAACAGCTCTGTCGCCGAGGTGGAAAGGGTCATCACCGGCATGGATCACCTCGCCTGACCGGGCGGTGACAAGCATCCGACAAAAGGGTGTGCCGACGTGCGGCCAAGTGGGTCTTGTCTGCTGCAAGGTTGATTGCCAATCAGCGGCGAACATCTGATAAGCGAGCGTCAAGAAACTGGAACCACTGATGCATAAACTGTCCGGCGTCTTCCTCAGGTCCAGCGTCGTGCTGGCAACCCTCGCGACCGGGTTCGCAGCGAACACCGCGGCTGCCGAGGCAGAGTGGCCGGTCCGTGAAAGCCTGCGATACCAGTTTTACGGCCAGATCAATCAGGCCTATCTGAATTACGACGATAGCTTGACGTCGCGTGGTTTCCTGACCGTCGACAACTACAACGACGACGGATCGTTCGTCGGGTTTCTGGGTGGTACGGCGCTGGACAACGGATGGGTGTTTGGCGGCCGGTTCGAATTGCAGATTCCGCTGCGGTCGTCCGATGAGGTAAGCCTGCAAAATCCGGCCGGCCCGGATCTTGAACTGGACGCGAACGATATCCGCCATGCCGAGGTTGCGTTTGCCAGCCCGTCCTATGGCACGGTCTATTTTGGTCAGGGCGACATGAGTGCCAACCTGAACGCCCCCGATTATTCCGGCACCCGTGTGATCGCCCAGCCGAACACGTCGAAAATCGCGGGTGGGATGATCTTGCTTCTGCCTGACGCAAGCGTGTCGGGTCGCTCCTTGTCCGACGCGATCGGCACCTTCGATTCCGGTCGGAGGTTTCGCCTGCGCTACGACTCGCCCGAGTTTGGCGGGTTTTCGATGTCGACGTCGGTTGGGCGCGAAGTGTTGGAGTCGGGCGATGACAACACCTATTTTGACCTGACCGGGGCCTATAAACACACCAACGCGACCTGGGACTATTCGGTTGTTTTCGATATAACCGGGATTGGTGACGACGAATATGCAGCCATGGCGTCGTTCGGGTATCTGCACAAGCCTACGGGCCTGAACCTGACATTTACCGGCTCACACTCCACGATAGAAAGGCATTATTTCTATTTTAAAGCGGGCATCATCCGCGATCTGTTCAGCTTTGGCTCTACCGCTGTGGCCGTTGATTGGTACAACAACGGAAACTGGGCGGCCGAGGGTTCCGAAACCGAAACCTTTGGTCTTTCGGTGGTGCAGAATGTCGACGCGGCCAACATGGAGGTCTATGCCGCCGTCCGCAGTTTTGACGCCTACAACAACCTTGACCTGCCTGGTGAAAATTTTCTCAAGGGTCAGGCGTTCTTTACCGGCCTTCGCTGGCAGTTCTGACCACATCCGATACGCCAAAGGCCTGCAGGGTCATGGGAATGGACTTGAATTCCCGCGCATGTGGATCGGCGCGCCATTGCAGGGGCTTGGTCAGCGTATCGACCCAGCGCAGACGACCGATCCAGTCTTGGGCCATCTGCCAGATGCCGCCTGGATCATCCGCGCGGTAGGCCGCCTTGGCTGCGGCAATCTCGGGCAGTTCGACGCGCTGCTGGGCATAGCAACTGAATACGAAGATGATCAGGTCCAGCCTGAAATCCTTCTTGCGGTTGCGATGAGGACGGTAATTCTCGAAATCCAGGACGGTGATATGTCCGTCCTTCCAGCACAAATCGCGCAGTACCGGGCGACCGTGGCTTACGCCTGCGCGGTGCATCGCCGCAAGGGCCGCCCCAGCAGCAGAAAAGGCGCGAATGCGGTCCTCGACCGAGCCGGCCTGATCGCGCAATATGCCCTCCAGCGTCGGACCGGAGTCGAGGGTAACGAAAATACCCGGCCCTTCGGCCACGATCTGCGGCACCGGAATGCCTCTGGCGAGAAGCGACTTCATCGCGGCAAGGTCAGCGTCAAACGCGGCAAGGGGCGGGCCTTTCTGCAGGCGGTTGATCAGGTTGGGGCGGTCGACGCGCTTGATCCAGAACACTTGGCCATCCACTTCGAAACGGCCGACGCGGCGGGTGGATTGTGCAACCGCGGCATCATGGCGGGCGTCGGTGGGAATATGCCAAATAAGTGTCATGGGGCAATGATACTGCGATCTACAGGCCTGCGGAAGGGTCAGACCCAGACTTGATCGGGGTCGGGCAGCGGAATGGCCGCAAGCAACTCGCGGGTATAGGCCGCCTGCGGGGTGTCGAACACCGCAGTGGTTGGCGCGGCTTCCACCACCGCGCCGCGTTGCAACACGATCACCTGACTGCAAAGCCGGCGGATCACCGAAAGATCGTGGCTGATGAAGGCCAGCGTAAGGCCAAGCTCTTTGACCAGCGTTTCCAGCAGGTTCAGCACTTGCGCCTGCGATGACACGTCCAGCCCCGACACGATTTCATCCGCCAGAATGAACTCCGGCTTCAGCGCAATCGCGCGCGCAATGCCGACCCGCTGGCGCTGACCGCCCGATAATTCATGCGGGTAGCGCAAACGAAAGGTGCGGGGCAGGCCGACTTGATCCAATGCCATGTCAACCCGCGCGGCAGGTCCGTCGAACCCGTGCAGCATCAGCGGCCCTGCAATGATCTGATGGATGCTGTGGCGCGGGTTTAGCGCGCTCATCGGATCCTGAAAGATCATCTGAAAGCGGCGGCGCAAGGGGCGCAGCTGACTTTCGGTCTGGTGTGTAATATCCTGACCATCAAAGACGATTGTGCCACCTGTCGGCTCAAGCAACCGCACCAGCGCCCTGCCCAGCGTCGATTTGCCCGACCCTGAACCGCCGACAATGCCCAGCACCTGACCGCGTGGAATGTCAAAGCTCAGACCTTTAAGTATCTCGATCCGCGGGGCTGCGCCAAGCAGCGGTTTGCGCGTCATGTCGGGCAGCGAAAGCGCGAGGTCGCGCACCCGGAACAGCGGACTATCCACGCGACCATCCCCGATCGGCCTCGGCCACCTCGGCCTGCACACCTGTGATCACCGCATCCGGCACCGGCAAAAGCGAGCTGTCGGGGTCGGTGTATTTTGGTGTCGCACCCAATAGCGCGCGCGAATAGGGGTGCGACGGCGCGCGAAAGAAATCGCGCACCGACGTGTCTTCCACCACCATGCCCGCATAAAGCACCGACAGGCTTTGGCAGACCTTCGACACCACTCCCAGATCATGGGTGACGAACAGCAGCGCCGTGCCATGCCGTGCCTGCATTCCGGCGATCAGGCGCAGCACTTCTTTCTGCACGGTCACATCCAGCGCGGTCGTCGGCTCGTCCGCGACGATCAGTTTGGGCTCGGCGGCAAAGGCCGATGCGATCAGGATGCGTTGGCGCATGCCGCCAGACAATTCATGCGGATATTGCCGCGTGACCCGCGCAGGCTCGGCAATCTGCACCTCGGCCAGCAACTCAAGCGCCCGCGCGTCGGCGCGCGCCCGTGTCCAACCGAGGATATCCACCAGCCGGTCGGTGATCTGCGGCCCGATGCGGCGCGACGGGTTAAGTGCTGTCAGCGGATCTTGCGGGATCAGCGCGCAACTGGCCCCGATCCTTTTGCGCCGCTCGGCCAGAGGCAGCCGCAGCAGGTCCACGCCGTCCAGCAGGATCTCGCCCGACAGCACATCGACCGCGCGCGGCAGTATTCCCAGAACTGCCTTGCCGATCATCGACTTGCCGGCCCCGCTTTCGCCGACCAGCCCCCGCACCTCGCCCGCAGCAACCGTTAGCGACACATCGCGCAGCAGGCGGTCGGGCGCGCCCCTTACCCGCGCCGACAGGCCGTTTATGACAAGAAAGCTCATCGCAGCACCGGATCGAAGCGGTCTTTAAGACCTTCGCCCAACTGGCTGAACGCCAGCACGGTCAGGAACAGCGTGATCAGCGGGAATACCAGCACCCACCACGCCTGATACACCGACGTGCGCCCTTCCGCGATCATCCCGCCCCAGGTCGGATCGTCGGTGGAGATTGACAGGTTCACAAAGCTGAGGATCGCCTCGACAATCACCGCGATGCCCATTTCCAGCGTCAGCAGGACCACGATGGTCGGCAGCAGGTTGGGCAATATCTCGATCAGCATCGTGCCGATCCGCCCGCGCCCCGCCACCTGCGCCGAGGCCACATAATCCATAGCCCCCTGTCCCATCGCCTCGGCCCGGATCACGCGGGCAAACCGCGTCCAGTCGATCACCACAATAGCCAGGATGATCGACCCAAGACCCGGCCCGATCACCGCGATCAGCAGGATAGCGAACAGCACCGGCGGGAACGCCATCCAGATGTCGATCAGGCGCGAGATGACGATATCGACCCAGCCGCGCAAAAAACCCGCCAGCAACCCCAGCGTCGCCCCGATGCCGCAGGTGATCGTTCCCGCAACCAGCGCCACCGTCAGCGCCACCCGCGCGCCGTGCAGGATGCGGCTGAACACGCAGCGCCCCAGACTGTCGGTGCCCAGCCAGTATCCGGGTTCCGTCCCGTCCACCCAGAACGGCGGCAAGCGCCCCAGAAACAGATCCTGCGCCAAAGGGTCTTTCGGCGCGATCCAAGGGGCGAGAACGGCGGCCAGCAGCAGCAAGACCAGCCATCCTGCCGATAGCCACAGCCTGACCCCGACCGCCCGCCGCACCTGCCCGCGCCCGTCAGCCATGCCGCAACCGGGGGTTCAGGGCGGCATAGGTCAGATCCACGAACAGGTTCACAGCCGTGAAAATCACCGCGAACAAAATAACGATCCCTTGAACCAACGGCAGATCGCGGTTGATCACGGCATCAATCGCCATGTTGCCCAGACCCTCATAGGAAAACAGCCGCTCGATAATCACCGTGCCGCCGATCAGAAAGGTGAACTGCACCCCCACCAGCGTCAGCGTCGGCAACACGGCATTCGGCAAGGCTTCGCGCAAGATCACCTGCGTCTCGCCATAGCCTTTGGTCCGCGCAAGGGTGACGTAATCCAGATGCATCGTTTCTTTCAGCGACTGCTTCAATAGCTGCCCGATGATCGCCGCCAGCGGAATGGCCAGTGCGACCGCAGGCATCAGCATATGGGCAAGAATATCCAGCGTCAGGTCGAACCGAAGGCGCAGGATGCTCTCCACCAGATAGAAATTGCTGGTGAATGGCAGATCAAGCGACGGCGTCACCCGTCCCGAGATGTGAAACACCGGCACCAGCACTCCGAACAGCAGGATCAGCACCAGCCCCCACAGGAAATCCGGCACCGACAGTGCCATCCCGTTGGCCACGTCAATCGCGCCCTCGGCCTTCGTGCCGCGCAGCCGGGTGCCGGTCAGTGCTGCCACCCCCCCCAGCGCAACGGCAATCCCCAACGCCATCACCGAAAGTTCAAGCGTTGCGGGCAGGCGGCCCAGCACAAGCGCAAGAACCGGTTGGCGCGTGGTGATCGACGTGCCGAAATCACCCTGCACAACACCAGATCCCCAGATCAGGAATTGTTGCGGAATTGACCGGTCCAACCCGTAAAGTGCTGTCAGCCGCGCGATGTCGGCCTCTGTCGCACCCGGCGGCAGCATCATCGCTATGGGATTGCCCGGCACCACCCGGATCACGACAAACACGATCACGGCCACGCCCAGCAGCGTGATCGCGGTGGTCAAAAGTCGCAACAAGACGGCGCGCAACAGCGGCATCGCGGGGGCAGGGGCCGCGTTGGGCGCGACCCCCCTCTTGCTCAGGCCCGCTTCATCAGATGCGGCAGCAGCGCACCCGACGCGTGCGGCGTCACCATAACGCCAGGGGCGGCAAGGATCGGCTGCACATACTGGATCAGCGGAATGACCAGCGCATTTTCCGCGATATAGGCATCGACCGCTTTCCAGCCTGCAATGCGCTTTTCCTCGTCTGCCTCGCCCCAAAGCGGGCCGATCATGCCTGCTAGATCCTCGCCATCCCAGACCGAGTGGGGCGAGGGGCCAAACATCGCGAATCCGGTGGAGGTTGTCGGATCACCCACCGCGTTGCCCCAGTTGTAGAACGCCGCAGGGGCCAGCTGATCGGCGGCGCGCAACTCATAATGCTTGGCGATCTCATATACTTCGATCTCGGCCTCGATCCCGACCTTGCGCCACAGGCCGACGATGGCCTGAATCATCTCATAATCCTTGGGCTTGAAGCCCTTGGTGGTCTGGATCTTGAACTTCGCCGGGTTGTCAGGGCCGAACCCCGACGCGGCAAGCAGTTCAATCGCCTTCGCCTCATCATACGGCACGGTGATTGCGGCGTCATAGGCCACGTATTCGGGCGTCTCCAGCGTGTCAATTGGCACTCCATAACCCGACAGCAGACGCTCCACGATCAGCTTCTTGTCGATGGCGTGGGCCGCGGCCTTGCGCACGTTCGGGTCGGTCATCACCTCGATATCGTTCAGGAAAATCATACCGATATCGGAAATGGGCGCTGCCGTTCCGGTCAGGCTGCCCCCCAACCGCAGGCGGTCATATTCCTCATAAGGCATTTCCAGCGTGACATGGGAATTGCCGCTTTCAATCTCGGCCACGCGGGACGCGGCATCGGTCACGAACTTGATCGTCACCGTCTCGAACTCCGGCTTGCCACCCCAGTAATTTGCGTTGGCCTTCAGCCGCACAAAGGCGTTGCGTTCGAATTTCTCGACCATATAGGGGCCGGTGCCGATCGGGGCGGCCTCGAACCCTTCGGCTCCGACCTTTTCATAATAGGCTTTGGGCAGCACATAGCCGGTCAGGAAGCTCATCCATTTGAACAGCGTCGGATCAAAACGCAGCACATCGGCGGTGATCGTCTGCCCGTCGATGCTGAAATTGCCGATGGTTGACCAGACAAACTGAATCGGGTTTCCCGTCTCGGCAAGGGCAGCGCGTTCCAGCGACCAGACCACGTCTTCGGGCGTAAAGGGGCTGCCATCATGCCAAGTGACCCCCTCGCGCACGGTCATGCTGATCTTGGTGCGATCCTCGTTCCAGCCCCATTCGGTGATCAGGCCGGGGGCGAAGCTGAGGTCGGGGTTCTGGGCGATGAACATGTCGAAGACCGATTGATAGATGCCTTGTATGGTCGGGTTCACCGCCGAGGGACCGACCGTCGGATCCCAGCTTGGCAGGTTGACATTATAGGCGATCACCAACTCGTCAATGGCGGCGAAGGCGGGCAGGCCGGTGACAGTCAGCGCCATCGTAGCGGCGGAAAGTTGCAGCAGGCTGCGGCGGTTAAGGTTCATGATCGTATCCCTGTTGTTGATGGTTTCTTTTGTCTTTTCGTCGGCATGTCAGGCACCCGCCAGCTTGCGGGCCAAAAGGAATCCGGGTCCGGCACCCGTGCCAGCCCCCGGCCAGACGGCGGCCCCGGTCAGGTGCAGGCCCCGGATCGGGGTCGAGCCGTCGGCATGGCCGCGAACGGGGCGGAACAGGAAATGCTGAGACAGATGGTGGCTGCCGCACAACTGATCCCCGCCGATCAAGTTCGGGTTCTCGGCCTCTAACTCCGCAGGGCTGACAATGCGGCGGGCAAGGATCTTCGCCCGCGTTCCCGGCGCATACCGCTCCAGAATATCCAGCGCGCGGTCGGCAAAAGGCTGCGCCGCCTCGGCCCAGTCGGTCGCCGAAATCTCGCCCGCTGCATCGCCCCGTATCGTGCCGGGGGCCATTCGGATCTGCAACCACAGCACATGCTTGCCCGTTGGCGCGCGCGACGGGTCGGCCACGGTCGGTTGGCCGACCACAACCACCGGCTCATCGGGTAGCAGCCCTGCCTGCGCCTGTGAGTAAGTCCGCGCCATCTGGTCCATCGACGGGGCCAGATGCACATAGGCAAAACGCTGCAATTCCGGCCCCGCCGCCCAGTCGGGCAGGCCATCCATCGCCAGATGAATCATCATCGTGCCGGGCGCATGGCTGAATGTCGTCATCGCCCGGTCAAACCGCGTCTCGCCCGTGCCGCCCGTCATACGCGCGAGAGCCTTCGGTGCTACCCCCGCGATCACCGCCTTCGTCGCCGTAAGCTTGCGTCCGTCCGACAACTCGACGCCGCTTGCCCGCCCGCCGGAATGTACGATCCGCGCAACCTGCGCGTTGCATTCGACCGTTCCGCCCCGCGCCACGATCGCGGCCACCAGCGCGCGGATGACGGTGTCTGCGCCGCCTTTTCCCAGCACCATGCCGAAACTTTGGTTCGCCATCCCCTCCAGATAGGGAAACAGCGCCCCACCCGACACATCCGGCGCGAAATCCAGATGCATCCCCCAGGCTGCCAAAAGCGCACGCATCTTGTCGCTCTGAAACGTTTCGGTCAGCCAATTGCGCGGCGAGGACAGCAGGAACCGGCCCATGTCCAGTGTTCCACCCATGCCTTTGGCACGAAGCGTTTTAAACATGAAATATGCAAGCGCACGCATCTGCATCGGGTTGCCCAGAAGGCCGAACAGATGCGGTGCCTCGGCAGGAAAGGCCGCGACAAGCCGCTCCCACGTTTCCGCATCCTGCGTCGAGACCGCCGCGATCCGGGCCGTGGTCGCCGCAAGGTCGGTCGATATGCCCAGCCACGTTCCATCCGGAAAGACCGACGCGAACGGGTCGGCGACCGGGGCAAATTTCAGCCCACGCTGCACCAGTTCCGGGCCATAAGCCTTGAAAAATGGTGATCCCGCGAACAGCGACAGGTTCATGGCCGCCCAGTCATGCCGGAAACCGGGCAGAGTGTACTCCCCGGTCTTGACAGCCCCTCCGGCGCTGGATGCCTGTTCAAACAAGCCCACGCGCCAGCCCTTCGCCGCCAGATGCAGCGCCGCGGCCAGTGTATTATGCCCCGCCCCGATCAGGATCGCGTCATAGGTTGTGCTCATTCCGCCTCATCCCAATTGACGTAAGGATATTTGCAAATGCATCTAATTATGTCTAGCATGATTAATCAGTCGGGCAGCAGACCCGCAAGCGACAGGGAGAGACGTATGGCCTCTGCACAGGTATTGGAAAGCCTCGGCGCAATGCTGCTTTCAGGTGGGATCGAGGTGGTGGATTGCTCTGGCACCCTTGGCCCGAACACGCCGCTGCTGAAACTGCCCCCCGATTTCGCCAAGGACACGCCAAAGATCGAGATTCACCGCATCAGCGAGTATGACAGCGACGGGCCGTTCTGGGCCTGGAACTGGCTGAAGCTGGGCGAGCATTCCGGCACCCATTTCGATGCACCGCATCACTGGATCACCGGCAAGGATTATCCCGACGGCTATACCGACACGATTCCAGTGCAGAAGCTGGTTGCCTCGGTCAATGTGATCGATGTGTCGACCGAAGTCGCGGTGAACCCCGATTTCCTGCTGTCCGCCGACCATGTGAGGGCGTGGGAAGCCAAGCATGGCGCGATCAACGCCGGGGAATGGGTCGTTCTGCGCTCTGACTGGGACAAGCGGGCGCATGACGAGGCGCTGTATCTGAATGCCGACGCGACGGGACCGCATTCACCAGGGCCGACGGTGGATTGCATCGAGTATCTGCTTTCCAAAGGCATCGTCGGCTGGGGCAACCAATGTATTGGCACCGACGCGGGGCAGGCGGGCGGCATGAACCCGCCCTATCCCGCGCACAACCTCTTGCACAAAGCGAACCGCTATGGCCTCGCCTCGCTTGCCAACCTTGATAAATTGCCAGCAAAGGGCGCTATCCTGATTGCAGCACCGCTCAAAATCGAACATGGCACCGGTTCGCCCATCCGCGCGCTGGCGCTGGTGCCGAAAGCCTGACGGATGGTCGCGTCGCTCGTCATTTCCGTGTCCGGCATCAGCGTCCTTGTGGCGGCGGCATTGCCAAATCCAAACGGTGACCGTGTGCTGGTGCTGGACGGTGCGGGTCAAACCGGCGCCCCGACACATCCCGGCCCCTGCGTTGGAGGGATTTCAGGCAACCGAGCTGGAAAGGCAGCGGGCGCATGACCGATCAACGTCCGATCCCTGAGCCGCAGCGCCTTGGTGAAATCGGCCTGGCCAATTTTGCTCCCTATCTGATGAACCGCATCATGGGCCGTTACAACGCGTCCTTGCGCGCCGAAATGGCCGGGCTTGGCCTGACCACGCCCAAGATGCGCGCCCTTGCCGTGCTGTCGGTCATTGAGGGTCCGCTGATCGGCGAACTGGCGGTCTATGCCGTGGTTGAACAATCCACCCTCAGCCGCGCGCTGGATCAGCTTGCCGCTGAAGGTCTGATCCAGCGCGAAACCGCCCCCGGCGACAGCCGCGCCAGCCGCGTCTTCATAACCGAAGCGGGCCGTGCGGCGTTCGAGGCGATGTGGCCCCATATGGCCGCCTCTTACGCCCGCATGTTTCAGGGCATTCCCGACGAAGATCGGCGGGCCTTTGTCGCAACGCTGCAAAAAATGCTGGTCAATATTCGTAAGCACGAATTCTGAGGGGCGAAGATGGCCGAACGTTCCTTCAAGGCCGAAATCAAGGACTTGCGGCTGGGAGAGGGTGAGACCTTTACCGGTGAAGGTATCCTTGCCATCACCAAGGCGCTTTTGGAAAACGGCGTCGGCTATGTTGGCGGCTATCAGGGTGCGCCGATTTCGCACCTGATGGATGTGCTGGCCGACGCGCAGGATCTGCTGGCGGAGCTCGGCGTCCGGTTCGAAGCCAACGCGAACGAGGCGGCGGCGGCGGCCATGCTCGCGGCCTCGGTGCATTACCCGATCCGGGGGGCCGTTACATTCAAAGGCCCTGTGGGTGTCAACGTCGCCTCGGATGCGCTTGCCAACCTGTCGTCCTCGGGCGTTACCGGTGGCGCGCTGATCATTCTGGGCGAGGATTACGGCGAGGGCAGTTCCATCATGCAGGAACGCAGCCACGCCTTCGCGATGAAATCACAGTTCTGGATGCTTGATCCGCGCCCGAACCTGCCCTGCATTGTCAAGGCGGTGTCCGACGGCTTTGCGCTGTCCGAGGCCACCAATTCCCCCGTCATGCTAACGATGCGGATCCGGTCGTGCCACGTCACCGGCACCTTCCAGACCCGCAACAACCAGCGCCCGAAGCTGAGTGTCACCGAAGCCCTGTCCAACCCGCGCAGTGATTTCGCCCGCGTCGTGCTGCCGCCGATGTCCTATGTCCACGAGCAGGACAAGGTCAAGAACCGCTGGCCCGCCGCCGAACGCTACATCACCCAGCACCGGCTGAACGAACAGTTCGGCCCCGAAAGCGCCCCCATCGGTATCGTCATGCAGGGCGGCATGTACAACAGCGTCATTCGCGCGCTGCAACGCCTGGGGCTTGCGGACCTTTACGGCGACAGCCAAGTGCCGCTCTACATCCTGAACGTCACCTATCCGCTTGTCTCATCCGAGTTTCTGGCCTTCGCCGCTGGGAAGGAGCATCTTCTGGTGGTCGAGGAAGGCCAGCCGGAATTCATCGAACAGAACCTCGCCACCTATCTTTACCGCGCCGGAAGCACTGTGAAGCTGCACGGCAAGGGCATGCTGCCGATGGCCGGCGAATACACCGGGCAGGTCATGCTGGACGGCGTCGCAGCCTTTCTCAAACACGCTGCGCCGCATCTTCTGCCCGCGCAAATCCGCGCGCCGAACGCAGATTCCCCGAAAATCCCCGACCTGTCGAAAACTGTCCCGATCCGCCCCCCCGGCTTTTGCACTGGCTGCCCCGAGCGCCCGATCTTTGCCGCGATGAAGCTGATCGAGCAGGAATTGGGCAAGCACCAGATCAGCGCCGATATTGGCTGCCATCTGTTCGGTGCGTTGCCACCGTTCGAGATCGGCGGTGCCACGATGGGTTACGGCCTTGGCCCGGCCGGGAACGGGGCCTTTGACGGCGGCGGCGAGCGTCGTCCGATCTCCATCATCGGGGATGGCGGGTTCTGGCACAACGGCCTGTCATCGTCCTTCACCAACATGGTGTTCAATAAATCCGACGGCGTGGCGCTTGTGGTGGACAACTACTATTCTGCGGCCACCGGCGGGCAGGATGTCATGTCCTCGCGCGCCGACAACACCACCAAGGCCACGAAGAACCCAATTTCCAAGGCCGTCAAAGGTATTGGCATCCCTTGGGTGCGCGAGATCACCAACACCTATGACGTGGGCCATGTCCGCGACATCCTGCGCGAGGCGCTGACCACCAAAACCCCCGGCCCCAAGGTCATCATCGCCTCGTCCGAATGCATGCTGAACAAGCAACGCCGCGAAAAGCCGATCCGCACGCAGGCGATCAGGGACGGTCGTCGGGTCGAGACTCCCCGCTTTGGCATCGACGAGGCGATCTGCACCGGCGATCATGCCTGCATCCGCCTGTCCGGCTGCCCCTCGCTGTCGCTTAAACGCCTTGATGACCCGCTGCGCGACGATCCCGTTGCCAGCATCGACCAGTCCTGCGTCGGCTGCGGCAACTGTGGCGAGGTGGCCGATGCCGCTATCCTCTGCCCGTCGTTCTACCGCGCCGATGTGGTCCACAACCCGACCGCATGGGAACGTCGCCGCGCGACCTTTCGCAGCAAGATCATCGGCTGGCTGCAAGCGCGCCGCCAGTCCCGCCGCCTCGATTTCGAAGGCTCCGTATGACGATTCACGACGCCCTCGTACCCCGCATCCCGGATCCTGCTCTTGGCGGTATCCTGAAACTGGCGGTGATGGCGGTGGGCGGGCAGGGCGGCGGCGTGCTTGCCGGCTGGATCGAACAAGTGGCCCGCGCCAGCGGCCATGCTGTGCAAGCCACATCGGTGGCGGGGGTCGCGCAGCGCACCGGGGCCACGATCTACTACATCGAGATGTGTCCCGCCGCCTCCCGCCAACCGGTTTTCGCCCTGCTTCCCGCCGCCGGAGACGTCGATATTCTGATCGCGGCCGAGATGATGGAGGCGGGCCGCGCCATCCTGCGCGGCTTCGTCACCCCGGACCGCACAACCCTGATCGCCTCCAGCCACCGGATGCTTGCCGTGTCGGAAAAATCCGCCCCCGGCGACGGCATCGCAAGCTCTGACGAGGCGATGGCCGCGTCGGAAATCGCCGCGCGCCGCCTCATTGTCGCGGACTTCGACAGCCTTGCCCTTGAGCAAGGCTCGGTCATCTCAGCCAGCCTGTTTGGTGCGCTTGCGGCGTCAGAAACCCTTCCCTTCCCGCGCGAGGCGTTCGAGGCCGCTATCCGGCAGGGCGGCAAAGGCATAGAGCCCAGCCTGCGTGCCTTCACTGCAGGATTTGATGCCGCCCGTTCTGCCGCCTCATCCCCGGTGGTCATCCCCGTGCAGGCGGGAACCCTCGCGGGTCCATCGACGCCGTCCGGCCCCGCCAAGCTTCTTGCGCAGTGGCACGCCCTCACCACCCGCGCCGCAGCCCTTCCGCCCCCCGTCGCCGAAATTGCCCGGCTTGGCCTGCAAAAAACCGTCGATTTTCAGGATATCGCCTATGGCTCGGCCTATCTTGACCGCGTGGCCGAAATCCTCGCGCAAGATACCCACCCCAACCACGTCCTGACCCGCGAGGCTGCCAAATACATCGCCAACGCGATGGCCTATGACGATGTAATTCGTGTGGCCGACCTCAAAACCCGCAGCGCCCGCTTTCGCCGCATCCGGACCGAGATGGGTACCAACAACGCCAACCTGATCCAGTTGACCGAATTCATGCACCCCCGTGCCGAGGAGGTCGCTGGTCTGCTGCCCGCCCGCCTTGGCGCGAAAATCGAAGCCAGCTCGAAATGGATGGCCCGCCTTGATCGCTGGTTCAGCAAGGGCCGCCATCTGCGGACTGACAGCTTGCCATCCTTCGCGATGCTGCATGTCGCGGGCGCATTGCGGTTCTATCGCCGCCGTACGCTGCGCCACGCGCAGGAAACGGCCCATCTTAACCGCTGGTTAGGCATCGCAACCGGCTACCTGCCCACCAATTACGACCTCGCGGTCGAGGTCATCCGTTGCCGCCGCCTGATCAAGGGCTATTCCGATACCCACAGCCGCGGCCTCTCGAAGTTCGACCTTGTGCTGAACGGCGTCGCCCTTGTGGCGGGTCGCGAGGATGCTGCCGACTGGGCCAGACGCCTGCGCGATGCGGCCCTTGCAGATGAACGGGGCAAGGCGCTTGACGGCGCACTTGCCACGATCGCCAGCTTCACCTGACGGGTAGCCAAGACTTGGGGCAGGCTGCCCTGTCGTCCATGGACCCGGCCTTTACCTTACCAACGCGCCGAGCGCGGCAATCATCCGCTCTGTACCGTCCAGGGTCGTCAAAGCTCCCGGCGACATCCGCAAGACCTGTCCGCGCGCATCGGCAAACACGTCGTGCGCGCGCAGCCCCGTTAGCACCCGCTGTGCGACGTTGCCGTCCGCCAGCCGCAGCATCACGCTGCCACCGCGCAACGCCTCGGCGCGCGGCGTCACCAACGCCAGCCCCAGATTATCCGCCGCCGCAATCAGGCGCGCGGTCAGCGCCCTATTGTGCGCCAGTATCGCGCCGATATCCTGCGCCGCGTGCCAATCCAGCGCCGGCAGCGACGCTGCGGCCGCCATCACGCCCGGCGTGCCATTGTCAAAGCGGCGGATGTCGGGCGCATAAGCAAAGCGGTCCAGCGCCCAGGAAAACGGGTTGTCCTGACTGAACCACCCGCGCAATTCCGGCTGGCACGCCGTGATCAGATCTGCCGCAACATGCAGCATTCCCGCACCGGGCGTACCGCACATCCATTTCAGGCTGGTTGACAGCGTGAAATCAACGGCCGGGTCTGCCACATCATACGGCAGCAACCCCGCCGCCTGGGTGATATCCACCCCGATCACCGATCCCATGCGACGCCCGTGTTCCACTACTTGCCCAAGATCGACGCGGTGCGACGAGGTGGAACTGACCCAGGTGATCAACGCCAGCCCGACATCTGGCCCCCAGGCCGCAAGGAGATCTTCATCCTCGACCCAGTTGGCACCTTGCCGCAATGGCACCGTCTGCAAAGCGAAGCCCAGCCGGTCCTGCAACCCCGTCAGCAGGAAATGGTTCGACGGAAAGCAGTCGGCGGCAACCAGCACCCGCTTGCCCCGCAAGTACCCCTCGGGCAGCGCTGTCATGAGCATGTGCAGGCCCTGCGTCACATTCTCGGTCGTTGTCACCGTCCCGGCAGCGGCCTCGATGATTGCCTGCCACCGCGCGATGAACCGCGCCCGGAGGCCGAGCGCATAACCCCATTGGTCATCATCGGCCGCCCCCCAGGCTTGGGCGAACTCTGCCATCGCACCGGCAAGCGCTTGCGCCTTCCCCGGATACTGGCCGATGGAATGATAAAGAAAATATCCGGAACCATCTGACATATCGCTGCTTTTGCCGAAACTCATTCAGACCCGCCCTTGCCCGCCCCGATTTGAAGCAAAGCATCAGTAATGCTGCATAACTTATTCACAATAAATGCTAAACAGCGTGCAGCGCCAGCGCCACGCCCTGCCCAACCCCGACGCACAGCGTCACCAGCGCACTCCGCCCGCCACCCTCGTGCAGCCGCCGTGCCGCCGTGGCCGATATCCGCGCGCCCGACATGCCCAGCGGATGCCCCATACTGATCCCGCCGCCCTTGGCGTTCATCCGATGGTCATCATCGGCCAGCCCCCAGTCGCGCGTGCAGGCCAGTACCTGTGCGGCGAAGGCCTCGTTCAACTCGATCACGTCATATCCGCCCGCCGCGATCCCGTTGCGGGCCGCCAGCCGCGTAACCGCCGCCACCGGTCCCAGCCCCATCAGACGCGGCGCGACCCCTGCCGAGGCTGCCATTCCCACGCGCGCCAGCGGGGTCAGCCCGTAGCGTTTCACCCCCGCACCTGACGCCAGCACCAGTGCTACCGCCCCGTCGTTGATCCCCGCCGCATTGCCCGCCGTCACCGACCCACCCGCGCGGAACGGTGCGGGCAGTGCCGCCAGCCGCTCCGCCGACGTGACGCGCGGATGCTCGTCAACCGACACCACCACCGTCCGCCCCGGCACCGTCACCGGCAGAATATCGGCCGCATGCCACTGCGCGTCATAGCGCTGCTGACTGCGCAGCGCATATCCGTCCTGATCCGTCCGAGATACCGATCTTTCCTGCGCCACATTCTCGGCTGTCTCCGGCATCGAGTCTACGCCATATGCCGCCGCAATCTGGTCGTTCACGAACCGCCAACCGATCGTGGTATCGAACACCTGCGGCCCGCGCGCGAAGGCCGCCTCGGCCTTGGCCATCACGAAGGGCGCGCGCGTCATGCTTTCCACGCCGCCTGCGATCACCACATCGGCGCCGTCGCGCACGGCCCGCGCCGCCGCGATCACCGCATCAAGGCCCGAGGCGCAAAGTCGGTTCACTGTCAGCGCCGGTACACCTTCTCCCAACCGCGACAGCAGAACGCCCATCCGGGCAACATTGCGGTTGTCCTCGCCCGCCTGATTGGCGCAGCCAAAGAACACCTCGTCCACCACCAACCCCGGATGCAGGTCCAGAAGCCCGTCGATCACATGCGCCACCATGTCGTCCGGCCGCACCATCGCCAGCGCCCCACCATAGCGACCGATCGGCGTACGCCGCGATGTGCAGATGAAAACCTCGGTCATCCCACCTCCGACAGTGCAGGCGGCATCACATAGCGCCCCTTCAGGTGCGCGGGCGCGCGCGCCTCCAGCCCCGCCAGCACCCCAAGGATGCGGGGCAACCCGTGGGCGCGCAACCCCGCCAGCGGCCCGCGCGGAAAGTTCAGCCCCAGCATCATCGCGGTATCAATGTCCTCGGCCGCAACGCCGTCCTGCGACAACAGCCACGCGGCTTCATTCGCCAGCACCGCTTCGATCCGCAGCGCGATTGCCCCGGCGTCTGCCGGGGCCTCGGCGACCGCACCCGGAAAAACAAAGCCCCGCCCGGTTTTCCGCCCCAGTTTGCCGCGCGCCACCTGATCCTTCAGCGCGCCGAACACATGATAGCGCGGGTGCCCGTCCATTGCCGCCGACAATCCCTCGGTCGCCGCCAGATTGATATCGGCCCCGATCAGGTCGATCAGCGACAGCGGCCCGATCCGGTATCCGGCGGCCAGCATCGCCGCATCAATCTCTCCTGCGCTTCGCCCTTCTTCCAGCAGCGCCAGAGCCTCGCTATAAAATGGGCGTGCACAGCGGTTTACGATGAAGCCGGGGGTGTCGGGGCAACGGATGACCGTTTTTCCCGCCGCTTCCGTTACCTGCCGCGCCAGCGCGAGCGCAGCGGGGTCGCTGCCGGAATGTCCGATCAGTTCAACCAGCCGCATCGCGGGGGCGGGGTTGAAGAAGTGCAGCCCGACAACCCGCGTCGGTTGATCCAGCCCCACCGCGACCGATGCCACCGACAGCGACGATGTGTTCGTGGCCAGCACGGCGTCTTTCGCGACGACCGCTTCCAGCCCCGCGAAAAGCGCGCGCTTTGCCTCGACCCGCTCGGCAATCGCCTCGATCAGCAGGGCGACCGCACCCATCTGTGCAGGTGTGTCAACCACCGACAGCAGCGTTCGCATCCCCTCCCGCGCCCCGGCGTCCAGCTTGCCCATGGCAACGCGACTGTCCAGCGCGGCCCCAAGACGCGTTGCGGCACTGCCGCGGGTCGCCGCGTCGGCATCGGCGGCCAGAACGGAAAACCCCGCCTGAACAAAGACCTGAGCGATACCAAGGCCCATCGTGCCAAGACCCACAATGCCGATGACTGGGCCGTTACCCATCCGTCTCTCCTGTCCGCCAAGCCATATCCGGCGCCACAATGCGCCACCAAGCGCAAACTTCAAGTGAGAAATTTCAAGCTTGAAATTGTTTTCACCGGATGGCACGCTATGCTTCACGCCAGACAGCAAAAGGAATGGGCATGAAGATTCTTTGCCTTGGAGGCGGTCCGGCGGGCCTCTACTTCGCGATCTCGATGAAACTGCGCGATCCCTCGCATCAGGTCACGGTGCTGGAGCGGAACAAGCCGAATGATACTTTCGGCTGGGGCGTGGTTCTGTCGGATGATGCGCTGTCGAACATGGCGAGGAACGATCCGGTCAGCACCGCCGCGATCAAGGCCGATTTCGCCTATTGGGACGATATAGCGGTTGTTCATGACGGGGTTCGCACCGTGTCGGGCGGCCACGGCTTTGCCGGGATCGGGCGCAAGCGGATCCTGATCTTGCTGCAACAGCGCGCCCGCGATCTGGGCGTCGATCTGCAATTTGAAACAGAGTTCAAGTCGGCTGAAGACTACCGCCACAACTACGATCTTGTCGTCGCGTCAGACGGCCTGAACTCGGCCGTGCGGCGCGAATATGCCAGCGTTTTCAAGCCCGATATCGACACCCGCCTGTGCAAGTTCGTCTGGCTTGGCACCCGGCAGAAGTTCGACGACGCCTTTACCTTCATTTTCGAGAAGACTGAACATGGCTGGGTCTGGGCGCATTCCTATCAGTTCGACGACAACACCGCGACATTTATCGTGGAATGCACCCAGGCGACATGGGACGCCTGGGGATTCGAGGCGATGTCAAAGGAAGACACCGTCGTCACCTGCGAGCGGATCTTTGCCCCCCACCTTGGCGGTCACGCGCTGATTTCCAACGCGGCCCACCTGCGCGGGTCCGCGGTGTGGATGAACTTCCCCCGCGTGATCTGCGAACAATGGCACCATGAAAACGTGGTGCTGATGGGCGACGCGGCGGCCACCAGCCATTTTTCCATCGGCTCTGGCTCGCGTCTTGCGTTTGACAGTGCCATCGTGCTGGCCGAATTGCTGCATTCCGAGCCGACTTTGCAGGCCGCCTTTGCCCGCTATCAGGACGAACGCCGGATCGAGGTGCTGCGCCTGCAATCGGCCGCCCGCAACAGCCTGGAGTGGTTCGAGCAGGTTGAGCGTTACCTAGACATGCCCGCCCCCCAGTTTGCCTATTCGCTGCTGACCCGCAGCCAGCGCATCAGCCACGAGAATCTGCGTCTGCGCGATCCCGCATGGCTGCGCCGCGCCGAGGATTGGTTTCAGGACCGCGCCGGGGGTCAGCCGGGCCGCGCACCCATGTTCGCGCCGTACCAGTTGCGCGACATGACGTTGCAAAACCGCATCGTCGTTTCGCCCATGGCGCAATACAAGGCGATCGACGGCTGCCCCAACGACTGGCATTTTGCCCATTACGCCGAACGCGCCAAGGGCGGTGCGGGTCTGGTCTATACCGAGATGACGTGTGTTTCGGCGCAAGGCCGCATCACCCCCGGCTGCACCGGCCTGTACGCCCCAGAACATGAGGCAGCATGGGCAAGGCTGACCCGGTTTGTCCATGCCGAAACACAAGCCAAGCTTTGCTGCCAGATCGGCCATTCGGGCCGCAAGGGGTCCACCCAGCTAGGCTGGTACGAAGGCGATGCGCCGCTCGCGTCCGGCAACTGGCCCGTCATGTCGGCCTCGGCCCTGCCCTGGGCTCCGCGCAACGCGGTTCCCAAAGCGATGGACCTTGCCGATATGGCGGCTGTCAGTGCCCAGTTCGTGACTGCCACGCAAATGGCCGCGCATGCCGACTTTGACATGATCGAACTTCACGCGGCACATGGCTATCTAATATCTTCGTTCATATCACCAAAATCGAACATTCGGACCGACAACTACGGCGGAAGTCTTGAAAATCGCCTGCGGTATCCGCTGGAGGTTTTCCGCGCTATGCGCGCCGCCTGGCCCGCCGAAAAGCCGATGTCGGTTCGGATCTCGGCCAATGACTGGGTGGGCGACGATGGTGTGACACCGTCCGACGCCGTCGAGATTGCCCGCGCCTTCGCCGCCGCCGGGGCCGACATCATCGACGTGTCGGCAGGCCAGACCAGCATCGACGCAAAGCCGGTCTATGGCCGCATGTTCCAAACCCCGTTTTCTGACCGCATCCGCAACGAGGCGGGACTGGCCACGATGGCGGTCGGCAACATCTCTGAGCCCGATCACGTCAATTCCATCCTGCTGGCGGGCCGGGCCGATCTGGTGTGCCTCGCCCGACCGCATCTTGCCGATCCTTACTGGACGCTTCACGCAGCCACCCGGATGGGCGATACCGGAATGGCATGGCCGCTGCCTTATCTTGCCGGGGCCGAACAGGCCCGCCGTCTGGCGGACCGTGCGCAAGAGGTGATCCGGGCATGACATTTGCTGGCAAGCGCGTGCTGATCACCGGCGGCGGGTCCGGCACCGGGGCCGATTTTGCGCGCGGCTTTGCCGAGGCCGGGGCCGAGGTGGTCATTGCCGGGCGGCGCAAGGACGCGCTCGATCTGATCGCCGGGCGGTACAAAGGCGTGCGCGCCTTGCAGGCCGACGTCACGGACGAGGCGTCGGTGCGCGCCATGTTCGCCGCCGCCGGACCCTGCCAGATCGTCATCGCCAATGCCGGCAGCGGCAATAGCGCGCCGTTTTCGCGGATGACGCTGGATCAATGGAACGAGATGATCACGACCAACCTCACCGGCACTTTCCTGACCCTGCGCGACGGCGTGCGCCAGATGACCGGCTGGGGGAGGCTGATCGCGGTATCCTCGGTCGCGGGCCTGCGCGGTGCGCCTTATATCGCGGGGTATGCGGCGGCCAAGCACGGGGTCATCGGGCTGACCCGTTCGATCGCATTGGAGGTAGCTCGCAAAGGCATAACCGCCAACGCGATCTGCCCCGGCTATCTGGAGACCGAGATGACCGACCGCACCGTGGAGGGCATCGTGGAAAAAACCGGCATGACGCCCGAGGCTGCGCGGGCCACACTGGCCGCGACCAATCCGCAAAACCGCCTCTTTGCCCCGGCCGAAGTGACCGCCGCCGCCCTGTGGCTGTGCGGTCCCGGCTCTGACGGGATCAACGGTCAGGCCATCGCCATATCGGGGGGCGATCCATGACCGACGCGCATGCCGCCGATCCCCTGTCAAAACGCCGCCTGAAAATGTGGATCCGCCTGCTGGGCGTCACCCGCCGCGCCGAATCCCACCTGCGCGAGTTTCTGCGGGTGGATCACGCTACCACCCTGCCACGCTTTGACGTGCTCGCCGCCCTTTACCGCCACCGCGACGGTGTCACGATGTCCGAACTTTCGCGCGTGCTGCTGGTTTCGAACGGCAACGCAACCACCGTCGTTGACCGTCTGGAAAACGATGGCCTCGTGCGCCGCACCCCGTCGGAGGCGGACCGACGCACCATTTTCGTGGCGTTGACCCCTGATGGCCTTGCCCGGTTTGAAATCCTTGCCGCCGAACACGAACGCGAACTTGGCGCGGTGTTCGGGGGGCTTTCCGAACCCGATCTGGATCAACTGACCGAGATATTGAAACGCATGGGAGCCCGCGCATGACGACGCTCGCCACCCTGACCCCCGCCCATTTTCTGTGGCATGTCGAAAACCGCATCGCCACGATCCGGCTGAACCGCCCCGACAGAAAGAACCCACTGACCTTTGAAAGCTACGCCGAACTGCGCGACACCTTCCGTGCGCTGCCCGCCGCCCGCGATGTGGATGTGGTGATCTTCGCGTCGAACGGCGGCAATTTCTGTTCGGGCGGGGATGTGCATGAAATCATCGGCCCGCTGATCGGGCGGCCGATGGCCGACCTCTTGGCCTTTACTAGGCTGACCGGCGATCTGGTCAAGGCGATGATCGCCTGCGACAAACCGGTGATCGCCGCAGTGGACGGGATCTGTGTGGGTGCGGGCGCGATCCTTGCCATGGCGTCCGACCTGCGCCTTGCCACCCCGCAGGCCAAATGCGCCTTCCTGTTCACCCGCGTCGGCCTTGCGGGCTGCGACATGGGGGCCTGTGCCATGCTGCCGCGCCTGATCGGGCAGGGCAGGGCGGCGGAGTTGCTGTTCACCGGGCGCACGATGACCGCCGATGAGGGCGAACGCTGGGGCTTCTGGAACGCGCTGCACCCGCCCGAGGCGCTGGACGCGGCAGCACGGGCGCTGGCCACCCGCCTTGCCGCCGGCCCGACCTTTGCCCATGGCGTGACCAAGACGCAACTGGCACAGGAATGGAACATGGGGCTGGATCAGGCCATTGAGGCCGAGGCGCAGGCGCAGGCGATCTGCATGCAGACGAAGGATTTCGAGCGTGCCTACCGCGCGTTTGTGGCGAAAGAGAAACCGGTGTTTGCGGGGAACTGACCGGGCAAGTGGGGGTTTTCCACCCCCGTACCCCCGGAGGATATTTCTGAACAGAAAATAGAGGATCATGGCGGATCGCAGCTTTCTAGACTGGCCGTTTTTTGAGCCCCGCCACCGCGCGCTTGCCGGGGCGCTGGAGGCGTGGTGCGCAGCCAACCTGCCGGTGGCTCACGGCGATGTTGATGCCGCCTGCCGCGGGCTGGTGACGCTTTTGGGGCAGGGCGGGTGGCTGCAGCATTCCGGGGCCGCCGAGGGCGACGCGCTGGACGTACGCAGCCTGTGCCTGATCCGCGAGACGCTGGCGCGCCATGACGGGTTGGCCGATTTCGCCTTTGCGATGCAGGGGCTGGGGATGGGGGCCGTCAGCCTGTTCGGCACGCCCGCGCAGCGCGACTGGCTGGCACGCACGCGCAGCG
The DNA here is from genome assembly GCA_031408575.1 of Rhodobacterales bacterium. GTDB lineage: Bacteria > Pseudomonadota > Alphaproteobacteria > Rhodobacterales > Rhodobacteraceae > Aliitabrizicola. Next base: position 23,042 of record JANNWS010000054.1, read on the forward strand.
GCACGGCCATTGCAGGCTTTGCACTGACCGAGCCCGCGTCGGGGTCGGACGTTGCCGCCACTGCGACCAGCGCTGCAAAGGTGCAGGGCGGTTGGGTGCTGAACGGCGAGAAAACCTACATCTCCAACGGCGGCATCGCCGATATCTATGTGCTGATTGCGCGCACCGGCGAAGCGCCGGGGGCGCGGGGCCTGTCTGCGTTTCTGCTGCCCGCCGCCACGCCGGGGTTGAAAGTGGCCGAGCGCATCGAGGTCATTGCCCCGCATCCGCTGGCGCGCCTGAGCCTGCGCGATGTGGCGCTTCCTGCCGATGCCCTGATCGGCCGCGCGGGCGAGGGTTTCAAGGTCGCCATGTCTGTGCTGGACGTGTTCCGCCCCACGGTTGGCGCGGCGGCGCTGGGATTTGCCCGCCGCGCGCTGGACGAGTCCATAGCACGCGTCACCTCGCGCCAGATCGGCGGTGCGGCGCTGGCCGGGATGCAGATGGTGCAGGGTCATATTGCCGACATGGCGCTGGAAATCGACACGGCCGCTCTGCTGGTGTACCGTGCCGCCTGGGCCAAGGACAAGGGCGCGCCGCGCATCACCCGCGAGGCCGCGATGGCCAAGCTGCATGCCACCGAAGCCGCGCAGCGGGTGATCGACACCGCCGTGCAACTGCATGGCGGTGACGGTGTGCGCGCGGGGTTTGCCGTGGAAAGCCTTTACCGCGAGATCCGCGCCCTGCGGATCTATGAAGGTGCCAGCGACGTGCAGCGCATCATCATCGCGCGTTCGGTGCTGGCATGAGATATGCGCGCACCATCGCCGTGGAATTCAACCATTGCGATCCCGCAGGCATCGTCTTTTATCCGCGCTATTTCGAGATGACAAATTCGGTTGTCGAGAACTTCTTTGCCGATGTGGTGGGCGTTTCCTTTGCGCAGATGATGCAGGATCGCTGCGGCGTGCCGACCGCGCGGATCGAGGCGAATTTCCGCGCGCCGTCGCGTCTGGGCGACCGGCTGGAATTCGCGCTGCGGGTCGTGAGGGTCGGGTCTGCGTCGGTGGCCGTGCAGATCACCGCAGGGGCGGGCGATGATCCGCGCCTGACGGTCGATCTGACGCTGGTCTGGGTCACAGACGGCGGGCGGGCGACGCCCTGGCCTGAGCCGGTCCGGTCGCGTCTGTCGTCCCAAATTGAAGGAACCCCGGCATGACGTCGCCCCATGACATCCTGCACCCCAAGAACTGGAAACCGGCGCAAGGCTATGCAAACGGCATCAGCGCCACCGGGCGGACGATCTTTACCGGCGGGATGATCGGCTGGAACGCCGAGCAGCAAATCGAGACGGATGATTTCGTGGCCCAGTCCGCACAGGCTCTGCAAAATATAGTCGACGTGCTGGCCGTAGGCGGGGCAGGGCCGGAGCATGTGGTCCGTCTGACCTGGTACATCACCGACAAGGCCGAATATCTGGCGCATCTCAAACAACTGGGCCGGGCCTACCGTGCGGTGATGGGGAGGCATTTCCCGGTCATGGCGATGGTGCAGGTGGTGGCGCTGATCGAGGATCGTGCCAAGGTCGAAATCGAGGCGACAGCGGTGGTACCGTTCGGGCATCCGCCCTCCACTGCCATGAAAATCGGGGGCTGACCATGCAGACCCTTGGCCGATCCGGGCATTCCGACCCTTTCACCCGTAATCTGCTGCCCCCCGCCGAGGATTGGCCCGACCTTCCCCAGACCGGTTTTGACTATCCCGAATGGCTGAATGCCGCGGTTGAGCTGACCGACCGCATGGTAGAGCGTGGCTTTGGCGATCATACGGCCCTGATCGGCAATGGCCGCCAGCGCACCTACAAGGAACTGACCGACTGGTCGAACCGCATCGCCCATGCGCTGATTGAAGATTATGGCGTAAAACCCGGCAACCGGGTGCTGATCCGGTCGGCCAACAATCCCGCGATGGTCGCCTGCTGGTTGGCTGCGACCAAGGCGGGGGCGGTGGTGGTCAACACCATGCCGATGTTGCGGGCGGGCGAATTGAGCCAGATTGTCGACAAGGCCCAAATCGGCCTTGCCCTGTGCGACACCCGCCTGATGGACGAGATCGTGGCCTGTGCCAAAGGATCGGTGTTTCTGAAGCAGGTGATCGGTTTTGACGGCACTTCGAACCATGACGCGGAACTTGACCGTGTGGCTCTGACGAAATCGGTGCGCCTGACACCGCCGCTGACGGGGCGGGACGATGTGGCGCTGCTGGGCTTCACCTCTGGCACCACAGGCGAGCCAAAGGCCACGATGCATTTCCACCGCGACCTGCTGATCATCGCCGATGGTTATGCGAAAGAGGTGCTGCAAGTCACGCCCGATGATGTGTTCGTCGGATCGCCGCCGCTGGCTTTCACCTTTGGTCTGGGGGGACTTGCGATCTTTCCGCTGCGGTTCGGGGCGGCTGCCGCCCTGCTGGAACAGGCCACACCGCCCAACCTGATCGAGATCATCCAGACCTACCGCGCCACCGTCTGCCTGACCGCGCCCACCGCCTACCGGGTGATGCTGAAGGCAATGGCCGAGGGGGCCGATCTGTCGTCATTGCGCGCGGCCATAAGTGCGGGCGAGACCCTGCCCGCCCCGGTTTACGCCGAGTGGATCGCGCGCACCGGCAAGCCGATGCTGGATGGGATCGGCGCGACAGAGATGCTGCATATCTTCATCACCAACCGCTTCGACGATCATCGCCCGTCCAGCACCGGCCGCCCTGTGACCGGGTATGAGGCTAAGATCGTCGACGAGGCCGGCCAAGAGGTGGCGCGTGGAACGGTGGGCCGGCTTGCCGTGCGCGGCCCCACCGGGTGCCGCTACATGGCCGATGTGCGGCAGGCCAACTATGTCCGCGATGGCTGGAACCTGACCGGTGACAGCTTCTGGCAGGACGATGACGGCTATTTCCATTTTGCCGCGCGCAGCGACGACATGATCATTTCCGCTGGCTACAACATCGCGGGGCCAGAGGTGGAGGCGGCCCTGCTCGCGCATCCCGCCGTTCTGGAATGTGCCGTCATCGGGCTGACGGACGCTGATCGCGGACAGATCGTCGCGGCTTTTGTCGTGCTCGCACCGGGCCAGGCGGGCGACGACGGCATGACGCTTGCCCTTCAGGCCCATGTGAAAGCGGTGATTGCACCCTATAAATACCCCCGCCGGATCAGTTTCGTGGCCGCATTGCCCAAAACCCAGACCGGCAAGATCCAGCGTTTTCGCCTGCGCGACGGCACATAGCCGCGCGACAGCGCGCCCGCCATCCCGCCTACCCGGAGTGTCATCCCGCTACGCCCGATTGCCGTGGCTGCGGCTTTCAGCGACAATGTTTCGATATTCGCTCACACAGGCCATTTGTTGAGAATCATGCCCCTATCGGACAAGGCCGCAACTCTATTGCAGACCCTGCGCGCCGCCTTTCCCTATATTCTGGCCGTGGCTTTATTTGGCTTTGGGCTTTACGCGGTCTCGCATCTTCTGGCCGATGTCAGTCTGGCCGAAGTTCTGGCCCAGGTGCACCGCACGCCGGTCAGCACGCTGATCCTTGCGTTTTTGGCGACGCTGGGCGGGTATCTGTGCCTGTGCGGCTATGACTGGTCGGCGCTGCGCTATATCGGCAAGCCGCTGCCTTTGGGGATCACCTTGACGGGCGGGTTGATGGCCTATGCCTTTGGCAACACCATCGGGCTGAGTGCCGTGTCGGGCGGTGCGGTACGATACCGCATCTATTCCGGGCTGGGGCTTGATGCTTATGACGTGGCGGCGGTGTCGACCTTTGCCGCTGTTTCATATGGTGTTGCGGCGACGGTGATTGGGCTAGGCGCTGTTGCGCTTTATCCCGGACTGATGGGTGCGTTGGCACCGTTTCCGCCCCCGGTCATGCGCTGGATGGCGATCGGTCTGATCCTTGTGCTGGTGATGCCTCTGGTCGTTGCTGCGGCCCGCAAGGGCAGCCTGCGCTTTGGCCGCTTTACCCTGCGCGCGCCGTCTCTGCCGGTGTTGCTGGGGCAGGCGCTGTTCAGTATGGGCGACATCACCCTTGCCGCACTGGCGCTGTATGTGCTTTTGCCGGGTGCCGATCTCGGCTTTGCGGCGTTTCTGGGCATCTTTGCCACCGCCACGATGGTCGGCATCCTCAGCCATGTGCCGGGCGGCGTCGGCGTGTTCGAAACTGTTGTGCTGGCGGCACTTCCCGCCTCGATCCCGGTCGAGAAGGCAGCGGCGGCGCTGTTGCTGTTCCGGTTGATCTACTTTGTCGTGCCGTTCGTTCTGGCCCTTGTGGTGCTGGCGCTATACGAGGCGCTGGTCGTCGTGCGCCGCGCCTCGGGGTTCGAGCCGCGCGGGCGGCTGGGCCGCAGGCTGGCCACGTTGGGGCCGGTGCTGGGTGCGATCAGCCCGATGGCCCCGGTCGTGCTGGCGGCGATGATCTTCGGGTCGGGGCTGTGGATGTCCTTCGCGGCCCTGATCCCCTCGTCGACCGAAGCCTCCGAGGCGCTGGAAAAGGTGTTCCCGCTGGTCCTGCTGGAAGGTGGGGCGCTGATGTCCAGCATGCTTGGCGCGGTGCTGATCGTGCTGGCGCTGGGCGTGGCCCGGCGTTCGCTGGGGGCGTATTGGCTGGCATTGGGGGCAATGGCCATCGGCATCGTGGTGGCGCTGATCCATGTGTTCGATGTAAAGGGTGCGGCCACGCTGGGTGTCGCCATGCTGATCCTGCTACCGTTCCGGCGTGAATTTCACCGCCGCACCAGCCTGATCCACGGGGCATTTTCACCGGCCTGGTTCCTTCTGGTCTGCGGCCTCATGCTTTCGGTCGGCTTTGTTCTGGTCTTTGCCCACAAGGGAACGCCCTATTCATCGGAACTCTGGTGGCAGTTCGCCACGGACAAGGATGCGCCACGGGCGCTTCGGGCCGGCCTCATGCTGGCGCTGATGATGGCACTGGCGGCGCTGACGCTGCTGTTGCGCGTGCCGCGTTTGCATCCCGAACCGCCGGGAATCGATGCGTTGCACAAGGCCCAGCGAATCGTTGGCGCACAGCGCAACCCCGATGCCGCCCTTGCCCTGACCGGCGACAAAACCCTGCTGTTTTCCGATGACGGGCGCGGCTTCGTGATGTTTGGCGTGCATGGCCGCTCTTGGATCGCACTGGGCAGCCCGGTCGGCCCGTCCGATGTCGCGGCCGAACTGGGCTGGGCGTTTTGTGATACCGCGCGCCGCGCGGGTGCGCGCCCCGTGTTCTATGAGGTTGGCGAGGCTGACTTGCCGCTGATGCTGGATCTTGGCCTCAGTCTTCACAAGTTGGGCGAACGGGCGGTCATTGATCTGCAAACCTTTGCTCTGGACGGGCCGGACCGCAAAAAGCTGCGCGCCGCCCATGCACGGGCAATCAGGGACGGCCTTAGCCTGCAGATCGTGCAGCCACCGCATGACGCGACACTTCTGGCGCAACTGGGTGAAATTTCCGGTGAATGGCTGGCCGCGCGGAACACCCGCGAAAAACGGTTCTCGGTGGGGCGGTTCGATGCGGATTGGCTGGCGCGCTGGCCTTTGGTGCTGGTGCGGCATCAGGACCGTGTTGTGGCATTTGCGAACCTGATGCAGACCGATGCCACGGCGCAGGCTACAATCGATCTGATGCGCCATGCCGACAATGTGCCGGTCGGCGTGATGGATTACCTGTTCATCGAACTGATGCTGACCCTGAAGGCGCAGGGTGTGCCAGCATTTTCGATGGGGATGGCACCGCTTTCGGGGCTTGAGGCACGCAAGGGCGTGCGCTTGTGGAACCGCTTCGGGGCCGCGATTTTTCAGCATGGCGGACATTTCTACAACTTCTCGGGTCTGCGGGCCTTCAAGGCCAAGTTCGACCCCCGGTGGGAGCCGCGCTATCTTGCGGTTGCTTCGGCCGCCCCCCCGATGATTCCCCTTGCGGATGCCGCAATCCTGATCGCCGGCAGCACGCGCGGTGTCGTTTCCGCCTAGAGTTGCGCGACAGTTTGGCCACACAAGCGCCATGAATCAGTCAGATATAGGTCACAACTCTGCCTCGCGGTTGCCGTTAACCACTGTCTAACTATCGTTAAGGTTGACAACCGGCTGCCATTCCTCTGCGCGTTGCCAATCCCTGCCGTGCTTTTGCCATCAAACGCACAACTTCAGGCAGAGGGTCTTGCGGGCAGGGAATGTCGGGGCAAAGCGCGCAGCGCGGATCCTCGAAAGCCGGGTTTTGGCACTGACCTGACCGGAACCGCAACCTGCGGTTTCAGCCTTGCAGGAGTTTTGAAGCAATGTCTGAGCACGCCGTCTACAGCAGCGCCGAAGCCGTGCCTGTCCACATCGCCAGCCGGGTCTGGCCAGCAAGACCGGGCTTCACCCATGCGCGTGATCTTGTCCGCGTCTCGACAGGCTTCAGCCGCGCCGAGCCGTGGGCCTTCCGCAGCATTCGCCACCCCGAGGCAAAGCCCGCGATCCCGGCGGCCGAGCCGCTGTTCCTGTCCGGCAGCCATCGCATCCACCTCAGGCACAGCGACCTGCGGCGTCCGATCTCGGAAAGCAGCTTTGGCCAGATCAGCGCGGCCCTGACAGACCCGGTCGTCACGACAGGCCCCGACAATGCCACCCGCCCGCGCCGCATCTCGCCGCACGATATCTATACCGGGCATTTCGGCCTGACCGAGCGGCCTTTTGCGCTGGTGCCTGACCCCGACTTTCTGTTCTGGTCGACGGAACATCAACACACGTTCGCAGCGCTGGAATACGGTGTGCTGACCCGTGCGCCGATCACCCTGATCACCGGCGAGATCGGGGCGGGAAAGACCTTGTTGATCCATCAACTGCTTCGAACCGCGGCCAGCGACGTTCGGATCGGGCTGGTGTCCAACACGCACGGCGGCCCGGACGAAATGCTGCGCTGGGTCATGCTGGCGTTGGGTCAGCCCGCGCCTGCCGACAAAAGCTATCCCGGTCTCGTTGCCGCCTTTCAGGACTATCTGATTGCGGAATATGCCCGCGGTGCCCGCGTCGTGCTGATTTTCGACGAAGCGCAGAACCTGTGTGCCGAGGCGCTGGAAGAGTTGCGCCTGCTAACCAATATCAATTCCTGCAAGGACGAACTGCTGCAACTGGTGCTGGTCGGTCAGCCGGAACTGCGCGAACTGGTCCAGCGTCCGGGGCTGGAGCAGTTTGCCCAACGCGTTGCCGCAAGTTATCATCTTTCCGCGATGGATGCCGTCACGATGCGGGCCTATATCGCCCACCGCCTGCGCGTGGCTGGTGTCAAGAGCACCCTGTTCAGCGAGGCCGCGACCGATCTGATCCATCAGGCCACCGGCGGCATCCCGCGCCGCGTGAACCAGCTTTGCGATCTGGCGATGGTCTATGCCTTTACCAGTGGTCAGCACAGCGTCGTCCGCTTTGCCGTGCAGCAGGTCTTGGATGACGGCACGTTCTTTGGGGCAAACCCGGTCGGCGCCGCGCCCCTCATGGCCGCCGCTGAGTAACACCGTCGCGTCAGGTCCAGTCAGCTAGCAGGCGGGCCACGCGGTGCAGCCCCTTGTCCAACTGCACGTCGGCTCCGCCGCCCACACCCAGCCGGATATGCGCCGGCTGACCGTAAGCGGCACCGGGCAGCAGGAACGTCCGGTAGGGGGGTGCCAGCAGGCGCTGTGCAAATGCCTCGCCATCAATTCCGCCCGCCAGCCGCGCCAACCCGATCAGCCCTGCCATCGGGCGCACCCAGGACAGCTTTGGCTGATCCGCGACGAACTGGTCAAGCCGGTTCAGGTTGGCCCGTCCCTCGGCCCGCGCCCGGTCCAGTGCCGGGCGCAGCCGGTGCGGCCGCAGCGCGATCTCAGCAATAACTTCGCCCAGTATATTCATGATCTCGCTAGAGTTTTCGCGCAGGACCACCGCATCCATGATCACCCCCGGATCGCGGCAGATCATCCATCCCGTCCGCAACCCCTGCAACCCCAGTGCCTTTGACACACTGCCCGTCGTGATACCGCGCGGATAGATCCCCGCAATCGACGGCGCGCGCGCCCCCTCCCATTCCAGCCCCGCATAGACCTCGTCCACGATCAGCCAGGCCCCCACCCGGTCGGCAATCGCTGCAATTGCGCGCAACTCGGCCTCGCCCATCAACTGACCCGTGGGATTGTTCGGATTGGACAGAAAGATCAGCCGCGTGCGGTTGGTCACCGCCGCCGCCAGCCGGTCCAGCGGCAGCCGCCAGCCTTCGGCCTCGTGTCGCGCCACCGCCGTCACCCGCGCGCCGATGGCTTGCGCCAGCACCGCCGCCTGCGGCCAGCCGGGGGTTTCGGTAACAATTTCATCCCCTGCCAGCACCAACTGGCGGATCGCCAGATAATTCGCCTCTGCCGCCCCCGCCGTGATCAGCACATCATCGGGCGTGCAAATCCCCGCCAGCCCCGCCTGCAGGGTCACCGCCGCCCGCAACGCAGGCAGGCCGCGAAACGACTGTCCGTTCCAATCCAGCGGCAGGTCGGGGTCAAGGTCGGCCAGAAATTCCCCAAGGCGCGGCGAACGGGACAACGAGAACCCGACAATCGCCTCGGGTTGCGCCTCGGTTGTGTCCAGAAGATACTGGAACAGCGCGTGGATCTTGACCTTCACCGCTTGTGGCTCCTCTCGGGGTTGGGGAACGGGAACACGTCATGCAAGCCGAAGAACTTGTAAAGGGGCGGCCTGTCAGTCTGACCGTGCTGGACTACGGCCTGTTCAAGGTCCACGCAAATTGCCGTGTGATCGGCATCGTGGGCTTCCTGATCCGCACCGACAGAGAGGAAAACATCCTTGTCGATACCGGCTTTCCCGCCACCTATGCCGATGACGCCGCCCGCGCCAGCGCACAGGACGGGCTTGGCAGCTTTGGCGAGGTGCTGGACCTGACCGTTCGCAACTTGCCGCAACACCAACTGGCACTGGCGGGCCTGACCCCCGCCGATATCGACCTTGTGATCCTGACGCACAGCCATATCGACCATGTGGGCGGCATCGCGGGCTTTCCACAAGCCCCCATCCTGATGGCCGCCGCCGACCGGGCGGAACCGCGCCCGCTGTATTTCGGCAAGGCGCGCCCGATGGACTGGCCCGACCGGCGCTATGTCACCGTCACGGATGACGCGGCACTGGCACCGGGGCTGACGCTGCTGCTGGTGCCGGGCCATGTGCCGGGGCAACTGGCGCTGCACCTCGATCTGCCCGACACCGGCCCGGTGATCGTGACCGGCGACGCTATCTCGCGCCCCGCCGAGATCGACGAGGGGTTTGATACAGCACATGACGCGAAGGCGGCGCGGGCAAGTGCCGCGCGGCTGATGCGGCGTGCCGCCGAAACCGGGGCTTTCGTCATCTACGGCCATGCGCCAGACCAGTGGCCTTTGCTGAAAAAATCCCCGTTGTCATATAGTTGAGGCCGGGTCGGATCAGTTCGCCTTCGGTGCCTGAGTTTCCGAGGCGCTTCGCTGGTTCTGCCGGATTGCCAGACGTTCACGCGGGACGAGAACCCCTTGCCTGCGGGCTTGGGCAATCAGACACTGTGACTGGCCACCGGACAGTTGATTTCGACTCTTTGGCAGAACACACCCCACACTAACGCACATCCCGCCCCTGATTGAGGATGATAACATTTCCCGAACAGATATCTCCCGCTGGCGAGATGAGGAACCCGACCCAGGCGGCAATTTCCGACGGTTGCATCGCGCGGCCCTGCGGCATCGCAGCAATCGCGCGGTCCAGCACTTCTTGCGACAGCACCCCGAACAACGGTGTTTCCGTCATGGCGGGGGCGATGGAATTGGCGGTGATGCTGTCGCGCGCATAGCGCCGTGCCAGATCCTTGGTCAGCGTATCCATCGCGGCCTTGCTGGCCCGGTAATGCGGCGGATCGAAGACATCGAAATTATACGCCCCATTGGACGAGATATTGACGATCTTCTTCACCCCAGGCCGCCCCAGCATCAACGGCACCGCCGCCTGACAGCAATGGAACGCCGAGGAAAAGTTAACCGCCATCTGCCGCTCGAACTCTTCCACCGGAATGTCGGGGAACTCTGACATGAAACAGGTTCCGGCATTGTTGACCAGCGCATCCACCCCGCCACAGCGCGCCTGAAGCCCGGCAAACGCCGTCTTGATTGCACCCGCATCGGTCAGATCGACGGGCAGGGGGATGAACCCCTCCTCTGCCATGTCGCCCAATGCACCTGTATCAATATCGATCCCCGCAACGCAAAATCCGTCCGCCAGCAGTCGTGCGACAATCGCCCGGCCCATCCCGCCCGCTGCCCCCGTCACCACCGCAATCTTCATGCCAACCCCCTTGGAATTCCTGCCAACAGACTGGCCGATCCCGTCGGAAGTGCAAGCCACGGCGTGGTCCCCGCGCATCGCGTGTGATAGCTCGTTGTCATACCGGAAAGGGTGACATGACCGACCAGGCACAACGGACCTTTGCCGACCTGCACCACGCGGTGGCCGACCTCGCTGGCGCGCGGCTGTTCACCGTGACGCGGATCGATCACGCGCAGGCCTTGGCCCGGCGGATCTACACCTCGCATCCGGTGGACTATCCGACGTCCGGCACAAAACCGGTGCAGCCCGATGGCTGGACGCGACAGGTGATCGACGGCCAGCGCAGCTTTGTCGCCAACATGACCGCAGACTTCGCGATCTATTTTCCTGATCATGCGCTGATCAATCGTCTGGGATGTCAGTCCGCGCTCAACGTGCCGATTGTCGATGCTGGCGTCACCGTGGCGGCCGTGAACATTCTGGATAACGCGGGCCGGTTCACGCCCCGGACCGTATCTGCTGTCGAGGCGCTGCTGCACAGCCAGCATGCAAGCCTGATCACTGCCATCCGGGCCAGTCCGCTGGGTTGAAACGCGGTTTTGCTTGACGAAAATGCTGGTTTTCGTGGCGGGATCTGACTCGCGCCACTTCTTGTCAAGCTGCTTCGGGCGGCGCAGGGCGCAAGCGTTTGACGTGCCAACCTTCCGCAGGAAAGGTTCTGATCGCCTGTCATCCCCCCGGCAGGTGCATCAATACCCGCCAAGGCAGTCACGCCCCGGCGTTACTCTGGTTGGACTGTTGTATCGGCGCTGTGGCGTGGGCCTTCGCGCCGGAAACCGCTGTCGCGCTGCCACTGGCAACCCGCCGGACATGCCTTGTGTACCTGACCCCGCGGTTGGTTCAGGGGCAATCGGTCAGATACCCCCGCTCACCCCGCCTTGGGCGTCAGGTCCACCCCGTTGATCCGCCCGATATGTGTTGCCAGCATCGGCACGAAATCCCCCGGGGCCGCCGCATGGGCCAGCGAGAACGCATTCTTTGCCGCGTTCCCCATCGGGTTCGCCACGCCTGCCGCATCTGCCATCGCCTCAAGATAGCGCAGGTCCTTGAACCCGTTGGCAATGGTGAACTTGTGGGCATCGCGGTTGCCGTCCAGCGTCCATTGCATGAAGGTCTGGTAGAACCCGCAATCCATCCGCCCGCCCCGGATGACAGAATCGAACCGCTCGGGCGAAATGCCCACCTTCTGCGCCAGCGTCAGCGCCTCGGAATAAAGAGCGGCATAGCCCAGCGACAGGAAGTTGTTCAGCAGCTTCATCCGATGCCCGTCGCCTGTGGCCCCGATATGAACGATGCGCCCCGCCCATGTCTCCAGCACCGGCTTCAGCCGTGCGAATGTCGCGTCACTTGCCCCCACCATGGTATCAAGTGTGCCATCCCACGCCTCTTTCGGCGTCCGCCCCAGCGGCGCATCAACGTATTCGATCCCCAGCGGCGCCAGTTCGGCAGCCAGCGCGAGGGTCGAGTTCGGATCCGCGGTGGAGCAATCGACGATCACCGATCCGCGCGCCATGCCTGCAGCCAGCCCGTCCGGCCCGCGCACCACAGCCTCGACATCCGGCGATCCCGTGACGCAGATGAACACCACCGTCGATGCCGCCCCGACCCCGCGCGGCGTCGCCGCCTCCACCGCCCCGCGCGCCACCAGATCGTCGACCGGCACGCGGTTGCGCCGCCCCATGATGGTCAGCGGATAGCCCTTCTCGACGATGTTCTTCGCCATGCCGTGGCCCATGTAGCCAAGGCCGATGAACCCTACCGTTTCGCCCGTTGTCATGTCTGATCCTCCGCTCATTCCTTTGCCGCCTTCAGATAGGCCGGTTCCTGCCGCCACGGATGCGCCTCGCGGAACCCCAGAATCTCGCGCGCCTTGGCGTTGGAAAGCGGCGCCTCATGCCCGACCAGCTGCCGGGTCAGGGGCGTCGCGGGGCAGTATTTCGCCAGAAACTCCGCCGTTGGCAGATCGGCGGTGATCGTGTCATTCACCGCATTGAACACCTGATATCCCAGCCCGTCTTTCTCCAGACACAGATGCACGATCTCGCCCAGATCGCGCGCGTCAATATAGCTCCAGGCATTGCGCTTGCGGCTCATCGGGTCGGCCAGATAGCCCGGAAACCGGTCATATTCATGCGGCTCGATCACATTGCCGATCCGCAGCGCATAGATATCCGCGCCATAGCGCGCAGCAAACGCCCGCGCGGTCTTTTCATTCACCACCTTCGACAGTCCGTAGCTGTCCATCGGATCGCTGTCATAGTCTTCGGTCAGTGGAAAGCTGTGATAATCCTTGTCGCCTTCGGCAAAACACACGCCAAAGGTCGTCTCGGACGAGGCGATGATCACTTTGCGGACGCCCAGCTTCATCGCCGCCTCGATCACGTTGTAGGTGCCGATGACATTGGCCGAAAAGGTCACGTTGTCCGGCGCGATCATCACCCGCGGTATGGCCGCGAAATGCACGACCGCATCGGGCGCCTGCGGAGCAAGGCCGCCGTCATAGCCGTCAAACCCGAAATGCGTGGTCAGCGCGTTGAACATCTGCCCGCTGTCAGTAATGTCGGTGATCAGAGTGTTGACGCCCGGCAGGTCGATCGGCTTGAGGTCAAGGTTCAACAACGCATAGCCCCGTGCCTGAAGATAGGGCAGGGCGTGCCGCCCGGCCTTGCCCGTTCCTCCGGTAAATACGACCCGCTTTGTCATGTGATGGTCCCTATCCTGTGTGCTCCGGGTGCGTCGCAGACCCGCTGCGGGCAGCCTGGCGGCCCCGCTGAACTGCAATCGGAATCTTTACATACCCCATGCGCCTTGGCAACGCGCCCGCCGGCAGTCTTCTGCAGCATGATTGACGTACCTCAACCTTGCGGGATAATCATCTTCAAGGAGACCCCGATGCGCCCGACCGTGAACGATATTGCCCGCGAGGCCGGAGTCAGCCTTGCCACCGTCGACCGCGTGCTGAACGATCGCCCCGGCGTGCGCGCCAAGACCGTGCAGGCGGTGCAGGATGCCATCGCGCGCATCGGCTATGTCCGCGACGTGGCCGCAGCCAACCTTGCCCGCCAGCGGGACTATCGGCTTGCCTTCGTGCTGCCCGACACCGACAGCCAGTTCAACCGCACATTGCTTGATGCGCTGGCCGAGGCGCATCGCCAATCCGCCATGGCGCGCACCGATGTTCTGCTGCGCCGCTTTGCCGCCGAAGATCCCCACGCACTGGCCGGTATCCTCGCGGCGTTGCCGGGGGCAGGGGTTGTGGGCGTGGCCCTGATGGCGCCCGAGACCCCCGTCATCCGCGACGCGATCCGCAACCTGCGCCAAAAGGGGCTGGCCGTGGTTGCCCTTGTCTCTGACCTTCCCAATACGGAACGCGATCATTTCGTCGGCATTGACAACCGTGCCGCAGGGCGCGCCGCAGCCGTCCTCATCGGCCGGTTTTTGCGGCCCGGCCCGTCGCGCGTCATGGTCCTGTCCGACTCCATGCTGCTGCGCGAAAGCATCGAACGGCGGCTTGGCTTTGACGAGGTGATGCAGGGCCGCTTTCCACAGATCGAGGTGCTGCCTTCGCTGGAAACCCACGGCCAGGCCGCCGTTCTGCACCGTGTGGTCACTGATTGCCTGGCCCACAGCCCCGACATCGGCGGCATCTACATTCTTGGCACCGGTCAACGCGCGCTGACCACCACGCTGCAACACCTCGGCCTGACCGGCCGCAGCGTAGTCCTTGGGCATGAACTGACCCCTCATGCCCGCGCGGCCTTGCTGTCCGGCGCGATGGATGTGGTCATCACGCAGAATGTCGGCCATCTGGTGCGATCCGCTCTGCGCGTTCTGCGCGCCAAGATCGACCGGGTTCCTTTCGATCTGTCTCAGGAACAGATCCGTATCGAGATCGTGATCCGCGAAAACCTGCCCGACAGCCTTTGAACCGCCGCTACCCTGCGCCCACGCTCGAGAAGCCCAAAACAAACATATACAATCAACGACATAGTTTTTTGAGGTGCGTACCTCAAAAACTTCTGGACAGCGGCGGCCCCAACTCGGTATTATAATTGAAAGAAAGAAGACCGGACAGAATCGCACCGGCCCGACATCAACCAAGGGAGGACTGCAATGAGATCGCATTATCTTGCGACAACGGCGGCAATGTGCCTGTCGCTGTCGGCAATCGGCGCAAAAGCTGAAGACCTGACACTGTGCTGGGCCGCGTGGGACCCCGCGAACGCCCTCGTCGAACTCAGCAAGGATTTCGAGGCGGAATCCGGCCACAAGATGAATTTCGAGTTCGTGCCGTGGACCAACTTCGCAGACCGCATGCTGAACGAGCTGAATTCGGGCGGCAAGCTTTGTGATCTGATGATCGGCGACAGTCAGTGGATCGGCGCGGGTGCGGAAAGCGGCCACTACGTCAAGCTGAATGAGTTCTTCGATGCCAACAAGATCAGCATGGCTGATTTCGTTCCCGCCACTGTCACCGGCTATTCCGAATGGCCCAAGGGGACGCCGAACTACTGGGCGCTGCCCGCCTTTGGTGACGTTGTCGGCTGGACCTATCGTAAGGACTGGTTCGCCCGGCCGGAACTGCAGGCCGAGTTCAAGGAAAAATATGGCCGCGATCTTGCCGCGCCTGCGACCTTCGCCGAACTGAAGGACATTGCCGAATTCTTCCAGGGCCGCGAGATTGACGGCAAGACGGTCTACGGGGCCTCGATCTATACCGAGCGCGGCTCAGAAGGCATCACCATGGGCGCAATGGACGTGCTCTACAGCTTTGGCTTCAAATACGACAACCCCGACAAACCGTATGACATGCCCGGTTTCGTCAACTCTGCGGGTGCCGTCGCGGGGCTGGAATTCTACAAGGCGCTTTACGATTGCTGCACGCCTCCGGGCGCTTCCAACAGCTACATGGGCGAGGGGATCGACGCCTATAAATCCGGTCAGGTCGCGATGCAGATGAATTTTGCATTCACCTGGCCAGGGTTCGAGGTTGATCCCAACGTCGGCGGCGGAAAGACCGGCTATCTGGTCAATCCGGCCGGCCCGAACGGCGAAAAGTTCGCCCAGCTGGGCGGGCAGGGGATCTCTGTCGTCTCCTATTCCGAAAAGCAGGCGGCGGCGCTGGAATACATCAAATGGTTCGCCCAGCCCGAGGTTCAGCAGAAATGGTGGTCGATGGGCGGCTTCTCGGCGCTGCGCGCGGTGGTCGAGGATCCGGGCTTCGCGGCAAGCCAGCCCTATGCCCAGACCTATCTGGACAGCATGGCCATCGTGAAAGACTTCTGGGCCGAACCCGCCTATGCCTCGCTGTTGCAGGCGTCGCAGAAACGCTTCCACGACTATGTCGTGGCAGGCACCGGAACGGCGCAGGAAGCCCTTGACGGGCTGGTGTCCGACTGGACCGAAGTTTTCGAGGACGAAGGCAAGCTCTGACCTCGAAACCACGGGCGCGCCGGGCCAAGCGGCGCGCCCAATCCTTCCCGAATATGGCGGGGTAAACCCGGCTTCCCCCCGCCAGACGTCGCGTGCCCTGCGTGGTATGTTCCCCGGCAGGGGCGCGGGTCACCCCGCCATTGCCGTGGCTTTGACGCGCACCCATTCCGAAGGCCAACCGCATGTCCGACAGCCCCGCAGACCGTCTCGCCCGCGCCACCCCGCAGGGTGTCGCCCGCCGGATGCGCGGCCTCAGCGACCGGACCATCGCCTGGTTGTTCGTCGCACCGACAATCTTCCTGCTGCTGGCGATCAACATCTTTCCGCTGATCTGGACGATCCGGCTCAGCTTCACGAACTTTGCCGCGAACAAGCCGAATGCCGAAGTGAAATGGGTTGGCCTGCGCAACTATCAGCGCATCCTGACTGATCCCGACATCTGGCAGACCATGCAGGCGACCGCGCATTTCCTGTTCTGGACGATCTTCTTTCAGGTTGTGATCGGCTTTGCGCTCGCCTGGCTGATCAACCGCAAGTTCCGAGGCAATGACCTGATGACCACGCTGATCGTGCTGCCGATGATGCTGTCCCCGGCGGTGGTCGGCAATTTCTGGACCTTTCTCTACGAGCCGCAGATCGGCCTGTTCAACTACGCGGTGGAGTTTCTGACCGGCATTCCGGCGTCATCCTTCAGTATGCTGGGGTCGGTTACACTCGCCCCCTGGGCCATCGTTATCGTCGATACCTGGATGTGGACGCCATTTGTCATGCTGATCTGCCTTGCCGGGCTGCGCTCCATCCCCGACTACATCTATGAGGCCGCCGAAGTGGACCGCGCTTCGAAATGGCGACAGTTCTGGACGATGACCATTCCCATGGTGCTGCCCTTCCTGATGCTGGCCGTGCTGTTCCGGGGGATCGAGAATTTCAAAATGTTCGACCTGGTGGTGCAGTTGACCGGCGGCGGTCCCGGCTCCACCACGCTGCTGACCTCGATCGAGTTAAAGCGTGAAGCGTTCGAGAAATGGCGCACCGGCTATAGCTCCGCCTATGCGGTGATCCTGTTCGTGACAATCTTTGGCCTCGCCTCGATCTATGTCAAAGCCCTCAACAAGGTGAAGGAAAGATGAGCGCCTATTCCGTCACCGAACCCTCTGCCCGCTCCAAGGGGATCGCAGGCTTCCTTGTCATCCTTTATGCAGTGATCACGCTGCTGCCGCTTTTGTGGATCATCTCCACCGGCTTCAAGACCGGCCCGGATTCGATCAGCTATCCCCCCAAGCTGATCTTCCAGCCCTCGGTCGAGGGCTATGTTAACCTCTTTACCAGCCGCACCCGCGCCACGCCCGAACAACTGGCCACCCTGCCGCCCCCTGCGAACTTCGCCGAGGAAATCGTGCGCCGGGGCGATATGGTCATCACCGGGCCGTCAAAGTTCGGCGAGCGCTTCCTCAACTCGGTCATCATCGGCTTCGGATCGACGTTCCTCTCGATCGTGCTCGGAACGCTGGCGGCTTATGCCTTCTCGCGCTTCCGGGTGCCGCTGAAGGATGACCTCCTTTTCTTCATTCTTTCCACCCGCATGATGCCACCGATCGCCGTCGCCATCCCGATCTTCCTGATGTTCCGCCAACTTGGACTCAGCGACACCCACCTTGGCATGATCCTGCTCTACACCGGCGTGAACATCAGCCTCGCCGTCTGGCTGCTGAAAGGTTTCATCGACGAGATCCCCCGTGAATACGAAGAGGCGGCCCTGATCGACGGTTACACCCGCTTTCAGGCATTCCGCAAAGTGGTGCTGCCGCAGGCCGCCACCGGCATCGCCAGCACCGCAATCTTCTGCCTGATCTTCGCCTGGAACGAATACGCCTTCGCCTTCCTGCTGACATCGGGCAATGCCCAGACGGCCCCGCCCTTCATTCCCACGATCTTCGGGGTGGGCGGCAAGGACTGGCCGGCCGTCGCCGCCGGGGCCACCCTGTTCCTGCTGCCGGTCATGATCTTCACCATCCTGCTGCGCAAACACCTGTTGCGCGGGATCACCTTCGGCGCGGTGCGGAAATGACCGCCTTCGCCTTCATCTTTGCAAAAACATCCTCGCCGAAGGCTTCCGCTTGCTGTCCGAAAAGCCTCCGGCAGGGATATTTAAGGACAGAAAATAGAGGGGCATCATGACCCGTTTCCTGACCGGCCTTGTCAATCTGCGCCGTGGCCCGTGGGAGATGCTGGCAACCATCCTGATCGGCCTCGGCGTGGTCATGCTGATGCAGCCCTTCGTGCTCTGGGCTTTCACCTGGAGCTTCCTCGTCACCCTCACAGGCACCGTGATGTTCATAATCACCAGCCACTTCCCGGAGTGACGCACATGAACCAGATCCGTCACAAAGACCTGCGCCTTGCCCCGGACTTGGTCCGGGGTTTGCGCGTACAGGAGATTGCCTGAGCATGGCCGAGATCGTGATCCGCAACCTGCGCAAGGAATTCGGTGATTTCGTCGCCGTCAAGGAATCGTCCTTTACCATCGGCGACGGTGAATTCTTCATGCTGCTCGGCCCCTCCGGCTGCGGCAAGACCACGACGCTGCGCATGATCGCCGGGTTGGAACTGCCGACCTCGGGCGAGATCTATATCGGCGGCGAGGAGGTCTCGCAGAAGCCCGCCAGTCAGCGTGACATCGCCTTCGTGTTCCAGATGTTCGCGCTTTACCCGCACATGAACGTGCGCCGCAACATCAGCTATCCCCTTGTTTCACAGCGCCTCCCACGCGCCCAAGTGAAGGCCAAGGTCGCCGAGGTCGCCCGCATCCTCGGCATAGAAAGCATCCTCGACAAGCCGGTCGGCGGCCTTTCGGGCGGCGACCGCCAGCGCGTCGCGCTTGGTCGCGCGATCGTGCGCAACCCAAAAGCCTTCATGATGGACGAGCCTCTGGGCGCGCTCGACGCTGAGTTTCGCGAACACATGGCCGAAGAATTGCGCGCCCTGCACGACCGAGTGAAGGCCACCACCGTCTATGTCACCCATGACCAGTTGGAGGCGATGCAGATGGGCGATAAGATCGTGGTGATGAACCACGGCGTTGTCGAGCAGTTCGGCACACCCAAGGAAATCTATGACCACCCTGCAACCATGTTCGTGGCCGATTTCATCGGCAGTCCGTCGATGAACTTCCTGCGGTTCGAGGGCGGCTTCCACCCCGGCGACACAGCCGTCACCCTGGGAGGCCTTCAGATTTCCACCCCGGAGCTGTGCGAAGAAGCGGCGGGGCGCAAGCTCGCCCTTGGTGTGCGCCCCGAACACATCACCCTGACCGACACCGGCGATTACCGGGGTCGGATAGAGGCCATCGAATACCTCGGCACCACGCAGATCATCACCCTTTCGTCGCCGCACGGACTGCTCAAGGCCCGCACCCCCGCAAGTCAGGCCGCCCGGATCGGCGACACCGTGGGCCTTGCCTTTACCGCCTCCACCCTGGCGCTGTTCGACGCGGGCACAGGCCGCGCCTTCCGCACTTCGGCCAATGCGGGGATGCACCATGTCTGAAGTAATGCTGTCAAACCTGTCAAAGTCTTACGGATCGAACCTCGCGTTGGACAATGTGACCATGACCATCCCCGACGGGGCTTTCGTCGTGCTTCTCGGCCCCACAGGCGCCGGAAAAACCACCACCCTGCGGCTGATCGCCGGTCTGGACGCCCCCGACAAGGGCGATGTGCAGATCGACGGTCGATCGGTGCTGCCCGACATGCCTGCGCAGCGCGATGTGGCGATGGTGTTCCAGCAGTATTCGCTCTACCCCCACCTCACCGTGCGCGACAATCTGGCGTTTCCGCTGCGCTCTCCGATCCTGAACTGGTCCGAGCCGGATATCGCAAAGCGTGTGAAAGACGTAGCAGAAGTCCTTCGTATCGCACACAAACTTGACAACAAGGCGACCAATCTATCGGGCGGCGAGATGCAGCGCGTCTCTATCGGTCGCGCGCTTGTGCGCCAGCCCCGGATCTACCTGATGGATGAACCCCTGTCTTCGCTCGACGCCAAACTGCGCGCCGATCTGCGGATCGAACTCAAACGCATCCACAATGACCTTGGGGCCACGTTTCTGTATGTCACCCATGACCAGATCGAGGCGATGACCATGGCCACCCATGTCGGCGTGCTGGATCAGGGTCGCCTCGTGCAGTTCGGCACCCCGCGCGAGATCTATGAGGCCCCCGTCAGTACCTATGTCGCCACCCGCCTCGGCCAGCCCCGCATCAACCTGCTGCCCGCCGATACCTTCGGCCTCGCCCCGGAAAACGCAGTGCAGATCGGGCTTCGTCCCGAACATATCCGGCAAGGTGCGGGGTCGCAGGCCACCGTCAAGCGCGTCGAGCATCTGGGCGACCAGACCCGCCTGCATCTGAAACTCGGCTCCCATGACCTGATCACCCTGACCGATGTTCACACCCGGCTCGCCCCCGGCGACCCCATCGCCATCGCTCCTGAAAACCCGCTCTGGTTCGACGCCAGCGGCGCCCGCCTGCCTTAACCGGAGACGCACATGGACCAGTTCATCAACAGCAAGGAAACGCTTGTCACCCACGCGATTGACGGATTGCTCCGAACCTGCGGTGGCACCCTCGCCCGGCTTGACGGCTACCCTCATATCAAGGTGGTTTTGCGCACCGACTGGGATCGCTCCCGCGTGGCCCTCGTCTCGGGCGGCGGCTCGGGGCATGAACCCAGCCACGCCGGTTTCGTCGGGCAGGGGATGCTGACCGCCGCCGTCTGCGGCGATGTCTTTGCCTCGCCTTCGGTCGATGCCGTGCTTGCTGGCATTCTCGCCGTGACCGGCAAACCGGGCTGCCTGTTGATCGTGAAGAACTATACAGGCGACCGGCTGAACTTCGGCCTCGCTGCCGAACGCGCCCGCGCCTTCGGGCTGAAGGTTTCGATGGTCATCGTCGATGACGACATCGCCCTGCCGAACCTGCCCCAGCCGCGCGGCGTGGCGGGCACCTTGTTTGTTCACAAGATCGCAGGCGCCCTGGCCGATCAGGGCGCAGATCTTGGGGCCGTGACCGCCGCCGCGCAAAAGATCATCGCAAGTGCTGCCTCTATCGGCATGTCGATTGATACCTGCACCGTGCCGGGTTCGCCCAAGGAACACCGCATCGACGCTGGCTATGCCGAACTTGGCCTTGGCATCCACGGCGAGGCGGGGATCGAGCAGGTGAAATTCACCACGGCCCGCGATGCGATCGCCAGAATCGCCGAAAAACTTGAACCGCATCTTGGCGAGGGCGATCATGCGGCGCTTCTCAACAACCTTGGCGGCACCACCCCGCTTGAGATGAGCGTGCTGGCTGACGAGCTTGCCCAGTCGTCGCTGTCCGGCCGCATCAAATACCTGATCGGCCCCGCGCCGATGATGACCTCGCTCGACATGCACGGCTTCTCGATCTCTCTCCTGCCCGTCGATGCAGCCCAGATCGCGGCCCTTACCAGCCCCGTCGCCCCTCATGCCTGGCCCGGCCTTGCCACCCTGAGCGACATTGCCCTGCGCCCGCTGCCCGACGGTCTGACCCCGATTCAGCCGCTGCCGTCGTCCCACCCGGCGCGGCGCGCCCTGATCGAGCGCTGTTGCAACGCCCTGATCGCGACCGAGGCCGATCTGAACGCGCTGGATGCCAAATCCGGCGACGGCGATACCGGCAGCACCCTTGCCGGCGCGGCGCGCGCCCTTATCGCCGCGCTCGACCGTCTGCCTCTGGCCGACCCGACGCAGCTTTACCGCGCGATCGGCACCGAACTCAGCCAGACGATGGGCGGCTCGTCGGGCGTTCTGCTGGCGATCTTCTTTGCTGCAGCCGGAGATGCCAGCGCCAGTGGCAAAAGCCTGATCGGCGCGCTGGAGGCCGGGCTGGAACGCGTTATGCAGGTAGGTGGCGCACAACCCGGCGACCGCACGATGATCGACGCGCTGGCACCCGCACTTGCCGCTATGCCCGCCGGTCTGGCCGCCGCTGCCACCGCCGCCCGCACCGGGGCCGACCGGACCGCCTTGATCACCCATGCCAAAGCGGGCCGCGCCAGCTATCTGTCCGAAGACAAGTTGTCCGGTCACAAAGACCCCGGTGCCGAAGGTGTCGCCCGCCTGTTCGAAACACTGGCGCGCGGGTAGGGCGGGAACCGATCAGATAGCGGCGTCAGAGGACCGGACGAAGATGCGCCGGTGGCGCATCGTCCGGTTTGATTGCCGGAGGGCGCAAGCCCGACGGCAAGGGGTTTTCCACAAACCCGAAGGCTGGCAAATCTGGCATGAACAAGTATAGCACCCCTGACATCAGCGAGGCTTGCCGGCGTCACCGCACAAGTCCCGACGCTTTTCTCTACATAGTTCGTCCTGAACAACGCATTCATGCTGTTTTGGTGGTCTGCTGAGCGAGGTTTGTCCGAAGAAGAATTGCCCAGACTGCGGCGATGATCAGCGCAAGCAAAGCCCTGAGGTGGGCCAGAATCTTTCGGATGTTGTGACCGCAGCCGCAGAGCACGGCAAAGAGGGCGTCGCCTATGGTGCCTTTGAGGGGGCTGCGAGAGAGGCGT
>JANNWS010000055.1:0-23266 GCA_031408575.1 Rhodobacterales bacterium
TCAACCTGCTGGTCGGGCGGCAGGTGGCATCGTTCACCGAAGGCGCGGTCGCGTGGTTGTCTTATGCCGACCGTCTGTACCAGCTTCCCCTTGGCGTCGTCGGCATTGCCATCGGCACTGTTCTGTTGCCCGACCTGTCGCGCCGCCTGCGCGCAGGCGACATGCAGGGCGGTCGTGACAGCTTTAACCGGGGGGCAGAGTTTGCCCTTGCGCTGACCCTGCCCGCGGCGGTGGCACTTGTGATGATCGCCCTGCCGCTGACCACGGTGCTGTTTCAACGTGGGGCGTTCGGGGCGGATGATGCGGCCAATACCGCGCTGGCGCTGGCGGCCTATGGCATCGGCCTGCCGGCCTTTGTGCTGCACAAGGTGCTGCAACCGCTTTTTTTTGCGCGCGAGGATACGCGGCGGCCGTTCCGCTATGCGCTTGTCGCGATGATCGTGAACGCAGGCTTCGCCATCGGTCTTATGCCGGTGATGGGCTTCATGGCGGCGGCGCTGGCCACCACGGTCGCAGGCTGGGTCATGGTCTGGCAGCTTTGGCACGGCTCGCGCAACATGGGAGATGCGGCGCAGACCGACGCGCGCTTTCGCAACCGGCTGCCCCGGATCATTGCGGCATCGGCCATCATGGGGGGGTGTTTGTGGTTCGCGACGGTGGCGCTTGGCCCGGCACTGGGCGCGCCGGGGCTGCGCTATGGCGCGCTGGCGGCCCTCGTCGGGATCGGCGCGGTCAGCTATTTCGGGTCGGGCGCGCTGATCGGGGCATTCCGACTGTCGGATTTCCGTGCAGCGCTGCGGCGATAGATCGGGCGGTTCATCATTCCCTTGCGGTCATTCCTCGCCCCACACGTCAGCGATGAAGGCCGTCAGGCCTGAAGAGCGCGCCGCGCCGGATTTTGAAGTGCCGGGCAACTCGGAAAACCGGACACCAATCTTCCGCATCACCTTACCGCTGACGGATCTTCTCCATCACCCGCCCCCAGCCGCCGGGCGACACGACGAAGGACAGGACAAACCCGGTCGCGAATCCGGCCAGATCTGCGACCCAATCCCAGCCGCCGCCAAAGATCAGCCCGAACACCATCTGTATGCCCAGCAAAAACCCGATCATCGAAAACGCGCGGTACTTGTTCGCCCCGACGGCGGCGAGATTAACCCACAGAAGGAAGGTGAACCCCCCGATCAACCCATAGACCGCCGGATAGCCCCCGATCAGCGGCGTCTGCAGCGCCGGGACCAATGTGTAGGCCAGCGCCCCCGCCACCGCCGATCCGAAGAACACCGCCAGCATCGCCCAGGGCCTGAACACCTCGCCCACCATCTTGCCCATGGCCAGCAGGATCACCACGACGAACAGCGCATGGGTGAAATTGAAATGCACGAACGGATAGGTGAAAATCCGGATCATCCCTTCCCACGGGTACTGCCCCTGTTCGATCATCCGGCGCATCAGGTCGGGCGAAAACGCAAAGCGCTGCATGGCATCCAGTCGCCAGCCAATGGCTTGCGGTCCGCCGACGATCCCGTTCGACCCAAGGCTAAGGACCACCTCCATCGCAATGATCGGCAGGGCCAGCGCCCAGACGACTGGCGGCAAGGGGTTCAGCGGGGTGGCATTGGGATCTCGCGGCATCGACGGCCTTTCGATTGACGGGCCGCGTTGACGGCCCTGTGGAGCAGCGATAAGCCCAAGACGAAGCTTTTTCCAGACGGAGTGTGAACACATGGCCGAGCCGGTCCAAACGCCTCAGGCACATCCCCCGCGCATCTTTTCGGGCATCCAGCCCTCGGGCGGGTTGACACTGGGCAACTACCTTGGCGCGCTCAAGCGTTTCGTGGAAAAGCAGGATGAGGGGATCGAGACGATCTATTGCCTCGTCGACATGCACGCGATCACCGTCTGGCAGGACCCGGCCAAGCTGCGCCATGCCACGCGCGAAGCCGCCGCAGGCTTCATCGCCGCCGGTATCGACCCCGCGCGGTCGGTGCTGTTCAACCAAAGCCAGGTGACGGCGCATGTGGAACTGGGCTGGATCTTCAACTGCGTGGCCCGCATGGGCTGGATGAGCCGGATGACCCAGTTCAAGGACAAGGCGGGCAAGAACAGCGAGAATGTGTCGTTGGGCCTGTTTGCCTACCCTGCCCTGATGGCCGCCGACATTCTGGCCTACAAGGCCACCCATGTTCCGGTGGGCGAGGATCAGAAGCAACATCTGGAACTGTGCCGCGATATCGCGATCAAGTTCAACAATGACTACAAGGTGGATTTCTTTCCGGTGGTCGAGCCGATCATCGAAGGGGCAGCAACCCGCGTCATGTCCCTGCGCGACGGCACCAAAAAGATGTCGAAATCCGATCCTTCGGACCAGTCTCGCATCAACCTGACCGACGATGCGGATGAGATTGCGAAGAAAATCCGCAAGGCCAAGACCGATGCCGAGCCGCTGCCCGACACGCTTGATGCGTTACGTGACCGACCCGAGGCGCGCAACCTTGTGAACATTTACGCGGCCCTTGCGGGCATCACCCCTGCCGCCGTGATAACCGAATACGCAGGCGCGCAATTTGGCACGTTCAAGCCCGCGCTGGCCGATCTGGCTGTGGCGAAGCTGTCGCCGATCACCACGGAAATGGTGCGCCTGATGAAAGACCCGGCCGAGATCGACCGCATCCTTGGCGCAGGGGCCGACCGGGCCGAGGCGCTGGCCCGGCCCATCGTCGATCAGGTCTATGACATCATCGGCATGATCCGCTCGCGGCGGGCCTGAGGTGAAGCGGCTGGCACGGATGGGGCTGACGCTCTGTCTGCTGGTGTCGCTGGCCATGACCCTCTGGACTGGTGCCATGATCGCGAAGAACCCATTGGCGGCACCCGTGATCGCGCGCGGGCAGGCTGCGATCACCGCCTCCACCGACCGGATGATGGCGATCGAGGCGACGCCGGAGCGGATTGCAGCCCTGATGGCGGCACGGCTTGCCGAAGACCCGCGCAACTGGATCGCCATCCGGGCGCTGGAGGATGTGGCGACCGAGCGCAGTATCGTTCTGCCCCCCGAACTGATTGCTGCGCGCGATGCGGCATGGAGCGCCGATACCGGCCTGATGACGCTGGCGGGCGATTGCGCCGCCTGCGCCTATGATCCAGCCGCCTGCACCTTGTCGAATGTAATGCTGTGCCAGGTGCCGGTGGCGCTGACACCGATCGGCGATTTTGCCGGGCTGGCACGGGCGGGCAGCGCCTATGCCACGGGCGGTGACGTCGATGAGATTGACCTTGGCCTGTCAATCGCGGGCCTTGGCGCCACCGCCCTTGTGCTGGCGACGGGCGGGTCGTCGGCGCTGGTGAAAGCGGGGGCGAGCACCGCGAGACTCGCACGCCGGATGGGCCTTTTGTCGCCCCGCCTGACCGCACTTGGCACCGATGCAGTGCGGCAGGGTGTGGATTGGGCAGCCCTTCCCGCCGCACGCAGCAGCGACGATCTGGCCAGGTTGATCCGTGCCGATGCCTTTGCGCCGGTAATCGCGGTGGCAAGCGACCTTGGCCGGATGCAGCGCGCCACAGGCACCGCCGGCACGCTGCACCTGCTGGCCTATATCGACGATGCCGCCGATGCCCGCCGCCTTGCCCGCGCCTCCGAGGCGTTGGGCGCAAGGACTGTGGGCAGGCTTGAAGTGCTGGGCAAGGCGCGGCTGATGCGGGCCACGCTGCGCTGGTCGGACGCTGCACGGCAGGTGATCGCCGCGATTGCCGGTGTATTCGTATCGTTAGCGGCCCTGCTCGGTGGTGCCGTGCAGGGCATCGGCCTGCGCCTGCTGCGGGGGGCGGCGCGCTAGAGCCTGTCCGACAAAAGTGGATTCCGGCTTTGGCGAACGAGGGTCGAAAATTGAAAAACCAGAGTCTCTTGGCACTTCTATCCGCGTCAGACAGACTCTGGGTATTCACATGCGGCACACCCTTTCCGGTGACCCGCGATCTTCGCGCGACCTTTCACACCGTGCCGCAGGCCGACATTTTGCTGCACCGTAGATCAACTGTCACGGAATCGAGCCAATCAGATGCGATCTTTCCCGTCAGGCGTGCCCCACGCCCGGTCGGGTTCAGGATGTCCCCTTCCTTTTAGCTGCCTGTGGTCTCCCCGGCCCAAGCTGCCCCTGCCCGACCAACCCCCGGAGCCCTCTGTGGTCCGGGGGTCTTTTTTTGCCACGCAGCACAGTCGCTGTGCGCAATCAGCCGTAGGCGCTGATCACCGCAGGCCTTATCGTGTGTGACACCACAGACAGGAGCCTGCCATGACCACCATCCTTCCCCCCGAAACCCGCATCGGCCATGTCCACCTCAAGGTTGCTGACCTGGAACGCGCCATCGCTTTTTATTCCGGCGTGCTGGGGTTCGATCTGACGGCCCGCTACGGCCCGCAGGCGGCGTTCCTGTCGGCGGGCGGGTATCATCACCATATCGGGCTGAACACTTGGGAAAGCAAAGGCGGCACCCCTGCGCCGCACGGCCATACTGGGCTTTACCATACTGCGTTCCTGTTCCCCGACCGGGCCTCGCTTGGGGCGGCGATCAAGCGGGTCATCGCGGCGGGCATTCCGCTGGACGGTGCGGCAGATCACGGCGTCAGCGAGGCCGTTTATCTGCGCGACCCCGATGGCAACGGCGTGGAACTTTACCGCGACCGCGCCGAGGCTGACTGGCCGCGTGCGCCCGATGGCGCGCTGGCGATGGTCAACGCGCCGCTTGATGTTCCAGCTCTGCTGGCCGACGCCACCTGAACCGCGCGCTCCTCCGCCAAGACCGGCGTCATCGCTGATATGCAAGCGATGACGCCGGTCTCGGCGGAGAAGCGGCCCCGCCAGCGCCCAAAGCGGCCAAGGCTTGCCAGCCCCGCCGCCGCAGGCGATGATATGCGGCCAAGGGAGACGATCATGCGCAAGTTCCTCGTAGTGCTGGATGACAGCCGCGAATGCCTGAATGCGATGCGGTTCGCGGCACTCCGCGCAGCCCATACCGGCGGCGGAGTGCAGATCCTGTCAGTGATCTCGCCCGAAGAATTCGGCACCTGGATGGGGGTGGCCGACCTGATGCGCGAAGAAGCGCGCGAGCGGATCGTGGCGCATTTCGAAGTTTTTGCGAAGTGGATGCGCGACAAGCAGGGGGTGGACCCCGAACTGGTGATCCGCGAAGGCGATCCGGTGGCCGAGATACTGGCGCAGGTGCGCGAAGACCCCGCCATCGGGGTGCTGGTGCTGGGAGCGGGTACCGAAAAGAACGGGCCGGGGCCATTGGTGACGCAGATGTCCAAGAACTCTGGCAATCTGCCGATCCCGATCACCATCGTTCCGGGCGACATGTCGAAGGAACGGCTGGAAGAGATCACCTGACGGCGGAGCGCTTCCCCCGCAAAAAGCCCTGCAAGCATTTGCAATATATACTGACTTTAGCCTGAAATTTGCACCTCGTCGCGCCTGTTGTACCAGCCGGGGCCAGCGCAAGCGACAGTGTGTGAAATGACACGGGAAACAAGCCCCGGTCACCTGTCCTTAAAAGCCGCTGAATTGACGGGTCGGGGCCGCGCCGTTACATCTCGGCGCGGGCAGGCACAAAGCCAACGTTCAGTTATGCCAGCGCGATGGAGGACGTCATGACGACCAAAGACAACACCTTGAAACCGGGGCTGAACCGTCGTGCGATTCTCGCGGCAGGCGCGGTGGGAACGGTCGGCGCGGCCCTTGGGACCGGCACCATCGTTCTGGCGCAGGCCGAAACGACCAACGCCCCCGCCGCGACGCAGCCCACCCCACCAACCTCGGCGGCCGCAGCAGCAAAAGCCGTGGCCGATGTCAGCGACGCCATCCTGCGCATCTCGCGTGAGGTCTGGGCCGTGCCGGAACTGTCACGGGCCGAGGAGAAATCCCACGCGATCCATTTGCGCGAACTGGAGGCGGACGGCTTTGCCATCACCAGCCGCAACACCTCGGGTTATCCAACCGCCTTCATCGCGGAATGGACGCAAGGCACGGGCGGGCCAGTCATCGCTTATCTGCCCGAATACGATGCGCTGCCCGGCCTCGGCAATGCCGCCGAGCCGCGCCAGACACCGGGACCGACCGGGGTCGAGGTTGGGCATGGCTGCGGCCATAACATGCTGGGCGCGGGCTGTACCGGGGCGGCTTTTGCGCTGAAGCGGATGATGCAGGCGGATGGCACGGCAGGGACGATCCGGGTTTACGGCTGTGCAGCCGAAGAGACACAGGGCGTCAAGGTCTACATGGTGCGCGACGGTCTGTTCGCCGACGTGGATGCGGCGCTGGCCTGGCATCCGGCGCCGGTCGCAGCAACCGGTGCTGTCAGAACAGCAGCAAATGACGGCATCCGGGTAATCTTCCGCGGGCGTACCGCGCATGCGGGCAACTCGCCCTGGGACGGGCGCTCGGCGCTGAAAGCCGCCGAGTTGTTCGCCCACGGCATCAACCTGATGCGCGAACATGTCCGGCCAACTGCCCGGCTGCACTATATCTACGAGGCGGCGGGCGTGGCTCCAAACATCGTGCCGGATTTTGCACAGGTCTGGCTGACGATCCGTGATCAGAACCGCGTGCAGGTCAATGATATGACCGCATGGGCGCGTCAGATCGCGGATGGTGCGGCAATGGCAACCCAGACAGCGGCCGAGTTCGACCTTTTCTACGGAATGTGGGATCTTTTGCCCAACGATACGCTGATCGGCGAATTGCACGCACACATGTCTGCGATGCCGCTGGATTGGACCGATGACGAGCAGGCTTTCGCGCGTGCCTGTCAAATCGAGATGGGCCTGCCCGAGGCCGGGCTTGCGATGCAAGTGCTTCCGGTTCTGGGTGAAATCACGGCAGGCGGGTCGAGCGATGTCGGCGATATCAGTTGGGTCGTGCCGACCGGGCTGTTCGGGTGGCCGACGCTTCCCCTTGGCGTCAGCCTTCACACCTGGCCAGTGACGGCCTGCGGCGGCATGTCGATCGGCGACAAGGCCTCGCTCGCCACGGCGCGGATTCTGGCCGGGGCGGGCCATGACCTGATGACGCAACCCGCCCTGCTGGCGCAGGCAAAGGCCGATTTTCTGAAACGCCGGGGCGACACGGTATTCGCATCGGCGCTTGCCCCCGACAAGCAGCCGGAAATCCTGCCCGACTTTATGCACAAGACTGCCGGCGATGATACCGCGACCCCCCCCGAGGGCGGGGCCTAGCGCGCCGCGCCCCTGCCGCGCGGTCTTTTACGCGAAGTTTTGTGCTGATCGGTGCATTGCATCGGCCCTGCCTCAGGTTTTTGGGAACATTTGGCGCATCTGGGCATTGGAACTGAATGAAACATTCCCAAGGTGGGGGTGCTTCATCAGGAGATGATAGCGATGCAGAAAGTTGAGAAAACCCCGGACGGGCGCAGCAAGGGCGGCCAGAACTCGGGCGGCAACTTCAAGCACGACCCCGCGCGGGCGGCCGAAGCGGGTCGCAAGGGCGGACAGGAATCCGGCGGAAATTTCAAGAACGACCCGGTGCGGGCTGCGGCGGCCGGCAAAAAGGGTGGCCAGGCCCGAGCACCCGCCACAAGAGCAGTCTGACGCTTGTTAGATGCGCCTTGCTGCTCCGGCTGTTCTTTTTAAGCGGCGCACGGCAGATAGCGGCTGGAAAGGCCTGCGCGGTCTTTCCCGATGCCCCCACGGGGCGGATCTGAACGCATCGTTTGACCGGGCAGAACGCCAACCCAAGGTCGCGTCCAGTTTGCAACGCTGCAACCCGGCGCGGCTTAGAATCGTTCCAAATCTTGACATGCGTCCTGTGAGGGCGCATATCCGAGTGGAATTGTCGGAGATACACCATGTTCATCCAGACCGAATCCACCCCGAACCCGGCCACGCTTAAGTTCCTGCCGGGCCAGACCGTGCTTGATCTTGGAACGGCAGATTTCCCCAGCGCCGAGGCCGCCGAAAAATCGCCGCTGGCCAAGCGCATCTTTGCAACCGGCGGCGTGACGGGCGTGTTCTTTGGAACCGATTTTGTCACCGTGACCAAGGCCGAGGCAAACGCCTGGGACCATGTCAAACCCGCCATCCTTGGCGCGATCATGGAGCATTACCAATCGGGCGCGCCGGTGATCGAGGGCGAGCAGGCGGCGTCGGGCCATAAAGAGCATGACGGCCCCGATGGCGATATCGTGCGCCAGATCAAGGAATTGCTGGATACCCGCGTGCGGCCTGCCGTGGCGCAGGATGGCGGCGATATCACCTTTCACGGCTTTGACCGTGGCATCGTCTATCTGCATATGCAGGGCGCCTGCGCAGGTTGCCCGTCGTCCACACTGACGCTGAAGATGGGGATCGAGAACTTGCTGCGCCACTATATCCCCGAAGTGGTCGAGGTCCGGCCGGTCGCTGCCTGAGGCGAACCCGTGCCAAAGTGAAACAAAGGCAAAGCCTGTCCTGCGATGAAACCTGATGCTTACGTTCTGGGCTTTGACACTTCGGCCGCGCATTGCGCGGCCGCCGTCGTTTTGGACGACCATATCCTGGCTTGCCGGATCGAACCGATGGAAAAGGGCCAGGCGGAACGACTGATGATCCTGCTGGCCGAGGTGCTGGCCGAGGCGGGCATCACTTATTCCGAACTGGCGGCCATCGGCGTCGGCACCGGGCCGGGGAACTTCACCGGCGTGCGTATTTCGGTGGCGGCGGCGCGCGGACTGGCGCTGGCGCTGGCAGTTCCTGCCATCGGCGTGACGGGGTTCGAGGCACTGGCGCTGGGCCTGCCGCCCGGTGCGATCACAACGATCGACGCGCGGCGCGGCGCGTTGTGGCTGGCGGCTGACGGAATCAGTCCGGGCAGCGTCACACTCGACGCACTGCCGGACGGCTTGGCGGGGCGCGATGCGGTGGGCGAACGGGCGGCCGAGATCGCGGCGATCACGGGCGGGCGGCTTTTGATGCCGACGCTGCCGCTGCCCGTGGCGATTGCCCGCATCGCAGACCAGCGCCGCACAACACCGCAGCCGCGCCCCGCGCCGCTTTATCTGCGTGGCGCCGATGCCGCTCCGCCGCGCGATCCGCCGCCGGTCATTCTGCCATGACGCCCGCCGCTCTGGCGCTGTTGCACGCGCAATGCTTCACCACGCCCCGCCCCTGGACCGAGGTCGAGTTTTCCGGACTACTGGCGGAAACCGGCGTAATTCTGGTGACCGAAGCCCACGGCTTTGCAATGGGCCGCACAGTCGCCGGCGAGGCGGAACTGCTGACCCTTGCAGTGGCCCCGGTGGCGCGGCGGCGCGGCGTCGGCCACCGCCTGCTGTTCGATTTTCTGACCGCAGCACATGACATGGAAGCAAAAGACGTTTTTCTGGAAGTGGCCGAAGACAACACCGCCGCATTGGCGTTGTACCGCGCGCACGGCTTTGCCGGTGCGGGCCGCAGGCAGGGCTATTACCTCATGCCGGATGGCCGCAGGGTCGATGCCATCGTGATGCGGCTGGGCGCAGGGCAAGACGCCGCCCGAGTTTTGATCAAGAGATAAAATTTCGCGCGCAACCCCCGCCCGCACCGCCGAATCTGACTTGACCGGCCTTGGCGTTCCGGCCCTAAATCATCGGCAACCCGCAGGGGACACCCTTCGGCAAAGGAAACGACAACCGGGAGAGACCCATGACCATCCTGAAATCGCTGCTGGGTGCGGCGGCTACGCTTGCGCTGACCACCGGCATGACGCTGGCCGACCCTGCGATCATCTTTGATCTGGGCGGAAAATTCGACAAATCCTTTAACGAAGCGGCCTTCAACGGCGCACAGCGCTGGGCGACCGAGACCGGCGGCACGTTCAAGGAACTTGAAATGCAGTCCGAGGCACAGCGCGAACAGGCGCTGCGCCGCCTGGCGGAATCGGGTGCCAACCCGGTTGTCATGACCGGCTTTGCGTTTGGTGATATCCTCAATCAGGTCGCCCCCGACTATCCGGACACCAAATTCGCGATCATCGACATGGTGGTGGAACAGCCCAACGTGAAATCGGTGGTCTTTACCGAACATGAAGGCAGCTACCTTGTCGGCATGATGGCCGCGATGGCGTCGAAATCCGGCACTGTCGGCTTCATCGGTGGCATGGACATTCCGCTGATCCGCCGCTTTGCCTGCGGCTATGTGCAGGGCGTCAAGGCCGCGAATGCCGATGCAAAAGTCATCCAGAACATGACCGGCACCACCCCCGCCGCCTGGAACGATCCCGTGAAGGGGGCCGAGCTGACGCAGGCGCAGATCGGTCAGGGCGCGGACGTGATCTATGCTGCGGCTGGCGGCACCGGCATCGGCGTGCTGCAGGCGGCCGCCGATGGCGGCATCCTGTCGGTCGGCGTGGACAGCAACCAGAACTTCATGCACCCCGGCAAGGTTCTGACCTCGATGCTTAAGCGCGTCGATAACGCAGTCTATGAGGCGTTCAAGGAAGGCGTCGATCTGAAACCCGGCGTCAATGTGATGGACCTGAAATCCGAAGGCGTCGGCTATGCGCTTGACGAAAACAACGCGGCGCTTGTGACCCCGGAAATGAAGGCGGCGGTCGATGCGGCGGCGGCCAAGATCATCTCGGGCGAGATCAAGGTGCATGACTACATGTCTGACGACTCCTGCCCTGTCGAATAAGGGCCGGTGATGACGACGGACACACTCGGGGGGCGGCCGGCGACGGCCGCCCCATTGGCAATCGAACTGCGCGGCATCTCGAAGGCGTTCGGCCCGGTGCAGGCCAACAAGGACATCTCGATTCAGGTGGCGCGTGGCACGATCCACGGCATCATCGGCGAGAACGGGGCCGGAAAATCAACGTTGATGTCGATCCTCTACGGTTTTTACAAAGCCGATGCGGGCGAAATCATCATCAACGGCAAGCCGACGATCATCCCCGACAGCCAAAGCGCCATCCGCGCCGGCATCGGGATGGTGTTTCAGCATTTCAAGCTGGTGCAGAATTTCACTGTGCTGGAGAACGTCATTCTTGGGGCCGAAGAGGGCCGCCTGCTGCGCCCGTCACTCGCCAAGGCGCGTCAGTTGCTGGCCGACCTGTCGCGCGAATATGAACTGGATGTCGATCCCGACGCGCTGATCGAGGATCTGTCGGTGGGCCACCAGCAGCGGGTGGAAATCCTCAAGGCGCTGTACCGCCATGCCGATATCCTGATCCTTGACGAGCCGACTGGCGTGCTGACACCCGATGAGGCAGATCACCTGTTCCGCATCCTGCGCGGGCTGAAGGATCAGGGTAAGACCGTGATCCTGATTACCCACAAGCTGCGCGAAATCATGGAGATCACCGAGACCGTCAGCGTGATGCGGCGCGGCGAGATGACAGCGACGGTCAAGACCGCCGAAACCAGCCCCGAGCAGCTGGCCGAACTGATGGTCGGGCGCAAGGTGCTGCTCCAGGTCGAAAAGCGCCCGGCCAGCCCCGGCAAGATCGTGCTGGCGGTAGAAAACCTGCGCGTGAAAGACGACAACGGGGTCGATCGTCTGAAAGGTGTCAGCTTTACCGTGCGGGCAGGCGAAATACTGGGGATCGCGGGGGTTGCGGGCAACGGGCAGTCGGAACTTCTGGAGGCACTGGGGGGTATTGCCCACGGGCAAGGCACGGTCCGGCTGAACGGCGAGACGCTTGATCTGACGGGGCGTCATTCCGACGGGCAGTCGCGGCGCGCGCAAGGCATTGCCCATGTGCCGGAGGACCGCCAGCATCTGGGCCTGATCATGGATTTCACCGCTTGGGAAAACGTCGTTTTCGGCTATCACAACGCGCCGCAATACCAGAAAAACCTGCTCTTGATGGATAACGCAGCTTGCCGCAGCGATACCGAGCGCAAGATGGAACGCTTTGACGTGCGCCCGCCGATCCCCACACTTGCCGCAAAGAACTTTTCGGGCGGCAACCAGCAAAAAATCGTCGTCGCGCGCGAGATTGAACGCAACCCAGACCTGCTGCTGATCGGTCAGCCGACACGCGGGGTCGATATCGGGGCGATCGAATTCATTCACAAGCAGATCATCGCGCTGCGCGATGCCGGGAAAGCGATCCTGCTGGTCAGTGTGGAGCTTGATGAAATCATGTCGCTTAGTGACCATATCGCTGTCATGTTCGACGGTCGCATCATGGGCGAGCGTGACCCTGCCACCACCAATGAGCGCGAACTGGGCCTGCTGATGGCGGGTGTCGGCGCGGCCGATCCGGTCCGGGGGGCTGCCTGATGGAAAAGATGCCACGCTGGGCTGACGTGTTCCTTGTGCCGCTGATCAGCCTGTTCATCGCATTTGTCATCTCGGGCGTGGTGATCGCGGCCATCGGGCAGAACCCGCTCGAGGCGCTCAAAATCATGGTCACTGGGGCGCTTGGGTCGACCTACGGCTGGGGCTACACGCTTTATTACGCCACCAACTTCATGTTCACCGGACTGGCCGTGGCCGTGGCCTTCCATGCGGGCCTGTTCAACATCGGGGGCGAAGGGCAGGCCACACTGGGTGGCCTTGGCGTGGCGCTAGTTTGCCTGATGGTGCCATGGCCGCACTGGTCGATCGCCCTCATCGCGGCCACTCTTGGCGGAGCCTTGTTCGGCGCGCTCTGGGCGGCCCTGCCGGCATGGCTTCAGGCCAAACGCGGCAGCCATATCGTGATCACCACGATCATGTTCAATTTCATCGGCGCGTCGCTGTTGAATTACCTGCTGGTCAATGTCCTGAAACCGCAGGGCAGCATGGACCCTGCAACCGCCCGCTTTCCCGAGGCCGCCAAACTGCCCTCGCTGCATGACATTCTGGCGGTCGTGGGCATTCCGTTTTCCAAAAGCACCCCTGCCAATGTCAGTCTGCTGATCGCCCTTCTGTGCTGCTGGCTGGTCTGGCTGCTGATCTGGCGCACGCGGCTGGGCTATCAGATCCGCGCGTTCGGCAAATCCGAAAAGGCCGCCGTCTATGCCGGGATCAACCCGGTTCGCATCACCATGTATGCGATGCTCATCTCGGGTGGCCTTGCCGGGATGATGGCCGTCAACAATGTGATGGGCGAGGCGGAACGTCTGGTGCTGAACTCGGTCGAAGGGGCGGGCTTCATCGGCATCGCCGTGGCGCTGATGGGGCGCAGCCACCCGTTCGGCGTATTCCTCGCCGCGATCCTCTTCGGCTTTCTGTATCAGGGCGGGGCAGAGCTTGCCATGTCCACCCCGATCCCGCGCGAGTTGATCACCGTCATTCAGGCGCTGGTGATCCTGTTCACCGGCGCGCTTGACAACATGGTGCGTCGCCCGGTGGAACAGCTGTTCCTCTTGGCGCGCCGGGGGGCGAAATGATGGATTTCGCCACGCTTCTGCAAATTCTCGACTCCACCGTGCGTCTTGCAACGCCTCTGCTGCTGGCCTGCCTTGCCGGGCTTTTTTCGGAACGCGCAGGCATTTTCGACATCGGGCTTGAGGGCAAGATGCTGGCCGCGGCCTTTATGTCGGGTGCCATTGCGTCGGTGACCGGGAATGTCTGGCTGGGCTTGCTGGCTGGCATCTTTGCCTCGCTGCTGCTGTCCGCGATCCACGGCCTCGCGTCGATTACCTTCAAGGGCAACCAGTTGATTTCCGGCGTGGCGATCAACTTCCTCGCCTCTGGGCTGACCGTGCTGATCGGGCAGAACTGGTTCGCCCTGGGCGGGCGCACGCCTGCGCTGGAAGCCGGTGGACGGTTCCAACCCATCACCCTGCCCTTTGCAGAGACGCTGCGCGACGTGCCAATCCTCGGCCCGATCTACTATGAACTGATCTCGGGCCATTCGATACTGGTCTATGTGGCGCTCGCGCTGGTGCCGGCCAGCGCCTGGCTGCTGTACCGGACCCGGTTCGGCCTGCGCCTGCGCGCGGTCGGCGAAAACCCGGCGGCGGTCGATACGGCAGGTATTTCCGTGGTCGGCATCCGCTTTGCCGCCGTGGCGATCTGCGGTGTGCTGTGTGGGCTGGCGGGGGCCTACCTTGCCACCGCGCTTTCGGCGGGATTTGTCAAGGAAATGACCGCCGGGCGTGGCTACATCGCACTTGCCGCCCTGATATTCGCCAAGTGGCGGCCTTGGTATGCGTTGGGGGCCTGCCTGTTGTTCGGTTTGCTGGAAGCTATCGCCAACCGCTTCCAGAACATCGACGTCGGGGCGTTCGTGATCCCGGTGCAGTTCATGCAGGCGCTGCCTTATATCCTGACGGTGGTGATCCTCGCCGGCTTTGTCGGCAAGGCCATACCACCCCGCGCCGGGGGCGAGCCCTATGTCAAAGAGCGCTGATCTTGCCGCCCTTGTCCGGGCGCGGGCGGGCGAAGCCCCGGTGCGTCTTGGCCTGATCCTCGGGTCGGGTCTGGGCCATCTGGCGGGGGCGGTGAACGGCACCGCCATCGACTACGCCGATCTGCCGGGCTTTCCCCATGCCGGCGTGTCGGGCCACACCCCGAAACTGGTGATCGGCGATCTCGAAGGGGTGCGCGTCGCCGTCTTTGGCGGCCGCGCACATTATTATGAGGCCGGAAACCCCGCCGCCATGCGCCTGCCGCTAGAGGTGCTCAAGGCGCTGGGGGCCGAAGCCGTCATCGCGACCAACGCCGCAGGCTCGATGCGCCCCGACATTGCCCCCGGCGATCTGATGCTGCTGAGTGATCATATCAACTTCTCTGGCCTGAACCCGCTGATCGGCGAGGCGACCGATGCCCGCTTCGTGCCGATGGCCGATGCCCATGACCCCGGCCTGCGTGGCCGTCTGCGCGCCGCGGCCGATGCCGAGGCCATTCCCCTGCCCGAAGGCGTCTACGCCTGGTATTCTGGCCCCTCATTCAAAACACCGGCCGAGATACGCGCGATCCGCACCCTTGGGGCAGATGCCGTCGGCATGTCCACCGTGCCCGAGGTCATCATTGCGCGCTTCCTTGGCCTGAAGGTCGCCGCGATCTCCACCATCACCAATATGGCGGCGGGGCTTTCCGACGAAAAAATCAGCCATGAGCATACCAAGGCAATGGCCCCCCTCGGGGCGGCCAAGCTGGAACGGGTGCTGCGCCGGATGCTGCGCGCCCTTGGCAGCGGGCCGATCTGACTCCTGCCTGGTCTGACTTACACCAGATCTGGCTCCCGCCCGATCTGACTCCCGTTTGCAAGGGTTTGCCGCAAAGCGCGGCGGGCAGGGAGGTTCCAGTTTGACAGTTCACGGCGCAGGGGCCACTTCTGGGGAAGACGCGCTCCTGTCCTTCCACACCCGGCCCCCATGCAAATCTACCTCCCCATCGCCGAGGTTTCGGTCAACATCTTCATCCTTCTTGGCTTGGGGGGGGGCGTCGGCTTTTTGTCCGGCATGTTCGGAGTCGGCGGCGGCTTTCTGATAACGCCGCTCTTGTTCTTCATCGGAATTCCCCCGGCAATCGCGGTGGCCACCGGGGCCAATCAGGTCGTCGCCTCATCGGTTTCAGGCGTGTTGGCTCACCTGCGCCGAAAAACCGTCGATTTCCGCATGGGACTTGTGCTGCTTGCAGGCGGGATGGTCGGCTCCAGCCTCGGGATCGTGGTCTTTGCCCGCCTCAGCGCGGCGGGGCAGGTCGATCTGCTGATCCAGTTATCCTATGTGCTGTTTCTGGGGCTGATCGGAGCCTTGATGCTGCAGGAAAGCGTGCGCGCCCTGCGCCGCAGTACTCGGCCCGGTGCCACCACCCGGCGCAGTCATGAACACCTGCTGGTCCATCGCCTGCCGCTAAAGATGAAGTTCCGCACCTCAGGCCTTTACATCAGTGTGATCCCCCCGGTGATCGTGGGGGCGCTGGTCGGGTTTCTGGCCGCCATCATGGGGGTCGGCGGCGGCTTTGTGATGGTGCCGGCGATGATCTACGTCCTTGGCATGCCGACCAAAGTGGTGGTCGGCACCTCGCTCTTTCAGATCATATTCATCACCGGCTTCACCACGGTGATGCATGCCACCACCAGCTTTTCTGTCGATATGGCGTTGGCGCTGCTGCTGATCATCGGCGGCGTGATCGGCGCGCAGATTGGCGCACAGGTGGGCCTTAAACTCAAGGCGGAACAGCTTCGTATCCTGCTGGCCCTTCTGGTGCTGTCGGTTGCGATCAAGATCGCACTGGATCTGCTGCTGCAACCGGCCGAGCTATACTCGCTGACCCCGATGCGCCTGCCATGATCGTGCGCGCGCTCACCTTCCTGCTGCTTGCCCTGCCCGCCACGGCGCAGACACCCGCGGAAACCGTCGTCGCCGGGCTCAGCCAAAGCAGTGTGTCGATCACCGCCCAGTTCTCGGGGTCGGAAATTCTCGTCTACGGCGCGGTGCGGCGCGAAACCCCGATCCCCGAAACTCCGCCGCTCCACGTTATCGTAACGGTCGAAGGTCCGGCCACAACCGTCACCGTCCGAAAGAAAGACCGCCGCGTCGGCCTCTGGATCAACACCGAAGCGGTGCAGATCGACCGCGCGCCCAGCTTTTACGCCGTATCCACCACCGCCCCCCTGTCCGATATCCTGTCCGACACCGAAAACCTGCGCCACCGCATCACCATCCCCCGCGCCATCCGTGCCGTGGGCGTCGCGGCCGACGCCACAGACGCCCCCAGCTTTACCGACGCCCTAATTCGCATTCGCGAGGCATCGGGCGCCTATGCGGTAAACGAAGGTGACGTCACCCTGACCGAAGCCACGCTCTTTCGCGCCGATGTCGCCCTGCCCGCCAATCTGACCGAAGGCGATTACCGCGTCCGCATCTTCCTTACGCGCGACGGCAAAGTCATCGACGTGCTGGAAAGCTCGATCGACGTGCGCAAGGAAGGGCTGGAGCGTTGGCTGACCAACCTTGCCCGCAACCAGCCCCTGATCTATGGCCTCTTGTCGCTCGCCATAGCGGTCGCCGCAGGCTGGGGCGCCTCCGCTGCGTTCCGCTTCCTGCGCGCCTGACCCTTCACGGCTTCTTTTCGGCAAAAATACCCAAGGGCCAGCCGGTGGTTCGCAGTTGGTTCAGGCACCTATCGACCCCCTGCCTGCCACCCCATCCTCAGAACGCCCGGAACGTCATCGTGGTCAGCGTGCGGATGATGTCCGGGACATCGAACAGCCGGTCGCTCAGGAACCGGCCCACATCTTCATCCTCGGGAATATAGACTTTGGCGATCAGGTCATACTCGCCCGATGTGGAATGCAATTCCGAAACCACTTCGCGGTCATAGATCGCAGTGGCAACTTCGTAGGTCTTTCCGGGAGTGCAGCGGAACTGGACGAAAACGCAGCGCATGGGCAAATCCTTCCTGGCTTGCAGCGCAGCCTAAAGCGCGCCCTCACACAAGCCAAGCTGCGCTGTACCGCCCCCTGCATCGGGCGCGGCACTGTCGCCCGCGCGAACCCCAAGAGTTTTCCAAAACTCTTGGCAAAACTCTTCGAAGAATTTTGCAACCGCCATTCTTCGCGGGCAATCAGGGTGGGGAGGCCGACTCGAGGCTCAGTGCGGAAGGTTTCTGCGGCAGATCGTCGGTTCCCAGCGGCACCGTCGGCAGCGCCAGCCGGTTGCGCACGATCCAGTGCAGCCGCTGTTCGGCCCGCGTGATTGCGACATAGGCCAGCCGCTTCCATAGCGGCACGCCCGCCTCGGTCCGCCCGGCCTGTGCTGCTGCGTAAAGATCGGGCGCAAAAACCTGCACATCTTCCCATTGCGAGCCTTGCGCCTTGTGAATCGTCACCGCCGCGCCATGCAAAAACGCAGCGCCCATCCGCGCGGCCGAGGGAATGAACGGCTCTGCCTCATCCGGCTTTTCGATCTTGATGATGGCGGCGGCCGAAACCTGCGGCTCCTCTGCGCCCACCACGTGCAGGCGGGCAAAGCCGTCCTTCGATCCGGGGCCGAGGTAGATCACCTGCGCCCCCTTGATCAGGCCCCGCGCCTCCAGATCGATGCGCTTCTTGCGGTGCTTCAGCGGCAGTTCGATCCCGTCACAAATCAGCGGCTCGCCGGGGATCAACTCGGTATCGGGCGCGCCCTGCGCCTGACGGAAAGCAGTAATCAACCGGATGCGCGTGACATTGCGCCACACCAGCACCGGCGAGCGCGCCATCAGATCCGAGTTTACCCGTTGCGCCACGATCACGCGCGGGTCGCGCGCCGCCGCGTCTTCCACCAGCCGCTCGAACGCCTCGAACCCGATGTCGGGGTCACCCAGCGCATGCGCCAGGTCCAGGATCGGGTTATCCTCGGCTTGTCGGTGGATGCGGTTCAGCACCAGCTTGCGCGCCGCCCCCAGCTTGTCGAACACCATCTCGCCCGACTGGCCCACGGGCGCAAGCTGGGCGGGATCGCCAAACAGGATCAGCGTCGGGAAAATCTCGCGCAGATCATCAAACTGCCGCTCATCCAGCATCGAGGATTCGTCCACCAGCCCGATATCCAGCCCCTCTTCACGCCGTTTCCAGCCCTTGATGAAATCCGATCCCCGCAACCCCGCCGATGCCAGCGCCCCTGGAATCGACGGCACGGCATCATAGAACGCCTTCGCCCGGTCCAGTTGCAACTCGGTCAGCCCCTCTACTTCGGGGCGCGGGGCAGTCCCGGCCAGCCACTCCGCAATACGTTCAAATTGCGGGTCGTAAACCGGGGTGTAAAGAATGCGGTGGATCGTGGTCGCCGGAACCCCGCGCAAGCGCAGCACCGAGGCTGCCTTGTTCGTCGGGGCAAGAATGGCAAGCGTGCGGCGATCCTTTCGCCTGCGCCCCTCGAAATCGCCCGAGATCACATCGACGCCGGCGTCCTTCAGCGCTCGGTATAGACCGGCCAGCAGCATCGTCTTACCGGACCCTGCCTTGCCGACCACGGCCAGAACCGAAGCCTTGCCTTCGGCCTGCGGCGTCAACATGCCGTCGTGCAAGTCGACACCCATCCCGGCCAACTGATGGGCCAGACGATCCCAGGCTTCGGCTTGATCTTCGGAAAGGGGGGGCAACGTCATCTGCATGCCGCGACCATAGGCATTCGCACCAACCGGGGATACCGGTTTCACCCGCACAAACCGCAC
This sequence comes from Rhodobacterales bacterium, assembly GCA_031408575.1. GTDB lineage: Bacteria > Pseudomonadota > Alphaproteobacteria > Rhodobacterales > Rhodobacteraceae > Aliitabrizicola. Next base: position 19,070 of record JANNWS010000055.1, read on the forward strand.
CAAATCAAACGGATGGATCAGTGCGGACGGCCCCCTGGGGGCATCCCGCCGCCGGCGCCGCCCTCGGGCTCTCCGGGGTCATGACCTGGCGCGGCAATCTCGGTGCGTGCTACGCGCAAACACGCCTCGACCTCGGCGGCAAGCTCGGGCAACCCGTTCTTCAGCGCATAACTGCGCAGGTCGGAAAGAACATCAATGATCCAATCATGCCGCATATGTCACCGAACGCCTCCGCTGTTTGGGCGGGTAACTGTAACACCTTTCCAGTAAAGGGATATTCGGGCATTATTCAGAATGTTGATGCCAAGTGAGCAACAGCAGAAAACCGCCGCAACCCCGGGCAGATCATCACCGCCGGCAGTCCGGATAGCAGTGGCACAGCGCAGGGTTTGGACGAACGCGGGATGGCAAAGAACAAGGTCCATGACGGCGGGTGCCTGTGCGGCCATATCCGGTTCCGCGCAACCGGACCGGCCGGCTCGCCCCACGCCTGTTCGTGCAAGATGTGCCAGCGCCATTCCGGCGCGCTTACGGTGGCCTGGGTAGAATTTCCGCGTGATCGCGTCGATTGGAACGGCCCCGGCGGCCCCCCGGCGATGTGGCGCTCTTCAGACAGATCGTCCCGCGCCTTCTGCACGGTCTGCGGCAGCACTCTGGGCGCAATCGACGATGCCCCCGTGGTGACACTGATGCTGGGCAGTTTCGATGCAAACAAGCGCAAGGAACTTGCCCCGCAAGCACAGTCTTATGTGGGCGGCCTCCCGAATTGGTGGCATCCGACAATCGGCGGCAAGCCCAAGGCATAATTGCACATCAAAAAGCCCCGGACCTGATCCGGTGCCTCTGTTGCGACTGCAGGCTGCACCCACGCAGGCCCTTACCCGCGTGACGCTTCCAACGTATCCTCAAACGTCCGCAACCCGGTGCGCGGGGCCTGCACCAGCACGGCCATGTTACCCGGCTTGTGGGTGTTGCGCAGCATTTTCATATGCGGTTCGGGCAACTCGGACCAAGCAAACACTTCCGACATGCAGGGATCCAGCCTGCGTTCCACCATCAGCTTGTTCGCCGCCGCCGCCTGCTTCAGATGCGCAAAATGGCTGCCCTGCAGACGTTTCTGGTGCATCCACATGTAGCGCACATCGAAGGTGCAGTTGAATCCGGTGGTTCCGGCACAGATCACCACCATGCCGCCCTTCTTGCAGACAAGCGCCGAGACGGGGAATGTGGCCTCGCCCGGATGCTCGAACACCATGTCCACGTTCACACCCTTGCCGGTGATCTCCCAGATCGCCTTGCCAAAGCGGCGGGCCTCTTTCAGCCAGTCATTGTATTCCGGCGTGCCGACCTGCGGCATCTGCCCCCAACACTTGAAATCTTTGCGGTTGATGACCCCCTTTGCGCCAAGGCCCATCACGAAGTCGCGCTTGTCCTCTTCAGAAATCACCCCGATCGCGTTGGCGCCCGCCGTATTGATCAGCTGGATCGCATAAGATCCAAGGCCCCCCGACGCCCCCCAGACCAGCACGTTCTGCCCCGGCTTCAGGTCATGCGGCTCATGCCCGAACAGCATGCGGTAGGCGGTGGCCAGTGTCAGCGTGTAACACGCCGACTCTTCCCACGTCAGATGCCGCGGGCGCGGCATCAATTGCTGCGCTTGCACGCGGGTGAACTGCGCAAAACTTCCATCCGGGGTCTCATAACCCCAGATGCGCTGACTCTGGGAATACATCGGGTCGCCGCCGTTGCACTCTTCATCGTCGCCGTCATCCTGATTGCAGTGAATGACAACCTCATCCCCCACCTTCCAGCGTTTCACCTTGTCGCCCACCGCCCAGACGATGCCGGACGCATCAGAACCTGCGATGTGATAGGGTTGCTTGTGGCCGTCGAACGGGCTGATCGGCTGACCAAGCGCTGCCCAGACACCATTGTAATTCACTCCCGCTGCCATCACCAGAACCAGCACCTCATGGCTGTCGATGGCCCAGGTATCGACCACCTCGAGTTGCATCGCGGTATCTGGGTTGCCATGCCGCTCGTGCCGGATCGCCCAAGCGTACATCTGCTTTGGCACATGGCCCAGCGGGGGCATTTCGCCCATCGCATAAAGGTCTTTTTTCGGCGCATCATAGGCGGTGATGGTCTGCCGGATATCCAAGGCCATGCGGGGAACCTCTCTGAAAAACGGATGCCGCGCCGCAGAATCGGCGTGTGCTTGGTCGAGAAATACGGCCAGTAAAGTAATAATGCAATACATAACGTGCAGTTTTTGTAATTTTATGTCTGCTGCATCGCAGCAATTTTATGCGGCGCCGCTTGCCCGGATCAGCCTGACAGATAAGCGGCGCTCACCCGCGACCGGACCTAGCGAAACGTGAACTTGCCCGTCTCGCAGACGTTGACGCCCTTTTGCACCACCTCGTCGCCATCCTCGAAGACAGCTTTGAAATCATACACGCAGTAGCCCGTTGCATCGTCGAAGTTGATCGACACATTCGACCCCGACGGCAGTACGTCTTCGCCCAGAATGTCCTCTTCCCAGCTGTCGGTGCCTTTGTTCGATCCGTAAAAACGGGTGATGGTGAACCCGGTGTCGTTCACGATCGTCACGCGGCGGTCCAGCGCCGCAGCCGGATGGGCAAAGCCCAGCGCCAAAGCGATGGCAAGCGTGGTGCGGATAAACTGTCGTGCCTGCATGTTGTGTGTTTCCTTGCTGTAAGGCCGGCCCTCGGGGACCGGCGCGTAAATCTTCCGTTACGGCAACTGCCACCTGAATAGCAAACCATGGGGGCCGGTTTGTGACCTCATGCGGGCGGCAATGTGGGTTGCAGGCGCTGTTGCACCGACCCCGCATAGAATGCCAGCAGCGGCCCCTTGCCCGCCGCCGGGCGCAGCGCGCCTGCGGTTTCCTCGACGATGTCGCGCGCCACCAGCACGCGCAGCCCTTCGGTCATCGCCCCTTGCGCCCCGCCCTCGGGCAGTTCCATCGCCGCCCCGTCCGCCGTCAGCCGCGCGATCAGCCCCTCGATCCTTGCGGCCAGAACGGCGCGCGGCACCGGGCCATCGGCCAAAGCCGTCGCCACCAGTGGCACCGGCAGCACCGGCACGCTGTGGCCCACTGCGGCCATCAGGCGCAGGCCCAGCGCCGCGGTCTGCGCTTCGGGCATTGCAAAAGGCTGCTCGGCCAGCAGCGCGCGCAAGGACAGGGGCGCGCCAAAGGCCACGGCAGCCGACCCGAACCCCGGAAACCGACCGCGGACCTTGCGCCAGGCCGTGCGCCAGATGAAACCCAGGATCGACAGCGGCCGCGCCCGGAATCGTCGCACGCCGGTTTGCCCCGCTTCGACCAGCATCCGGTCCTCGATCACCCGGTCATAGGCCAGGCCGACCGGCACGAACACTACATCGCGCGGCCCGTCCGCGTCGAACCCCGCCACGATATAACCCAGCAACCCCAGTTTGGCCGGCCCGACCCGCCCATCCAGCGACAGCCCGCCTTCGGGAAAGATCGCCTGCGTCGCGCCTTCCGCTGTCGCCATCTGCACATATCGCGCCAGCACCCGCCGATAAAGCACACTGCGCGCCGTGCGCCGGATGAAATATGCCCCCGTCGCCCGGATCAGCCCCGACAGCGGCCAGACCCGCGCCCATTCCCCCACCGCATAGGAAATCGCCGACCGGTCAGCCACCAGCCAGGTCACCAGCACATAATCCATGTTGCTGCGGTGGTTCATCACGAAGATCACCGTGGCGCTGCGGTCGATGCGGGCAATGGCACTATCCACCCGGCCCAACCGCACCTTATAGAAAAGCTGGCTCAACCAGCGAGCCGCGCGGATCGCAAAGCCGAAATAGACCGTGGCCGAAAAACTGGGAACAATCTCGCGCGCATAGGAGCGGGCCTGCTGAAACGCGACACTCTCCGGCACGCCGGTCAGGCGGGCATGTTCAACAACCGCCTGCATCACGCCCGGATCATAGCAAAGCCGCACGATCATGTCCTGCCGCGCCATCAGCTTGAACGGCTCCAGCGGCCGCTCCAGCCTGGTATTCAGTTCGTCCTGAACAACGCATTCATGCTGTTTTGGTGGTCTGCTGAGCGAGGTTTGTCCGAAGAAGGATTGCCCAGACTGCGGCGATGATCAGCGCAAGCAAAGCCCTGAGGTGGGCCAGAATCTTTCGGATGTTGTGACC
>JANNWS010000056.1:0-9043 GCA_031408575.1 Rhodobacterales bacterium
GCGATACGTTGCACTCTACAACACGCAATTGCCGCAGTCAGTCCTTGGGAGCCGAACCCCAATGCAGGCCATGAAAGACTGGCACAAGTCCCACCCCCATCTCTTCGTCAAATCACCCCGTAACCTGCCGGGACGCGACAGCTATTCCAACAACCTCGACCGGATCGAGACCATCCGCGGCGATGGCCGCATCGACGGCGCCGACCCGACCAAGGCCGCGCTGTCCGGACGGATCGAAGTGCGTTTTGCCGACAGCACGCTTGTAACACAGGCGATCGACGGCAGCCCCTGCGAGTTGGAGTTCAACTACAACCTCGGGGCGAACGCGAGTTTCACCTTCACCGCGCACGCTGTCTATCTGCCGATCCCGCGGATCGAAATCGCAGGGCCGCAAGGCGTGCAGGCCAGCTTTGACTGGCAGGCCGCAAAGGCCACCAGCCCCGCCCGCATGTGCACCGCCGTTCTCGTCAACACCCTCGCAGGATACTGATCATGATCCGATTGAACCTGACCGCCACCCCGCAATGGCTGGACCTCGCCCCCGGCCTGCGCCTGCTGGTTGGCTCGCTGACCACCGCCTTGATGGTGTCTGCCTGGGCGGACATGGCCATTGAGAGTTTGCCGGAAACCGCCAGCGCCGAGGAACTGGCGCTGGCCATGGCGAAAGCCGTTGCTCGCCGGGCCATTCTGGAATGGGAGGGCGTGGGTAATGAAGATGGAAATTCAGTCCCGGTTTCGCCAGAGGGCATCAACGCCCCTCTAGAGCACGTCTCGCTCATCGCGATTCAGGATTCCCAAGTAGCCCGATCTGTGATTCCCTGTCTGGAGGCAGATATGGGGGTGAAGTATGGGCAAGCCGCATCCTATAGAGCTTCGGCAGCGGGTTGTGGATCATGTGGCGGATGGGAACACGCATCGCTCGACGGCGGTGCGGTTCAAGGTGTCGGTCAAGTTCGTCAACGACATGGTCAAGCTGAAGGTGGCGACTGGGGGTCTTGGGCCGAAAGCACAGGGCAACGGCGGCGGGTATGGCAAGTTGTCCGCCTTGCGGGACTGGGTCGCCCGCTGGATCGGCGAGAAGCGGGATCTGACAGCCGCCGCTCTGGCCGCCGAGATTGCCGCGACGCATGGGACGCAAGTGCATCGCGGCTCAGTCTGGCGGCTGTTGCGCGACCTCGGGCTGACGCATAAAAAAAGACCTTCAGGCGGCCGAACAGAGGCGTCCCGACGTGGCGGCGTCCCGGCATATCTGGATCACAAAGCGTCAGCCCTTCATGGCCAACCTATTGACGCGAATCGGGTTTATTGACGAGACCTCGGTCAAGATCAACATGGCCAAGACCACCGGCTGGGCCCCGCGCGGCGAGAGACTGGTCGATCACGCGCCCTTCGGCCACTGGCACACCCAGACCTTCATCGCCGCCCTGTGCCACGACCGCCTGGATGCCCCTTGGGTGATCGACGGTCCGATCAACCGGGACCTCTTCGACCTCTACATCGAGACCCAATTGGCCCCCACCCTGCAGCCCGGCGATTTGATTATTCTGGACAATCTGTCCAGCCACAAAAGCCCCAAAGCCGCGCAGGTGCTCCGCGACATCGGCTGCTGGTTCCTGCCCCTGCCAGCCTGCAGCCCGGACCTCAACCCGATCGAAATCAATCGGGCGCTCTCTCGGACCGGTGGCGTTCACGCCCTCATATTCGCCAAACTCAAGGCCCTGCTCCGCAAAGCCGCCGCCCGCACCTACGGTGACCTCTGGAAAGCCGTCGGCACCGTCTGCGACCTGTTCACCGAGAAAGAATGCCTGAATTACTTCAAAGTCGCAGGATACATACCCAAATGAACGCGACGCGCTCTAGAAATCTGGCCGGTCTTCGAGGCGTTCCAGACCCAATACGTCGCAAAAGGCCTGATCCTAGACGCGGAAAAAAGCGTCTCCGCGCCCTCGCCGAGTGGTCCTTCGGCGGGGCGACCGGTATTGCGCCGCCTGCGCGGGCCCGTGCCCGGACTGCCCCGCAAGACTGAACCGCCCGCAAACACAGGACGGCTGGCAGATCTGGGATCTGGTCGGTCGACTTGGCGGGCAGTTGCGGGTGATCTCCGGCGCGGTGCTCGGTTGCGACATGGGCGCCGCCCTGACACTGGCCCAAGCGCTGGGCATCGACACTCTGATCGCCGCGGAGCTGCTGCCCGCGATCGAGGCGGTGATGGTGCGCAAACTGAATGAACAGATCGTCGGAAATGACGGGCCCGCAGTCAGGTCTTAATTTTCTCGACCAAAGTGACGCCGGGCAGCCCGCCGAAATGGCGATCGCAGGTCAGCAGCGTCGCACCCTGCGCCCGCGCCGTCGCAAAGATAATGGCATCGGCGCTGGCGAGTTTGTGGACCCGGCACGCATCTGCGGCCGCGAGGGCGATTTCTGTGTCGAGCAGTACGACTTGGCAGACCTGCGTGAAGGCGATCACCTGATCGGCTTTGTCCTCGCCGACCTCACGGGTCAGCCATTTTGCCAGTTCCAGTTGCACCATGGTCGGAACCAGCCAGTCAATCTGATCCGGCAGATGTTCGGTCAGTTTTTCCCCGGTTGGCGAACCGATCAGCCATTCGATCCAGGCCGAAGTATCGACGAGGATCATCAGAACCGGTCCGCGCGGTCACGATACTCGGCCGCCGAGGCCCCGCGCGCGAGGCCCTTGAGCGCATCACGTTGCGGGACCGGCACAAGTAGTACGCCGGTGCCCTTCGGAATGAAAGCAAAAGTCAACCCGGCTTCCCAGTGTTGGGCGCTCCGGATCGCTTTCGGGATCGAGATCTGGAACTTCGAGGAAAGCGTAGCGGTCTCGGACATGATCATACCATCCATATATCGATGCGTCGAACGTAAGACAAACGCACCGCAATTTCAAGGACGCTGAGCCATGACAGAAAAACGCGTATCCGTCCGCCTTTCGGCGGTCGGCGGACGGCAGGTCCGCGCCGAGTTGGAAGGGATCGGCGATGCCGGGGCCCGTGGCTTTGGCCGCCTTTCCACGGAAATGGAAATGGCGAACACACGGCTTGTTGGCTTTGCCCGCAAGGCCGGGATCGCACTTGCGGCAGTGACGGCCGCCGCCGCCGCTGCTGGTGTGGCGATGATCCGGTCAGGGCTGGAGAAAATCGGCGCACAAGCCGACATGGCCGCCTCGCTGAAAACCACCGTCGAAAGCCTGCAGGTGCTGACATGGGCCAGGGAACTGGCCGGAGTCTCGATGGGCGAGATTGAACAGGCCACCAAGAAGCTGACGACGCGGCTTCACGAGGCTGCAGCGGGATCGGGATCGGCCGTGGGTGCCTTGCAGCGGCTGAACTTGACGGCGGCAGAATTGCAGGCCATGCCTCTGGATCAGCGTATTGTGGCCATCCAAGAAGCGCTGAGCCGCTTTGTGCCCGAGGCCGAACGTGCAGCCGTGGCTTCCGATCTGTTCGGCGACAAAGCGGCGTTGGCCTTCCTGCGCATTGATCCCGCCACCCTGCGCGAGGCGGCGCAGGATGTGCGGGATTTCGGGGTGGCGGTCAGCGATACGGATGCGGCACAGATCGAACGCACTGGCGACGCGATCGCAAAGCTGGGTCTAATCTGGCTCGGCCTCACCAACCGGCTGACCGCTGCCGTCGCCCCGGCTTTGGAGGTCGTGGCCAACGCCCTGGTTGACATGGCGCGCAGCACCGGCCCGATCTGCATCGCGATCACTGCGCTTTTCGACAATATCGGGCGGCAGACCACCTATGCCGCCACCTTCGCCGCCGTCATGGCCGGGCGCTGGGTCGCAGGGTTGGCCGCGGCTGCCCTATCGGTGCTCGGCCTTGCCACCGGGCTCGTGATCTTGCGGGGTGCCCTGATCCGCACCGGGATCGGCGCGCTCATCGTTGGCGCGGGTGAGTTGGTGTTCCAGTTCACCAAGCTTGTCTCGGGCGCGGGCGGCTTCGGCAATGCGATGGGGCTGCTGAAGGACGTCGTGGTCGAAGTCTGGGAACGGATCAAGATGGGTGCCACCGCTGCAGGGGCGGCCGCCACAGCGATGTTCTTCGACATCAACGCCGATGCCGGCCAGCGGCATGCAAAGCGCGATCGAAAGCGTGGTGGGTTTCGGCAACACTGCCGCCAACACGTATCAAGGCGCCTTCGAGGCGATCAAGGCAATCTGGGGTCTCTTGCCCGCCGCGATTGGCGATCTCGCGTTCCAAGCGGCGAACGGCTTGATCGAAGGTATGGAAAGCATGCTGAACGGCGTGGTCACACGGATCAACGGCTTTATTGAAGGTGTCAATTCAGGACTCGAAGCGCTGGGCTCGGAACGCCGCATCACGCTCCTGGGCGATCTGGACCTTGGCGAGATCGAGAACCGATTCGTCGGGGCGGCCACCCAAGCCGGAACGGCGGCGAAAGAGGCGTTTGACCGGGCCTTTGAGGACAATCCTCTGGCGGTGCCAGACTTGGGGCTGAACGACATCGCCCGCGACGCCCTGACCTCAGCCAACACCTACCGCACGGCGGCCAGTGATCTGGCGGCCGGGGCGCTGGCACCGCTGGCCAGTTGGCAGGCCTTGCAGGCTGCGGTCGCCAGTGCCGGAACCGAAGGCGAAGCAGCGCTTGAAGTTGCTGCAGATGCCGCCGACCAGTTTGACGAGTCGGTCACTACGGCTGGGCGTGCCGCAGGTGGTGCGGGCGCGGCTGCGGCCGATGGGGCCGAAGCTGCGAAAACCGGCTGGGCGGCCGCTGTTGCCACGCTCGCTGACTATGCCGCCAAGGCGCGCGATGTTGGTAGCGATATCGGCCAGACGATGGTCGGCGCATTCCAGAGCGCCGAAAATGCTGTCGCCGAGTTCGTCAAAACAGGCAAGCTGGACTTTCGAAGCCTCGTCACGTCGATGATCGCCGATCTGGCGAAATTGGCGGCAAGGCGGTTCATTCTGGGGCCGATCGCGAATGCCTTGTCGGGCGCACTGGGCGGCGCGGGCGGGTTGTTTGCCGACATCCTGCATTCCGGCGGCACCGTCGGCATGGCGGGGGGCCGCCGCATGGTACCAGCCATGGCCTTCGCAAATGCACCGCGCACGCATAGCGGCGGCTGGGCCGGGCTGAAACCGGACGAGGTGCCTGCCATCCTTCAGCGCGGTGAGCGGGTGTTGTCGCGCCGCGAGGCCGCCGGATACGGCCAAGGTCAGTCCAGCGCCCCCGCTGTCAACGTCACCATCATGGCGCGCGATGCTGAAAGCTTCCGGCAATCCCGGACACAGGTCGCAGCCGATATCGCCCGCGCGGTGTCCGTCGGCCGGAGGGGCATGTGATGCATTTAACGAGGTGCGTTTCCCCGACAACATCAGCCGCGGCGCGCGGGGCGGGCCGGAACGGCGCACGCAGATCGTGGAAATGGCCTCCGGCGACGAGGAGCGTAACGGCTCCTGGGCAGACTTGCGGCGGCGCTATGACGCCTCCTACGGCATCCGCCGCGCTGATGATCTGGCGGCGGTCGTGGCGTTCTTCGAGGCACGCAATGGCCGCCTGCACGGGTTTCGCTTCAAGGACTGGGCGGACTACAAATCATGCCTGCCGTCGCTCGCGGCGGCCCCCACGGACCAGCCCATCGGCACCGGCAATAGTGCCGTCACCACCTTCGCCCTTCTGAAGCGGTACACCTCCGGCGCGCAAAGCTGGACCCGCGCCATCGCAAAGCCGGTCGCGGGCAGCATCCGCCTCGCCTTGAACGGCGGCGAGCAGATGTCGGGCTGGAGTGTCGATAACACGACTGGCAGCGTCACTTTCGGCGCCGCCCCGGGCGCAGGCGTCGCGATCACGGCAGGCTTCGGATTCGATGTGCCGGTGCGCTTTGACAGCGACACGCTCGACGTCACCCTCGACTTTGAACGGCTGGGGTCGATCACCTCTACCCGCTTTGATGCCCTGTCGGTCTCGATCAACGAGTTAAAACAGCAAGCCCGCGAGACCAACACCCTTCTGCGGGAACTGGCGCAGCGGCCCTGATCCCGCCCTCTCCATCCATCCACCCCGACCCGCCTCCACGGCGGGTTTTTTGTTGCCCGACGCCGGGAAGAAAGAGCGATCCCATGCAGACAGACTCTGACGACGCCATCCGCCGGATCCAGAGCAGATTGGACAAACTTGGAAATCGCCCCGGCACGATTGATGGCCGCTGGGGCGTCCGAACTGCCCGTGCGCTCCGGCAGTTGATCGCGGCAAACGGTCGCCCGGCCTCACTGTCGCCGCAGGGCCAATTGCCGTGGATCACCGAGGCGAAAACCGCGCTCGGCCGCTACGAAGCGCGCGACCGCAGCTGGCTGATGGACTGGTTGAAGCGCGACGGCCGCAATCTGGGCGATCCTTCCAAAACCCGTGGTGCGGCGATTTCGTCGAGACCTGCATACGCATGGGCCTGCCCGACGAGCCTCTGCTCGGCGCGCTGGGCACCAACCCATATTGGGCGCGCAACTGGCTGCTGTTCGGGCGCGACACCAAGCCGGTCACCGGCGCAGTGCTGGTCTTCGCGCGCGGCTCCGGCGGCCATGTCGGCCTCGCCGTGGGTCAAGACGATGCTCACTTCTACGTGCTGGGCGGCAACCAGTCTGACGCCGTCACCATCGCCCGCATCGCCAAGTCCCGCCTTTTGGGCGCGCGCTGGCCCGTGACCTACCCGCCCCGCCCCCAGCGACTGCCAACCATGAAGCCGGGCGAATTCCTCACCACCACCAATGAAGTCTGAACAGGAGAACACCATGCTGGAACCTGCAATCCTCGCACTTGTCCGCCAAATCCTGACCGTCGCTGGCACCGCCCTCGTCGCGAAGGGGCTTGTCCAAGCTTCCGATCTCGAACCGGTGATCGGCGCGCTGCTGACCATCGGGTCGGTGGTTTGGTCGGTAGCAGACAAAAGGGGCCGGTGAGAAGTAGCGACCTCACCAAGCAGTCGGCAGTGTAAATTGACGAAGCCCCGACAGGGATTTGGCACTGCTAACGCTGGAAAAACTACCGTTCACTTGAGTAAATGGCATTAATGTCTTGGCGTCATGCAGACGCCAGCATCCTGCCAATCTCAGGCTGCCAATCTCAGGCTGCCGAGCCAGCGCCGGGCGAAAGGGAAAGGAAAAAACGAGATGCCCTTATGTCTTACCTGCTGACCCCTGCTTCGTGCTCCGAAAGCCAGTTCAGAATGCCGCTGGCAACATCATCTGAGTCTGGAGCGGCGATCAACCAATGGCTGCGGCCCGGAAAGTCCAACTTTGCGACGGGGCGCTTTGAGCGTTGGTGACGGCGAAACATCGCCGCAACCATTGACGGCGTGCAGGTCAGATCGTCATCGCCAGAGATCAGCAGCAACGGCGCACGCTTCGGGTTGGCAAAGTTCAACCCGTTACCGAGGCCAAGTGCCGCCTGAAAATAGATGCGCCCGGGCGCCTGGACGATATGGTCGTCATAGGCTGCGCGCATCGCGTCCGGAGCCAGACCATTGGCAAAGGTTTCGCTGAAATTCTTGAACGACATGGTGTGCAGCTTGCGCCAACCTGCCCAGGACAGCAGCACTGGCGCCGCAGATTTGATCGCGTTCCAGCTTGGCAGCACGCCGCGCGGTGGACCGGCGTCTATCGCCACCCCGAGCTGACCCAAACCGCGATCCAGCAATAGCTGCACGATCAAACCCCCAAAGGAATGGCCAATCAGGATGGGCGGCTCGGCCATCGTCTGGATTTTCGCGGCATAGTGATCGACCAGCTTCTTGATGGCCATATCCGAAAATGCCGGATCGATACGCCGCTTCAGCACCGCGACCGGCTGATCCAGATAGGGCCAGGACGGCGCGACACAGGTATATCCCCGCGCTTCGAAATAGGTTTTGAATGGCGTCCAGCTGTCGGGCGTGACCCAGGCTCCGTGAACAAACATGATGGTTTTCGACATTTTGATCCCTCTTTGCAGGTTTGATATTGCCTCGCCGATCGCAGGGACTAAAGTAGGTTTAGTCCTGTTTTTTGTGCTGAAAGTCCCAAAGCCATAGTCTCATCGTCCGCCACCCACGCGCTTGGCCAGGATTCCTTTTCCAAGGTGCTGGACATGCTGCGGCTGTGCGGCAAGTCCGTTGCCACGGGGGTACTGGGCAGCAGGGTTGAGTATGCGGAAAGCAGACCCTGCATTTATGTATTGCAGCAGGGCGCGGTCGACCTGCTTCGGGGAAGCACTCAGACAAGGGTTCGCTCGGGTGATGTCGTCTTGATGGTGCGCGGGGCGCCGCATCAGTTGGCCAATGCCGATGATGAGCAAGCCCAGTTCATCCGTGGTGAGTTTGATTTCGACAGCATCTTTGCCGCACGGTTTCTGGGTGCGCTTCCCGATGTCATCCTGCTGCAAAGACCGGGGCACCAAAGCCATGAATGGGTGGATGTCTGTTGCGCCTTCATGGCGTTCGAGGCTGCACATGGTGATGCAGGCTCGACGGCGATGATTTCGCGGCTCTTGGATTTGCTGTTCATCCGAACCCTGCGTAGTTGGGCAAGTTCGTCTGAACTGGGTCAGGGCTGGGTTTCGTCAGCCGCTGACCCGCGCATCGGCCGCGTTTTGGCGGTCATACAGGATGATCCATCCCGGAACTGGACCTTGACCGAGTTTGCGGGCATTGCAGGAATGTCGCGCTCCGTCTTTGCCAGCCGTTTTCTGCAAGTGATCGGGCAAAGTCCGATTTCATATCTGAACACATGGCGGCTTGATCTTGCTGCGGATTTACTTCGCGGGCAAAGCCGTTCCATCAGCTCGCTCATCTCGGAGATCGGCTATACGTCAGAGTCGGCCTTTGGGAGGGCCTTCAAAATACACCATGGTAAATCTCCACTGCAATGGCGGCGGGAAGCAAAAGCCTAGTTGTTCATTCCCGGCATCTGGTGGATCGGGTCGAGGATGAATCGATCTGGCTCTGATGTCCAGATTTTGCAGATGTATTCGTAGGGGGTGAGGCCGCTGAGGGTCTTGAGCCTGCGGGCGAAGTTGTAGGCCGCCA
>JANNWS010000057.1:0-4927 GCA_031408575.1 Rhodobacterales bacterium
GCGCCGGACTTCTCCAAGCCGACCCACGCCCGGTTCCGCGCCAAGCTGGCCCAGATCGTTGCCTTGGCCGAGGCGGGCGACATCGCGGCCCTGCAGGCTTTCGAGATCAACCCGGTCTCATCGAGCCCGAAGGCCATGGCGCGCTACCGCGACCTTTGCGTCATCGCCATCACCGCCCGTGCGCAGGTGCCAGCATGAAGATCACCCGCGAGCTTTGCCCCGGCGATCGGTATTTGTATGATTTCGGGCTCTGCAGCTATGAATAGGGCTGGGCGCAGGTCGATACGGCACAGGACGCGGCATATTTCGGGACGTGGGCCAACCCGAACCGACTTCTGATCTTCAACTACTGTGAGGGCGACACCACCTTGAAGGAGGCCGCGTCGCCCGAAGAATTCGCTGCCGAACTGCGCGAGATTGATGCTTGGAACCGGGCGCATGGTTACGGCCCGGCCCGGATCGATCCTGGCTTTGACCCGGCGATAAAGGCGGCGTTCGAAGGGCTGGGACTGGCGGATATGCTGCACTGAGCGTGCAACCCGGCGAGCATCGCTATTGCAGCAAGCGCCCTTCGTCGTCGATCAGCACCAGTTTGGCGGGAAGCGTGCTGCCCCAGACCCAGAGCACCAAGTTTAGATCTTCGCCGGTTGCCCCTTTGGCAAAGCTCGGCACCCGCAGCCCGGCAAAGCCATCCGCAATCAGCAGTTCTGCGAGGATCTGGGTCGGGGCCTTGCCCTCCGTCCGCATCCGCGTCCGCCAGTCGTCGGCGGCAAGATCGGCTTGCGTCATGCCGTAGTTGCTCAGCGCATCGGAATCCGTGGCGTCAAAGATCGGGTTGATGTCGGCCTCGTAGCAGACCAAGGTGGTCGGCTGAAGCGTGCCGATCTGGTTGGCCTCACGGATCGCCGTCATCACCGACAGCGCGGTGTAGAGCGCGGGAATGCCCTTGGGGTTGAAGCGCCCGCCATGCAGCCGGGCCCCTTCTCCCGACAGCGGTTCGCGGGCGCGGATCGGGTTGAGCGCGCGGTAGAGAAAACCTTGGAAGTGCATCCGTCAGGCGTGGATGCCAGCGTCGACCGCGTCGATATACTCCAGCACATCGGCAGCGTGGCCCTCGCGGACAAGCTGCATCGCGGTCAACCCGCCAAATCCGGCCAGCGGCTCCGACCGATACCACGCATAGGCGATCAGCGCGGAGCCAAAGCGTGGCTCGACCCGGTTCAGGATCTCGACCATCTCGCGCAGCCGCTTCTGGGTCTTGGGGCTGGCGATCCGGTCCTGTCGCATGACGGCGTCGCGGCCAAGTCCGACGGTGCGGGCGACCTCATCCAGCGTGGTGCGCAGAGTGGTGGCGATCCGGCTTGGCGCAAACCGGCCATTTTCGGCAAAGGCTTCGAGACTCATGTGCGGCTCCATCTTCATTGCCATAACATGGCGTCAATTGGAGTGGCAATCAAGCTGTTATGGTCGGAACTCTCGCCTGATCACCGGCGTTGTTGCACGACTCTGAACGGAGAGGATTCACACTGTGAATCCATTCAGTTAGAAGGTGGGGATGACGAAGCCCTCACTCACCCGCTATCGCACGACGAACTGGTCCAGCTACAGTGTTTCGCTGTGCAAGCGCGGCTCGTTGCTGATCTGGCTGGACAAGGAGATGATCTGGTTGGCGCCGCATGACGGCAGCCCTGGTCGGCCTGCGGTGTTCTCGGATGCGGCGATCCAGTTCTGCCTGGCGATCAAGGTTCTGTTCAAGCTGCCCTTGCCACAAACGACCGGCATGGTGGCCAGCCTGTTGCGGATGGCGAACCTGGACTGGGCCGTGCCGGACTGTACGACCCTGTGCCGGAGGCAGAAGACACTGGCTGTCCAGATCCCCTACCGCCGTGCCGATGGCCCCCTGAACCTGCTCGTTGACAGCACAGGCATCAAGTTTCTGGGCGATGGCGAATGGCAGGCGCGCAAGCACGGCGTTCAGGGCCGACGCCAATGGCGCAAGGTGCACTTGGCCATGGACACGGCCACTTCGGACATCCGGGCGGTGGAATTCACGCACAGCAGTGACGGTGACAGCCCGGTGCTGCCGGAACTGCTCGACCAGATCCCCGCAGACGAAGATATCGGCACGGTGACTGCTGACGGTGCCTATGACACCCGTCGCTGCCATACGGCGATCATCGACCGACAAGCCACCGCGATCATCCCGATCCGCAAGAATGGGCGACCCTGGAAAGAAGATTGCCCGGCAGCAATCGCCCGGAACGAAACCCTGCGCGCCACACGGCACTATGGCAGGGCGTTCTGGAAGCGCTGGACCGGATACCATGCCCGAAGCCGGATCGAGGCGAACCCTCTCATGGTTTGTAGGCAAACCATTGCCGGGCAACGGATGCGGTGCCTGAAGGCCTTCGGTGAGCGCATCGCCGCAAGAGACCCAGACCGCCAAACCGCCGAAATCCAGATCCGCATCGCCCTCATTAACCGCTTCTCAGCACTCGGCACTGCCGAGATCGTTCGCGTGGCATGAACCCAAAGGGGGAAGGGGAAGTCGCGCCTCAGGCGGGAATTGCGCAACAACGCCCTTGCCAGTGCGTGAGGTGGCCGAGCGTTTAGGCATCAGTACTATGTCAATTTATACATTGCAGACGCTGCTGGGCGTCTTGGAAACTGCGGGCTATTCGGGATGTAGCGAAAGTTGGCCTTCGGGTCCCATTTGAACTTCCCGTAGTCTTTGGTCAGAGATCGACCTGTCCGAGTTTAGTGCATAAAAGGGCCGCCTCCGAGAATGAGGACAGGGGCCGGATTGTAGCTCGCCGAAGTCGCACTACCTCATCCTCCGAAGGGATTCGGATGTTGCATGGCCGACAGGGGAGTGTTTCATACCTGCCTGCACCAGGCCCCGCATGTCCCCTGATGAAATGACGCATGGAAAGCAGAAAATGAAGAACATGATCGCATTTGCTGCCATCGCGTGTCTTGGACAGACGGCGCTCCACGCCGAAGGTTGGCCCGCGACAGCAGTCTTTGAAGCGGTGGTCCAACAACACCCAAATGGTGCCCTGAAGTGGCCGATGGACCACCTCCTGCGTGTTGCGTTCAGCGAGAGCGTTACCATCAATGGTGCCAGTGCAGTTGTTCAGTTGGATCAAGCTTTGGTCTTCATCGATCCGGTGGGAAGCCAGGAGCAATACAGACGCTTCGGCCGACCTGACATCGTTATCCTGACACGTGCGCATCCCGATCATTTGAGCACTGACACCATGATCGGGATGCTGCGGCGCGACACGGTGGTTCTGGCGCCGCAAGCCGTCATCGATCTGCTGCCGCTGATGATTGCAAACAACGTCATCACACCTTTCGAAGCCGGGATGACCCAGGTTGTTGACGGAATTACCTTCCGCGCGCTTTCTGCATCCTCAGACATCCCAAGGGGAGCCCAGGTTTACCAGCGTGATCGGGGCGGCATCGGAGTGGTGATCGAAGTTGATGGGGCAGGCGCCTATTTCTGACGGCCCGATATGACCCGCCTCCCGCTTTGTCGTCATTTGGGGCACCAGAACCCTTGCCAAGGTCGAATGTCCGCGTTGCTGTTCTTCATGCGCGAGGTGGGGCATGACCGCGAGTTCCCTTCCAGTTCAACAACCGCCTGCTACGCGTCGCGGCGGCCTATGTGGCGCGTTGGACCGAGCCGCGGATGCGGCCACTGGCCAAGTTGGCTTGAGGCGCCGATTGTCGTGGCGCTGCCCGCGGGCTAGGTCCGGTGCAAGCAGAACAGGAGCAGCATCGTGAAGCGTTGGGGTAACTTTGTGGTCGGTGTGCTGGCGCTTGGGATCATCGCACTGTCGGTGTTCATGCTGGAGCGGGGGCGGGCGGGGCTGGCAATCACCGATATGATGCTGGGAACAACGCCTGCAACGCTATATCAGCAACCGGCCTCGGCAGGGCCTCTGGTGGTGGTGGCGCATGGTTTTGCCGGATCACGGCAGTTGATGCAGGCCTATTCCCTGACTCTGGCACAGTCGGGGTATTCGGTTCTGGCGTTCGATTTCGAAGGGCATGGCCGCAATCCGGTGCCGATGTCGGGGAATGTGGACGCAATCGAAGGCACCACGCAGCGGCTGGTGGATGAGACTTTGCGGGTGCTGGCCGCAGGGCGGGCCCTGCCTGAGGTCGGGCCGGGGGTGGCGCTCTTGGGGCATTCGATGGCGACGGACATCATCGCAAGGGCGGCGATAGCCGATGGTGCGGTGAATGCGGTGGTTGGCATCTCGATGTTTTCGCAGGCGGTGACGGCAGAGCAGCCTGCGCGGCTTCTGGTGATCTCTGGCCAGTGGGAGGGGATGTTGCGGGCAGCGGCGCAGACGATGGCGCGGCTGGTCGATCCTGCAGCAGTCGAGGGGGCAACGGTGACGGACGGGGCTGTCACGCGACGCGTGGTCGTGGCACCTGGCGTCGAGCATGTGGGCGTCCTTTACAGCGGGACTGGCCTGCGCGAGGCGCGCGACTGGCTGGACGCGGCCTTTGGGCGGGAAAGCGCGGGGCCGGTGGTGAAGCCGGGGCTGTGGATACTCTTGCTGCTGACGGCAATCGTGGTGCTGTTCCGGCCCTTGGCGCGGTTGTTGCCGGTGGGCCCGGCGCGCCCGGTCGTCCCGGTGCGGCGGTTCTGGGCCGCCGTGCTGCTGCCTGCGGTGGTGGTGCCCTTGGTGGCCGTGTTTGTCTATCGGCCGTTTCTGCCGGTGCTGGTGGCGGATTACCTGATGATCCATCTGGCGCTATATGGCGCGGTACAACTGGCGATCCTGCGGGTCTGGCCGTTGCCGCGGGTGGTCTGGGTCGCAGCGTTGGCGCTGGTGGTCTGGGGGCTGGCAGTGTTCGGCCTCGCCATCGACCGGTACGCGGCGTCGTTCGTGCCGACGGTGCAGCGGTT
>JANNWS010000058.1:0-9789 GCA_031408575.1 Rhodobacterales bacterium
TTGTCCATCTGGGCGCCGCTGACAAACGCCCCGGCGCTGCGCTGATCCAGCAGCGCTTTAAGCGCCGTCCGGTGCAAATCGTCGTCCTGAATGCGTTGCCGCAGCAGGTCGATCCCCTGTTGCAGCACCGCGCTGAGACGCCAGATCGCCGATGGCGGCGGGCAGCAGACTCCAGATCGCTTTTATCGTCTCGAAGGCGCCCTCAAAGGTGTTGGCGGCGGTATTGCCGAAGCCCAGGACACTTTCGATCGCACTTTGCATGCCGCTGGCCGCATCGGCTTTGATGTCGAAGAACATCGCACTGGCGGCAGCGCCCGCTGCCATTGCGCCCATCTTGATCCGCTCCCAGACCTCGACCACCACATCCTTCAGCAGGCCCATGGCATTGCCGAACCCACCCGCGCCGGACACCAGTTTGGTGAACTGGAATACCAATTCGCCCGCGCCCACGATCAGCGCGCCGATGCCGGTGCGGATCAGCGCCCCGCGCAAGATCACCAGCCCGGTCGCAAGACCGCGCACCGACAGTGCCGCCGCGGCAAGCCCGGCGACCCAGCGCCCGGCCATGATGGCGGCAAAGGTGGCGGCATAGGTCGTCAACCGCCCGATATTGTCGAAGAGCGCGGTGATCGCGATGCCGATCGGGCCGGTGCTGCGCGCCATGTCGGCCAGAGCGTTCGCCACGGTTTCCAGCGCCGGGGCGACGGCAGCCGTGAGGCGGTTGGTCAGGCCGAGCCAGATCAGGCCCAGTTTTGCAATCGCATCGCCGGTGCGTTCGATCTGCGCCGCATCCGTGTCGCTGACCGCCACCCCGAAATCCCGCACGTCCTGCGCCGCTTCGCGCAACGTCGCCGGATCGATGCGCAGAAACGCCAGAGCCGCCTTGTCGCCAAAGAGATCAGAGGCCACGGCGGCGCGTTCGGCCTCGGGCACAAAACGCGCCAGCGCGTCCTGAATGGCGACGATGCGTTGATCCAACGGCATGGCCTGCAATTCCGCTGCGGTCAGGTTCAGCCGCTGCAAGGCGCCAACTGCCGATCCTGATCCGGCCGCCGCTTCTGAAAGCCGGGTCGTGAGTTTCTTGGTGGCTTGTTCGATTTCGCCCATTGAAACCCCGGCCAGTTCCCCGGCCCACGTCAGCACCTGCAGGCTTTCGACGGTGGTTTTCAGTGAGGCGGCCATGTCCGCCTGTGCGCCGATGGTCTCCAGCCCCGACCGGATCATCGCCACACCCGCGGCGGCGGCAGCAGCCGTCACTGCCGCAAGCGCGATCCCGGCCTTGCGGGCAAAGCCGACAAGCCGGGTATTTGCCATTTCCATTTTTGACGACAGGCGGCCAAAGCCACGGACCCCTGCATCGCCGATGCCGTCCAACTCGGCGCGCACCTGCCGTCCGCCGACCGCCGAAAGGCGGACGGATATGCGTTTTTCGGCCATCGTTCAGAATCCTTGATTGTCGCGGGTTGCTGGTCTTAGTTTGGTCCATCGATTTGCAGGGGGTTTGTTCATGTCTGAGACCGCGACCCTTTCTGCAAAGTTCCAGATTTCGATTCCGAAGGCGATCCGGACCGCCCGACATTGGGAGGCTGGGATGACCTTTGCTTTCATTCCCAATTCCACTGGCGTGTTGCTGATCCCGGTGCCGAAGCGCGATGCACTGAAGGGAATCGCGCAGGGGGCATCGGCCACCGATTACCGTAATCGGGCGGACCGGGTCTGATAGTGTGCGCCGTGACCACAGAATATTGAGGTTCTGTGCAAGGTTACCCGGATCGCATAGATCACGACCCGATTGCGCCGCCATCTGCCCCGGCCATCTGTTCATTGAGTTTGCGCACCATCACCGCTTCGATCTCGGGCAACAGTTCCGCGGCGATCAGGGTGTCGATGCCTAAGCTGCTCGCGAGAGCAAGGGCCGCGCCCAAATCCCAGCCCAGTATCGCGCCCGGGATCACCCGCAACTGCCCGCCAAGGCGACCGACCAGATCCCAGACCTGCCAGCCATCCCGTGTGTGAGGGCGGTTCAGTCTTGCGGGGCAGTCCGGGCACGGCCCCGCACAGGCGGCGCAATACCGCTCGCCCCCGCCGAAGGACCACTCGGCGAGGGCGCGGAGACGTTTTTTTCCGCGTCCAGGATCAGGCCTTTCGCCACATAGCCGGTTTGGAAGGCCTCAAAGACCGGCCAGATTTCGAGCAAGGCGTCGATGCCCTCGGGTGAAACTGGGACGGGATCACCATCGGCATCGCCGACACCTTCCCATTCGAGAATGGCGCGGCGGGCGACCGCCTTCGCCATGGCCAGCGCTAGTTCCTCGGTGCTGGCGGTTTCCGGCAGGGATTCGATGGTCATATCCGCCCGGGCGGAAACCATGAGTGCGGTGGTCAGCGGGCCAACCAGCAAACGCAGGCCCGGCGCGAGCGTCAGCCATTGCGGGGTGGCGGTGAGATTCAGTCGGATCATGGTCAATAGCTCGCGATGCTGTTGATGAGGATGGCGGTGCACATGCGCGCGGGGCTCACCGCTTTAGCCGCCTCCCAGTCAAAGCTGGCCTGCACACCTTGCGGCCCGGCGATTTCGATCCGGGGGATCGGCAGATAGACGGCATGGGCGGTGAAGGTAAAACTGGCGTTGGCCCCGAGGCTGTAGCTGAATTCCAATTCGCAAGGCGTACCGTCGCTCGCTTGGGTCACCAGCGTGTTGTCGGCAAATCGCACTTCGATCCGGCCAGACAGGGCGGCCTTGGTCGGGTCGGCCCCGTCAATGCGCCCGTCGCCGCGGATGGTCTCAATCCGGTCGAGGTTGTTGGAATAGGTGATCTCGGCCGAGACCAGATTGCCCAATACCGTGCCGTTGCGTTTTACCGTGCCATTGAAATGCCCGAAACGCGTCAACCCCAGGGCGGCTGGCGTGCCTGCGGCGGTGACGGCGGCGATGGTTTCGCCCTGGGCCACCAGCTTGGCGGTTGCCGTCAGCAGACCTGAACGCTGCATCTGCCAAGACAGTTTATCCAGCACGCAGCCCGAGTGCATCGCAAATCGCGGCACCTCGGGCATGGCGACCTCAATTGCCATGCTGGGCAGGGTCCAGTTGCCAGACTGGAAGGAGTGGGTTTTGGGCGTGGTGCCAGTGGTGGTGGGTTGGCCGAAAGCCGCCTTCAGCCAATAGCCGAACGCCTCGACGTCGATTGGCACCACCACCTCGCCATCAGCGGTGACCGCATCCTTGATCGGGGCCAAAGGATCGCGGCCATAGCCCAACAACTCCGATTCCAGAAGTGGCTGCTCCGCCCCCAGCGTCGCCCGGGCAAAGGGCATCAGCTTGAAGCCGCTGACCGGCGGGGTGCCGTAAATCGTCTCATACGCAAGCGCCATCTGCGCCCGCGCACCTTGTGCACGTGCCATCGAGGTCTCCTTATTATGGGGGTGGGATCGTTGCCGGGGTCAGCCCAGCGGATCGGCGGTGGTGTAGTGCAGCACGACAGTGATCACCGCCGCCTTGAGGGGGACCGCGCCATCGACCGGCAGATCGACCGAGGCCGGAGCCTCGGGCTCAACCCAATCGCAAAGCCCGCCAAGGGTGCGGTCGGTGGCGAATGCGGACCCAAGGGCCGCGATCAGCGTGTCGAAAGCTGCGGCCCTGTTTCCAGAGGTCTGGACGATCACCTCAAGCTCTGCCCGGTGCAGATAGTGATAGCGCAGTGGCGAAAGCGTGACCTCGGGCTCGCCCGGCTGGCCGTCGCGCAGAATGATCAGCCCGGCGGGCGGAATGCGTTCTGGCAGCACTTCGTCGCGCAAGACCGTGGCAGCAAGTATCTGCAACCGCGCGTGCAGGGCGGTGAGGATGGTTTCGCGGGTGGTTGGCATTTTGACACTCTTGCTGAATCGTGACTTCTAGGATGGGCGCTGACATGCTAAAGGTGATACCTGTGAATACTCACACGGAGTCGCCCCATGAACGCCATCCGCCCGGTTGCCGTTAAGCTTGATCAGGACACCCGCGACCGCCTGAAGCGGCTGGCGGATGCCAAGGACCGCTCCACGCACTGGATGCTGCGCGAAGCGGTTTCGCAATTTGTGGAGCGCGAAGAGAAGCGCGAGGCGTTTCGCCAAGCCGGATTGCAGGCTTGGACTGAGTATCAGGCCACTGGTCAGCATATCACGCATGACGAAGCCGATGCCTGGCTCGCCAAACTCGAAGCGGGCATTGAGGCAGCCGTTCCTGAATGCCACAACTGATCTGGTCGCCCGCGGCACTGCGGGATGTTGAACGTCTGTATCGGTTCCTTGCCGACGAGAACCCCGATGCCGCGCGCCGTGCGGCCAAGTCGATTCGGGAGGGAATGCAAATTCTGCGTGATCAGCCTGGTGTTGGCAGACCGGTTGAGGACATGGAGCCAGAGTTCCGCGAGTGGCTGATCCCCTTTGGCGATAGCGGTTATGTGTCGCTTTATCGTTTTGATGGTGAGACGGCAGTTATCCTCGCTGTCCGTCATCAGCGGGAAGCCGGATACTAAACCACCCTCCAATTCGCCACGATCAGCCCGGGCAGCCGCGCTTCGGCCTCGCGCGCCGGGCCCTCGAGGCTCAAGCGTTTCGGCAGTTTTACCTGCGGCACGAGAATGAAGATCGGCACAGTGACCAGCCCGCGGCCGGTTTTTGACTTTGACACCACCGCCCGACCCTTGGAATTCAGCCGGGTTTCCGCCACCAGCAGGCTTGGCTGTCCGCGCCGATAGACGAAGCGCAGGCGCTGACCCGTACGCTGTTCCCAGCCTCCGGGGGTGATGCGCTGGTTGCCGACGCCTTTCTTTCCGGCAGCGGGTGTCGGGATTGCCAGCCAGAAGCCGTTTTTCGAGCGGATGAGGACACCCCGGTCAAAGGCATCGACCACTTTTGAGGCGTTGGAATAGATCACCGCCGCAGCCCGGATCGAGGTGCCAGTCGTCGGATACAGCTTCTTGCGGACCGAGTTTGCCAGACTTTGGCCCAGCGCCGCGCCGGTGATCTGGCCACGCCAGGCGGTTTGCAAGCCGCTGGCGGCTTCCGCGACCCCAGCCGTCACGGCGCGCTCCGCAGCGTTGATCTCGGCCTTCATCTCGGCCCGAATATCGCCCTCGATGATGGCCAGCAGTTTCACAACGTCCGCGCCTCTGCCAGCCAGACGAGCCGGTCACTGTCGCGGGTTGGGGTGCCCTGAACCTCATGCAACTGGCCCGCGATTTCGACCGTATCGCCCACCGACAGCACCGGCGCATCGGCGAGCCGGACGTTCAACAACACGGTATCCACCACGAACCGCCCCTCGCCGAAGCTGGCGAAACGGTCGGGCATTGCGCGGATTACCCGGATCGCCTGTGTAGGCCCGGTGCCGCCGAGGCGCAGGAACGCATCGACGGCAAGGTTCTGATCTGTAAAGAGCGAGTCCATGGCCAGATCGAACACGGTCAATTGGCGCTGGCTGCTGTTAGGCGCACGCGACCGATGATCTCGCCCGCACCGGCACCCACAGCCAGCACGGCGACGCCGACCAGTTTGTTGGTCGCCACCACGTTGGTCACCCGCGAGGTGGCGACATCCCAATAGATCAACTGGCCAACCGTCCAGGCTTGCGAGGCGGTTTTGGGCAGATCGTAAATGCCGTTCAGCATCAGGACCAGCGGATCGCCGATGGCCGCGGCAGTCTCGGCGATGCCGAAAAGCGAACCGATCAGGACCGCTTGGCCGGATGTGGTGATGGCTGCTGCCACAAGCGTGACGCGATTGCCTACGCCGATGAAGTTTTTCATCAGATTTCTCCTTTGGTTTGAGGATTATGGGTAAGGATCAGACGCCCGCGTTGCGGAACAATCCGCGCCAATCGATGGCTTTGGAGGCGAAGTCGTGGCGGGCTTTGATTTCCATGCCGTCGACCTCGAAGCCCATGCGGGTTTCGGTGTAAACGCCGTTGCTGCCTTCCAGATAGGCATACTCTACCGTGTCGATGCGGTTCGGATCGGCAGCCAGAAACCACGGATCGGCACCCGCGGTTGGGATCAGGCGGGGCTCTTCGATCGGTTCAAGCCGCCCGGCAAAGGCATTGACGCCTGCGACAGCATTCGGGGTGGTGGCGGTCACGTTCTTGCGGGCTTCAACCGAGCGGGTGCCGGGAGGCGTGATCAGATAGCGGGGCTGGACCGAGATTTGCCGGGCCTCCAGGCCGCGCTGGTTGCCGAACAGCCGATAGGCTTCCGCCAATGTGGTCTCGGAAATCGCACCCGCCGTGCCAAGGTTGCCGTGGCCTGCGTTGAATAGCGCCACGCCGTCGCCCATCAGAGGGTTCGAAGTCAGGATCGAATAGACCAGATCGGATTCGAGGTCCGCAGCCGAGGCGCCGAAGGCGGACGGGATGCGGGTGAAGGCGTCAAGATCGTCGTTGATCAGGGTCTGCCGCGTGATGCCGATGATGCGGCCATAGGTCAGCAGGGCGTAGATTTCGCGACCCTCGCCCATCGTGCCATAGGTGAATTCTCCGCTTTCGGGCACGCGCAACAGGTCCGGTGCTCCGGCAAGCTGAGTGCGCTGCACCGGGCGGAAATCGGTAATTGTCGCCTGCCGGGCCCATGCTGTGAAAGTGCGGGGCGTGCTGTCATAGGCCGAGCGCAGGGTTTTGTTGGCGACGTTTGCGAGGATGAAGGGGAAATCGGCGCTGGAATGATAGCCGGGCCCAGCGCGTTTCTGGAGCGCTTCCGTCGCCAGTTCCATTCGTGACAGGCCGCGCGTGCTGATGCCCCGGCGTTCCAGCGCGTGGCGGGCCATATCGAGAAGGTTCAGACCGCGAAATTCGCGCGCAGCATCGGTCAGCTTGTGCAGCCCCGGCGAGTGCCGGTGCATCAGTGCGTCCGTCACGGCATCACGATAGGCGATTTCGGTCGCGCCATTGTCGCGCGCTGCCGCGGGAACCGTCGCACCGGTGCGGGTGCCGACGGTATCGCCCTCGGCCAAACGGTCGAGCACGGCGCCGCGGGCGGCATCCAAAGACACCCCGCGGCCGATCAGATCGGCGGCGAAGGCATTGTCGAGACCGTGGCGCTGGCAGAGCGTGAGGATATCGGCGGCGGCGCGCTGGGCCTCGGCGCGGATGGCATCGGCGTTCGGCGGAGCCGCGGCGATCACCGACGCCGGGGGCTGGACAGGATCGATGGCGCGCGTGACGGGTGCGGGCGCGGCCGCGGGTTGGATTTCGTCGGGCATATGTGCCTCCAAAGTTGGGGTTGCATGGCGGATGAGGGTGCAGGTGTTCAATGTGACGGTGCGCGTTGTGTCGGATCGGACCCGCGCGCCGGGATCGGCGCCGATCGCGACGGCTGAGATTTCCAAGGGTTCCCAATCGACCGCGCGCCAGAGCTCGGGTGCGCCGTCGCGTTTGGTGATGTCGTAGCGATGGACGCGGTAGCCGACCGAGACGTTGCGGATGATGCCGCCCGCAATGTCGCGGAAGATCGGCTCGACATCGGCCCGCTCGCTGAAACGGATCGTGGCGGTGCCCTGGCCATTGGCGATCCGGGCGGAGCCGTCAACGACGACGCCCAGAACAGATTCCAATGACCAGGCATCATGCGAGTTCAGGAACGGCGCGCCGCCGTTCAGGCGGTCCAGCCGGACGGCCGATCCGTCCAGTGACAGTTCCTCGTCGACCGCCTCGTCCCAGAACCGGGCGCGCCGGACGGTGGCGCCGGTGGTCCAGATGATCTCGACGGTGCGGGCGGCCTCGTCGACACTGCCCGCCCGTACGGACGCCATCCGCCCCTGAAGGGGCAGATCGATGATGTCTTTCGGCATGATTTGCTCCGTTCAGGCCTGGCTGGGGTCTTGCGGCGGTTTGGACGACTCGCCGTCCAGCGCTGCCGGGTCTTGGCTCTGCACCTGCCCGCCGCGGCTGACCTTCCGCGGGTCACTGTCAAAAATCAGGTTCATCGTATCGGCGAGGAGCGCATACTCCTGCCATTCTTCCAGAACCTTGCGCGGATCGTAGCCGCGCTTGGCGATCTGCTGCGCGATGGTCGAGAACCCGGCACGGGTTTCCAACAGGTCGGTGGTGGCGTCTTGCAGCGGGTTCACCGAGTCAAACTTGGGCGGCGCCCACTCGACGGGGATGTCGGCTGTCGGGATCAGCCCGGCCGCAAAGGCCGCCTCGCAGAACCAAGCCCAAATCGGCTGGCAGAACATCGGAATGATCATCTGCCATTGCATCGCCTCGATCATTCGGCGGAATTCGTTCAGGCCGACGCGGCTGGACGAGAAATTCACTTGGCTCAGATCGCCGGTCATCAGCTCGTAAGGCACCCGCCAGCCCGCTGCGATGATATGCAACTGCACCCGGTGCCATTCATAGACCCCGGCAGTGGAGGCGGGTTGGTTGAACTTGATATCCTTGCCGCCGCGGGCATAGGCAATCAGCCCGGGTTCAAACTGCTCTATCCGGTTGCCATCGGCATCCTGCACGACCGGCGCGATCGATTGCTGGGTCTCATCATCGCCGAACACGATCCCGACAAGGCAGGCCTCGGTCTTCTTGCGCACAAGTTCGGCGCGCTGCCAGTCGTCGACATCGCGCAGCGCCGCCATCGCCGGAGTGCCCCAAGGCACACCGCGCGATTGCACCCTCTGGCGTTCAAACAGATGCGCCACCCGGTCAGCGGGGATGCGCACCGATTCAAAGCGGCGCGAAAACACCGGGGCCGCATCGCCCGGATGATCGGGATACATCCAATAGGCCACCCGCCGACCCGCGCTGTCATGCTCAATACCGTAGCGAATGCGCGCCCCACCAGAGCGATCCTCAAACTTGGCGGCATCGAGGTGATCGGCCTCTTTCAGTTCGATCTGCAAAGGCACCACCAGCCCGGCAGATCGTGGGCGGCGCACCCGCAGCGCGAAGACATCACCGCCCTCAATGGTTTCGCGCATCGCCAGCGACAACAGCCCGTGGAAATCGGTGTGGCCATCGGCGTCACACTGATCCGCCCAGCGCGCCCAGAGATCGTCAACCAGCTTGTTCGCAGCCTTGTCGGTGCCTGCCGCCCGCGGCCGGATGCCGGTGCCGACGAGGCTGTTGACCAGCACCGCCACGGCTTTCGCCGCGAGGGGGTTGTTGCGCACCAGATCGCGCATCCGGTCGCGCAGCAGAGGGGCTGCCAGCCCGATCTCCGCATCGGCCGCCTTGCCGCTGGTGGTCCAGCCATCGGTACCGCGGCCTTTCGCAGAGCCGTCATAGGCCCGGCGCAGATTGCCCAGCGCGATCCGGGCGGCATAGCGCTGCGAGGCGGCGCGGGGTGAAACCAGCGCCACCGCCCTGTCAATCAGGCCCCAACGGATGATGGGCGGGGTCTTGGTCACCGCACACCCCGGCGGAAGCTGGCGAAGCCTGCAACGGGCAGGGGTGCACCGATCGCTTGCGCCATCTCGCTTTCGATGATGCGGACGCGGGACAGCAGATCGGCGGCATTGCCATATTCGACGGTCCGGCCATCTGAGGTCACGCGCAGGGTGCCCGCGGCATAGGCCCGTTTCAGGGCGTCGAGTTCAGCTTGTGTCCAGGCCATGTCAGAACCATTTCTTTCTCGTGCCCATCCAGGGGGCGGGACGTTTTGCGGTGGTCGGTGGCGCAGGCCGGTTAGGTTGCCCCGCGGGCGGGGCATCTGTAGGCCCGGTTGGCCGGTCGAGTTGCCCCTCAAGCTGCTCCCAGCGGTGATTGTCCCAGCGATCGATCCCCATCAGCCAGGCGGCAGCCCGGGCATAGACCCGGCAATC
>JANNWS010000059.1:0-2325 GCA_031408575.1 Rhodobacterales bacterium
TCAGCCATGTGATCGTGACCGAGGGGCTGTTTGATGAGGCGTTCATCCGCACCCGCTGCGACTGGGACGAATTCGCGGACTATGCCGAGTTTGTCGGTGAGCCGCGCCATTCGCCCGAAGCGACCGAGCTGCTGACCGGCGTTCCCGCTGCCGAGTTGCGCGCGGCGGCGCGGCTGTTTGCCAAGGGCGGCAACGGTGCGATCTATTACGGGCTGGGCGTGACCGAACATTCGCAGGGATCAACCACGGTCATCGCGATTGCCAACCTTGCCATGCTGACCGGAAATATCGGGCGGCCGGGCGTTGGGGTGAACCCGCTGCGTGGCCAGAACAACGTGCAGGGATCTTGCGATATGGGATCGTTCCCGCACGAATTGCCTGGATACCGCCATGTGTCGAACGATCAGGTGCGCGACATCTTTGAATCGCTCTGGGGTGTGAAGATCGATAACGAGCCTGGCCTGCGGATTCCCAACATGCTGGACGCCGCCGTTGAGGGCACCTTCAAGGGGCTTTACGTTCAGGGCGAGGATATCCTGCAATCTGACCCGGATACCAAACACGTCGCCGCGGGACTGGCCGCGATGGACTGCGTCATCGTGCATGACCTGTTCCTGAATGAGACGGCGAATTACGCCCATGTGTTCCTGCCGGGATCGACCTTTCTTGAAAAGGACGGAACGTTCACAAATGCCGAACGCCGGATCAACCGCGTCCGCAAGGTGATGGCCCCGCGCAACGGCTATGGCGACTGGGAAGTGACTCAGATGCTGGCGAATGCGATGGGCGCAAACTGGACTTATACGCATCCCAGCCAGATCATGGACGAGATTGCGCTGCTGACGCCTTCCTTCGCCGGGGTCAGCTACGAAAAGCTGGAAACGATGGGTTCGGTGCAATGGCCCTGCAATGACGCCGCACCGCATGGCACGCCCTTGATGCATGTCGACGGGTTTGTGCGCGGGCGGGGCAAGTTCATCCGTACCGAGTATGTGGCGACGGATGAGCGGACGGGGCCGCGCTTTCCGCTGCTGCTGACGACAGGGCGTATTCTTAGCCAGTATAACGTCGGCGCGCAGACACGGCGGACGGCGAACGTGGTCTGGCACGCCGAAGATGTGCTCGAGATTCATCCCCATGACGCTGAATTGCGCGGGGTGAATGAAGGGCAATGGGTGCGGCTGGCCTCGCGCGCGGGCGAAACATCGTTGCGGGCAAAGCTGACCGACCGGGTGTCGCCCGGCGTCGTCTATACGACCTTCCACCACCCGGATACGCAGGCGAATGTCATTACGACCGATTATTCGGATTGGGCCACGAATTGCCCCGAATACAAGGTGACCGCCGTTCAGGTCAGCCCGTCGAACGGCCCTTCGGAATGGCAGAAAGAGTATTCGCAGATGGCCGATCTGTCGCGCCGGATCCTGCCGGCGGCGGAATGATGGACACCGCCCGCCCCCTTCCCCGGATGGTGTTCGGCCCCTTGCGGATCGAACAGGGGCTGCGCGTGCTGCCCGAAGAAGTGGCGGTGGCACTCAGCTATAACGGCACGACGCAGGCGGTGATGATGGCGACGCCCGACTGTCTTGAAGACTTCGCTTACGGCTTTTCGCTGACCGAGGGGATCGCCCGACCGGACGAGATCGACAGTGTCGAAGTGGTCATCACCGATCAGGGGATTGACGTGCAGATCTGGCTGGGTCAAATGGCCGACGCGCGGCTGGCAAAGCGGCGGCGCACGATGGCGGGGCCGGTGGGCTGCGGCCTTTGCGGCATCGACTCGCTTGCAGAGGCGGTGCGGGCTTTGCCGCCGGTAACATCGACGGTTGCAATCACCCCAGCCCAGATTTGCGCTGCGGTGGCGGCACTGACGTCGCATCAGCCGCTGCAGGATGCCACACGGGCGGCCCATGCGGCTGCGTTCTGGACCCCTGACGCGGGGATCATCGCCGCGCGGGAAGATGTCGGACGGCACAATGCGCTGGACAAGTTGGCAGGTGCAATGCTGCGCGCTGCTGTGGCACCTGTGGGCGCGGTTGTGCTGACCAGCCGCGTGTCGATCGACATGGTGCAGAAATGTACCGCGATCGGGGTGCCGGTGCTGATTGCGGTTTCGGCCCCGACCGCTTACGCGGTGGAAATGGCAGAGGCGGCGGGAATCACGCTGATTGCCCTTGCGCGGCCCGACCGGTTCGAAGCTTTCACACACACCAACCGCATCCAGCCCGACGAGGCCGCGCATGTCGCATGAAAAGCTGATCCATATGGCGAACCAGATCGCCACTTTCTTCGAGTCAAAACCCCATGCCGAAGGGGTGGAGGGCG
>JANNWS010000060.1:0-50653 GCA_031408575.1 Rhodobacterales bacterium
AGTGGGAATACCGGCATCGGTCTTGCGATGGTTTGCGCGCAAAAAGGCTATCCATTGGTGTTAACGATGGCCGACAGCTTTTCGGTGGAGCGGCGACGGTTGATGCGGTTTTTGGGGGCGCAGGTGGTGCTGACCCCTCGCGCACAAAAAGCGTTCGGCATGTACCGCAAGGCGGTGGAACTGGCCGAGGCCAATGGCTGGTTTCTGGCACATCAGTTCGAAACGCCTGCCAATGCCGCGATCCACGAGACAACGACGGCGCGCGAAATCATCGCCGACTTCGCAGGCAGCCGGCTGGACTACTTTGTGACCGGCTATGGCACCGGCGGCACAGTGACCGGGGTGGCGCGTGTGCTGCGCAAGGAACGCCCGGAAACGCGCGTCATCCTGAGCGAGCCTGCGACGGCGCAGCTGATCGGCAGCGGACAGGCGCAGGAACGTGATCTGGAGCATGCGCCAACAGCAGGGCATCCGGCGTTTCAGCCCCATCCGATTCAGGGTTGGACGCCGGATTTCATTCCCTATGTGCTGCAAGAGGCGATCGACCGGAAACTTTACGACGAACTGTTGCCGGTCACCGGGCCAGAGGGCATCGAATGGTCAAAGGCGCTGGCGCGCAAGGAAGGCATTTTCACCGGCATTTCCGGTGGATCGACCTTTGCGATTGCAGTGGAGATCGCTGAACAGGCTGCCCCCGGATCGGTGATCCTGTGCATGCTGCCCGATACCGGAGAGCGGTATCTTTCGACACCGCTGTTCGATGGGATCGAGACGGAAATGACCGAAGATGAGCTGTCCCTGTCAAAATCGACGCCGGGCTACCAGA
This sequence comes from Rhodobacterales bacterium, assembly GCA_031408575.1. Taxonomy (GTDB): domain Bacteria; phylum Pseudomonadota; class Alphaproteobacteria; order Rhodobacterales; family Rhodobacteraceae; genus Aliitabrizicola. Next base: position 827 of record JANNWS010000060.1, read on the forward strand.
TCGGATGACGCGCAAGGGCGGGGGTACCTGCACGATACCCCTGCTGTTCCGCCCGATCAGAAATCCAGGTTTTCCACGTTCAGCGCGTTCTGCTGGATGAATTCACGGCGCGGTTCCACCACGTCGCCCATCAGCTTGGTAAAGATGTCGTCGGCCTCGGCCAGATCATCGACCTTCACCTGCAACAGCGTGCGCGCTTCGGGGTCGAGCGTGGTTTCCCAAAGCTGATCGGGGTTCATTTCGCCCAGACCCTTGTATCGTTGCAGGCTGAGGCCCTTTTCGCCTTCGGTCAGGATCGCCTGAAGCAGTTCGGACGGGCCGTGAATCAGTTGCTCACGGTCCTTGCGGATCAGCTTTGCAGGCAGGCCGTAGGTTTCTTCAAGACTAGCGGTATGGCTGCCCAGCCGGCGCGCCTCGCCCGACCGTAGAACCGGGCCGTCAAGCGTACGAACCTCTTCGACGCCACGCACCGCACGGGAAAAGCGCAGACCATGATCCTGCGTCGGCCGGCCTTTCCAGCCGCGTTCATATTCCAGCGCGATCAGGTCAAGGCGCTGTGCGACCGTATCGGCCACGCCCTGTGCATCGGCATCGATACGGCCCGCCATCAACGCTCCGGCAATTGCGGACTGTTCAAGGATATGAGCCGGATATTGCGTCGGGAAGGCTTGCAGAATGCGACGCACGACGCGGGCCTCTTCAACCACTCGGGCAAGGTCAGCGCCCGAGATATCCTCGCCGTTGCCAAGGCGCAGCATCGCCCCTTCGACGCCCATCTGCACAAGATAGTCTTCCAGCGCTGCCTGATCCTTGAGGTAAACCTCGGACTTGCCGCGCGCCACTTTGTAGAGCGGCGGCTGCGCGATATAAAGATAGCCGCCTTCGACCACCTGCGGCATCTGCCGGAAAAAGAACGTCAGCAACAGCGTGCGGATATGCGCGCCGTCCACATCGGCATCGGTCATGATGACGATCTTGTGGTAGCGCAGCTTCTTGATATCGAACTCATCCCGTCCGATGCCTGTGCCAAGTGCAGTAATCAGCGTGCCGATCTGCTCGCTGCCCAGCATCCGGTCGAATCGCGCACGTTCCACATTCAGGATCTTGCCGCGCAGCGGCAGTACAGCCTGATTGGACCGGGAACGGCCCTGCTTGGCGGACCCACCCGCCGAGTCACCCTCCACCAGAAAGATCTCGGACTTCGCGGGGTCGCGTTCCTGACAATCGGCCAGTTTGCCGGGCAGGGATGCCACATCGAGCGCCGTCTTGCGGCGGGTCAGTTCGCGGGCCTTGCGGGCAGCTTCGCGGGCCTGGGCCGCCTCGATGATCTTGCCGACGATCTGGCGGGTTGGACCGGGGTTTTCCTCGAACCATTCCGCAAGCTTTTCGTTCACCAGGTTCTCGACGGCGGGACGGACTTCGCTTGAGACCAGCTTGTCCTTGGTTTGGCTGGAGAATTTCGGATCCGGAACTTTGACGGACAGCACGCAGGTCAGACCTTCGCGGGCATCGTCGCCGGTAAATTCGATCTTCTCCTTTTTCGCGATGCCCGAGGTCTGGGCATAGGTGTTGATCGACCGCGTCAGGGCGCCCCGGAAGCCCGCAAGGTGCGTGCCGCCATCGCGCTGGGGAATATTGTTTGTGAACGGCAGTACGGTTTCGTGATAGCTGTCGTTCCACCACATCGCCACTTCGACGGTGATCCCGGCACGTTCCCCGATGATATAGATCGGGTCGGCCATCACGGGCGTCTTGGAGCGGTCAAGATAGCGGACATATTCACGCACGCCGCCTTCGTAAAACAGTTCGGACCGCAGGGGTTCGGCAGGGCGTTCATCCTCCAGCACGATTCGGACGCCAGAATTCAGGAACGCCAGTTCGCGCAGACGGTTTTCCAGCGTCTTGAAGACGTAATCGAGGTTCGAGAACGTCCCGTCTTCGCGGTTCGTCTTGGCCGCTGCAAGAAAACGAACCTCGGTTCCCTTTTCGCCGGGGGCATCGCCCACGACGCGCAGGTGCTCGACAGTATCGCCGCCCTCGAACCGGGCAAAGTGTTCCTTTCCATTGCGCCAGACGCGCAATTCAAGCCACTCGCTGAGAGCGTTCACCACCGACACGCCAACGCCGTGCAGGCCGCCCGACACCTTGTAGCTGTTCTGGTCGAATTTGCCGCCTGCGTGCAGCTGGGTCATGATGACTTCGGCCGCCGACACGCCTTCTTCGGCGTGGATATCAACCGGGATGCCGCGTCCGTTGTCTCGCACTGAAACCGAGCTGTCGGCGTGAATTTTCACGGTAACGGCGGTTGCGTGACCTGCCAGCGCCTCGTCAATCCCGTTGTCGACAACCTCATACACCATGTGGTGCAGACCCGAGCCATCGTCGGTGTCGCCGATATACATGCCAGGGCGCTTGCGGACAGCCTCCAACCCCCGGAGAACCTTGATAGAATCAGAGTTGTAATCGTCGAGTTTCGGTGCAGCTTCGGCCATGCGGACCCGTCCTTGTTCTTGCCCGCGATTTATAGGCGCTTTGGGGGGGGATGTCACGCAATGGACACAAGATTTAGGGTCAGACGACGGCGATCACCGCAGCCACCACGATCAGCAGCACCCCCGCCGTCAGGTTCATCCGGCGCAGGGCGGCGGGCGACGACAGGATGCGCCGGACCCGGTCGATGGTCACGGCGAAAATCAGGTTACCGGTCATGGGAATGATCACCGATACCGCCAGAATGGCCGCGATGTCCGGCCCGGTGACGTGGCGCAAATCGAAGAAGCCGGGTAGCACGCCCATGTAAAACAGGATCGCCTTGGGGTTGCCAAGGATCACCGCAATTCCGGCGGCAAAGCCCGCCCAGCGGCCGGGGTGCGTCAGGCGGCTGTTCGCCGTGATGGGCCGGTCGGCGTTGCGGATCAAAAGCCAGCCCATCAGCAGAAAGATGGCAACGGCAATCCAGCGCAGCACATCCATGAATCCCGCATAGACCGACAGAATCCAGCTTAGCCCGAAGATCGCCGCCAGCGGCCAGACCAGATCACCGATGGCCACACCGACCGCCAAGGGCCAGGCCGCACTGAAACCGCCCGAAAGACCGCGCGCGATGATTGCCACCCAGACCGGGCCGGGGGTCAGGAACAAGATCACCAGCGCACCACAATACAGCAGCAGGCCGTCCAGCGTGATGGTCATGCGGTTCCCCCTGAGACGTGCGACAGGCCACCGGTTTCGGTAACAGCGAACATCTGCGCGCGCGCCAAGGGTGTCAAACAGCGCGTGGTCGGTGGCGGTCATGAAGGCCTGTACGCCAAGACCCGCGATCTCGTCATAAAGGGCTGCCCTACGGGTCGCGTCCAGATGTGCCGCTACCTCATCCAGCAACAGGATCGGCGGCGCGCCAAGGTCGGCGGCCAACGCGCGGGCATTGGCAAGGATCAGTGAGATCAGCAGCGCCTTCTGCTCGCCGGTGGAACATTGATCGGCAGGCACCCCCTTGGCGGTATAGGTGGTGGCCAGATCGGCGCGATGCGGTCCAGTCAAGGTGCGCCCCGCCGCCATGTCGCGCCTGCGGCCCTCGGCAAAGGCCTGCGCCAGCGCAGTGGCGCCGTCGGGCAGAGGTTCGGGGCTGGTAATGCTAAGGTCGGCCTGCGGAAAAGCTGTCTCGGCCCCTACCTGTGCAATGGTCAGGCGCTGCACCGCCGCCGCGCGGTTGGCAATGATCGCGGCGCCAGCCTCGGCCATCTGTGCCTCCAGCGCGCCAAACCAGCCGGCATCGCCGATCTGGTCGCGCAGCAGGCGGTTGCGGTCGCGCATCGCCTTTTCATAGGCCAGCGACACCTCGGCATGGTCGGGGTGGAAACTGAGCGTCAGGCGGTCAAGGAACCGCCGCCGCCCTTCGGCCGCCTCGATCCACAGGCGATCCATCGCGGGAACCAGCCACAGGATGCGGACAATCCGGCCAAGCGCCGTCTGGGTGGCCGCCTTGCCGTCGATGCGGACCTGCCGGGACTCGGTCGGCTCGGCCCATGTTTCAATATGATGCCCGGCGTCCGGGGCCGCGATGTCGGCCATCACCTTCCAGCCCAGCGCCTCTGGCTTTCGGGCGATGTCGTCGGTTGCGGCGCGGCGCAGGCCCCGTCCGGGCGACAGCAGTGAGACGGCTTCGAGAATATTGGTCTTGCCTGCACCGTTCGGGCCATAGATTGCCACCGGACGCCCATCAAGCGTCAGCCGCAGCGCGCGATGGCTGCGGAAATGCGACAGGGTCAGCGCTGAAATCGCCAGCCTTGCCACGGCCTGCCTTTCATCTTTGTGAAAATATCCTGGGGATCCGGGGGCAAAGCCCCCGGCTTGCCCTAAACTCGCATCGGCATGACGACATAGACCGCCGACATGTCATTGCCCTCGCGCATCAGCGTCGGATCACCGGAGGAGTTGAACATGAAAACAGCATTCTCGCGGTCGACCTGAGAGGCGATTTCCAGCAGGTATTTCGCGTTGAAGCCGATCTCCAGCCGCTCATCGGAATAGGCGACCGCCAGTTCCTCTTCGGCAGCCCCGCTGTCAGGGGCGTTGACCGACAGGACCAGACGATCTTCATCAAGCGACAGCTTCACGGCGCGGGAGCGTTCAGACGATACGGTGGCCACCCGGTCCACCGCCTTGGCGAATTCGCTGGCATCGACCTCCAGCCGCCGAGTGTTTCCAGTGGGGATCACGCGGGTATAGTCGGGGAAGGTGCCGTCGATGACTTTCGATGTCAGGGTGATCGCGGGTGTAGCGAAGCGGATTTTCGTCTCGGACACCGACACGGCAATCTGCGCCTCGTCATCGTCCAGCAGCTTGCGCATCTCGTTCACCGTCTTACGAGGCACGATCACACCCGGCATGCCTTGCGCGCCATCCGGCAGGGGGGCGTCGATGCGGGCAAGGCGGTGGCCGTCGGTCGCAACACAGCGCAATACTGTGCCGGTTTCACCCTGCGAGACATGCAGGTAGACGCCATTCAGGTAATAGCGGGTTTCCTCTGTCGAAATCGCGAACTTGGCCTTGTCGAACAGGCGGCGCAAAACCGGCGCAGGGGCCGAGAAGTTCGAGGAATATTCAGAGCTTGCCATCACCGGAAAATCTTCCTTGGGCAAGGTGGCAAGACTGAAGGTCGAGCGGCCTGCGGCCACTGTCAGCCGCCCCGTCGCCCCGTCTTCCGACAGGCTGATCAGCGCGCCATCTGGTAGTTTGCGGACAATCTCATGCAGCATCACCGCCGAGACTGTCGTGGACCCTGCGCGTTCGACCATCGCGGGGGCCTTGTCGACCACCTCGATATCAAGATCGGTTGCGCGAAAGCTGACCTGCGCGCCTTCGGCCTCGATCAGCACATTGGCGAGGATCGGGATCGTGTTGCGCCGTTCCACCACCGATTGGGCCTGACCCACGGCTTTCAGCAGTGCCGCGCGTTCGATGCTGAACTTCATTTGTCGTCACTTCCCTCTGGACACCCGCCTGCTTCGGACGGGGACGGGAAAGCTACCCGTTTCCCGCCGGTTCTCAAGCTTTTTCGGGACTGTCTGTTTCTTTGGCAGGGCCGTCAAGACCCCCGGAGCGCGTCAGCCTTCCAACTGACGGCGCAGCAGTTGCAGGTCGTCGGACATTTGCGAATCCGTCGTCATCAGATCTTCGATGCGGCGCACTCCGTGCATGATCGTGGTGTGGTCCCGCCCCCCGAATCGCCGCCCGATTTCGGGCAGGCTGCGCGGTGTCAGTTGCTTGGCCAGATACATCGCGATCTGGCGCGGACGCGCGATGGTGCGCACGCGCTTGGGGCCGATCAGATCGGACAGGCGCACGTTGTAATGCTCGGCCACGCGGCGCTGAATTTCTTCGATCGTGACCTTGCGGTCAGACGCGCGCAGGATATCGGCAAGACAATCCTGCGCCAGTTCCAGCGTAATCTCGCGACCCACAAGCGAGGCGAACGCGAACAGGCGGGTCAGCGCGCCTTCCAGCACGCGGACATTGGTGGTGATACGGTGCGCAAGGAACTCAAGAACGCCATCCGATATGACAAGACCGCGATACTGCTGGCGATAAAACTCAGCCTTTTGCTGCAGGATGCCAAGGCGCAATTCGTAGTCCGTCGGGTGCAGATCAACGACAAGTCCACATTGCAGACGGCTTTTGATGCGATCCTCAAGATCCTTGATTTCGCCCGGTGCGCGGTCAGCAGAAATGACAATCTGCTTGTTCTGATCGACCAGAGCATTGAACGTATGGAAGAATTCTTCCTGGGTGCTGTCTTTGCCTGCGATGAACTGCACATCGTCGACCATCAGCACATCAACCGAGCGGAACAGTTCCTTGAAGCCCATGATCTGCCGTTCGCGCAGTGCCTGAACGAAGCGGTACATGAACTGTTCGGCGGAAAGATACAGAACCCGAAGCTCTGGGTTGCGGGCTTGAAGGTCATGCGCGATAGCATGCATCAGGTGGGTCTTGCCCAGGCCGACACCGCCATACAGAAACAGCGGGTTGAAGGTGACCGGCCCGCCTTCTGCTACGCGGCGGGCGGCGGCATGGGCAAGCTCGTTCGGCTTGCCGACAACGAAGCTGTCAAAGGTAAAGCGCGCATCAAGAGCGGCCCCTTTGAATTCTTCCTCCGCACCGGCGCGCGGTTTTGCGGGGGGGGCCATTGGTCGGGTGTGGGCCGGTTCTTTCATCCGGCTGGCGATGCTGACCGCAAATTCCACCCGCTCGACATCCTGGCCCAACCGGTTCAGGTCCGAGCGGATCTGATCGGAGTAATTTCGCGAAACCCAGTCACCAAAAAACACGGTCGGAACTTCGAACCGTGCCACGCCCGCTTCGATCCCCGACAGGCGCAGCGGCTCGATCCAGGTTACGAAGTTGTTTTTGCCAATCCGTTTAAGAAGGTCATTTCGAACGTTTCCCCAGGTGTCGTCGTTCATTATTCTTGGCCCGTTTGAAGCAGTTGCCCGTGTGCAGTCACGCGTCTGTTGCCACCCGCATTCCCCACGACCCGAACCACCCTGACAGGCGCAGAACCGGGCTACCCAACGGGTGCGCCTGACTTCTGCATGACGATGCGGTTCTGAACAGTCGATGTTCAGCCGGCCGCATCGCCAGAACCAATTTTCAGGACAAGACCATTACAAGCGTTGTGGCCGGTGCCACCCCGCAAGCTTCGGTTTCTGGACGCAGACGAAGCCCCACTTCGCCAGACGCACCAAATGGATGATGGCAAACGCTTTTCCAGGACAGCCCGGCACCGGCAGCGGTGGAATGGGCTAGAAATCGCAGTTTGCAATCTTCCCATGTCCCCCCAGGACGATGTGAATCGCTCTGAGACGCTAACAAGTGCCGCTTGGCTTTCGCAACTGAACATCTCTCTTGACTCGGGGGTAGGTCGAGAGAATCCGGCGGGGCGTGAGGTTGTTGTGCAACAGTCCGTCGGTGGGTCCGCGAAATGTACAAAGGGCGCCCCTCGCGGGGCGCCCATCAAACCTGTATCTGCCGACAGTTCAGGCGGTGGCGCTGGCCAGCGACTTCACACGCGAAGAAAGGCGAGACATCTTGCGGGCAACGGTGTTTTTGTGAACGACGCCCTTGGTGATCCCGCGTGCAAGCTCAGGTTGGGCCACGCGCAGCGCCTCGGATGCGGCTTTTTGGTCGCCCGAAGCAATCGCTTCCTCAACCTTGCGCAGGAAGGTGCGCATCCGTGACCGGCGCGCCTTGTTCACGGCATAGCGGGCCTCGCTTTGGCGGGCGCGCTTTTTGGACTGGGGCGTATTGGCCATGTGTCGAAATTCCGGTTCTTCGGTTCGGGTAAATCTGAAGTGGTGTCTTTAGGGCCGAGTCGGGGGCAAGTCAACCGGGAAACATGCGGCGACAGTGTGGGTTATCTCTGGCAGGTGGGGCAGTGGAAGGAAGAGCGGCCGGATTGCACGATGCGTGCGATCGTACTGGGACAACCGGGGGTGACGCAGGGGGCGCCTTCGCGGTCGTAGACGTGAAAGCGGTGTTGAAAATATCCAAGCTCGCCATCGGCCTGACGATAATCGCGCAGCGAAGAGCCGCCCGCCTCGATAGCTTCGGACAGCACCTCGCGGATGATCGGCACCAGCGCCGCTGCGCGTATGGCGCTGATGCGCCCGGCCTTGCGGGCAGGATTTATGCCGGCGCGGAACAGCACTTCGCAGACATAGATGTTGCCAAGCCCGGCCACGGTCTTCTGATCCAGCAGCGCGGATTTGATCGGCGTATCGCGGCCTTTCAGGCGGGCAACAAGGTAATCTTCGGAAAAACCATTGCCAAACGGTTCCGGGCCAAGGCTTGCAAGCAGCAGGTGTTCCTCGGCTTTTTCGGTTTGCATCAGATCCATCGCGCCAAAGCGGCGGGCGTCGTTGAAGGTGATGCGTGCGCCGTTCGCCATCGTCAGGATTACATGGTCGTGCTTTTGAGGGGCGGGATGATCGTGATGGAACAGGCCCAGTTGCGCCCCGGAAATCAGCATCCGGCCCGACATGCCAAGATGGATCAGCAGCGTTTCACCCGACGAAAGATCCGCAAGGATGTATTTCGAGCGACGCCGCAAACGCTCGACCCGCGTACCGGTCAGGCGTTCTGCCATGCGGTCGGGAAAGGGCCAGCGCAAGTTAGGGCGACGGGTTTCGGCAAGTGTGATGACATGGCCCGCCATGACCGGTTCCAGCCCGCGACGGACAGTCTCTACCTCGGGCAATTCGGGCATCGGCGGCCTTTCGGGTTGGATGGAGCACGAGAGGCTTTCATATGGGAACCATATGGCTTCTGCGAGGGGGTCAAAGACAGATCACGGCCTGCGTCAGATTGAGGATTTGTCCTCGGCCGCGCGAGGCTATATCTCAAGCCAAGACATTTCGGGCGGGGCAGCAATGAGCGACGACGACCAGACGACCCATTTCGGTTTTCAGACCGTCGACGAAAGCCAGAAGGCGGGGATGGTGCATGGTGTGTTTTCCCGCGTGGCTTCGAAATACGATGTGATGAACGACCTGATGTCGGGCGGAGTTCACCGGCTGTGGAAAGATGCGATGATGGACTGGCTGGCCCCCCGGCCCGGCCAGACGTTGCTGGATGTGGCGGGCGGCACGGGCGACGTTGCGTTCCGGTTTCTGAAGCGCGCGCCGGGGGCAACGGCGACGGTTCTGGACCTGACGGAACCGATGCTGGTGGCCGGGCGGCAGCGCGCCGAAGCCGACAAGATGGCGGACCGGCTGGATTGGGTGGTGGGCGATGCGATGGCGCTGCCCTTTGCGGCGAATACCTTCGATGTTTACACCATCAGTTTCGGCATCCGGAACGTGACGCGGATTGCCGATGCCCTGACCGAGGCGTACCGCGTGCTGAAACCCGGTGGGCGGCTGATGGTGCTGGAATTCAGCCAGATTCCGAATCCGGGGCTGCAATGGGCCTACGACCGCTATTCGTTCAACGTGATCCCGGTGATGGGGCAGATCGTGGCGGGCGACCGCGAAAGTTACCAGTATCTGGTGGAATCGATCCGCAAGTTCCCCGATCAGGAGGCTTTTGCCGCGATGATCCGGCAAGCGGGCTTCGGGCAGGTGAAATACCGCAACCTGACCATGGGTGTGGCTGCTCTACATTCGGGGTGGAAGCTGTAATTGCGTGGCCCGCACAACATCTGGCGGCTGATCCGCACCGGTGCCACGCTGGAGCGGACCGGGGCGATGGGTGTGGTGCTCGAAGCGTTCAAGGCACCGCCGCGGTTGCGTCTTGTGGCGCGTGTTCTGGGCTGGCCGTTCAAATGGCTGGGGCTGAAGGGCGACCCCGCCCTGCCGCCGGCAACGCGGGCGCTGACGGCACTGGGGCCGGCCTATATCAAGTTCGGGCAGATCCTGTCGACACGGCCCGATGTGGTGGGCGACGAGCTGGCCCAACAACTGAAATATCTACAGGACAAGCTGCCGCCTTTCCCGAATGAGATCGCCAAGCGGATGATCGCGGCAGAGCTTGAGGTGCCGGTCGATCAGGCGTTTTCGGCGTTTTCCGAGCCTGTTGCCGCGGCATCCATCGCGCAGGTGCATCGCGCGACTCTGGCCGAGACGGGTCAGGATGTGGCGGTAAAGGTGCTGCGCCCCAATATCGAACGGGCGTTCCGCAAGGATATCGACGCGTTCTATCTGGCGGCACGGATGATCGAATTTCTGTCGCCCGCGTCCCGCCGGTTGCGGCCGATGGATGTGATCACGCATTTCGAAGGCGTGGTGATGGGAGAGCTGGACCTGCGGCTGGAAAGCAGCGCTGCATCAGAGTTTGCAGCCAATACCAAGGATGACGAGGGTTTTCAGGTGCCGACGCCGGTCTGGTTCATGTCGGGCCGCAGCGTGATGACGATGAGCTGGGCCGAGGGCCTGTCGATGTCGGACAACGTGGCGATTGATGCGGCGGGTCATGACCGGCGGGTGCTGGCGACGCGGGTGTTGCAGCTGTTTCTGAACCACGCCCTGCGCGACGGCTATTTTCATGCCGACATGCATCAGGGCAACCTGAAGGTAGCGGCGAATGGCAACATCATTGCCTATGATTTCGGCATCATGGGGCGGATCGACGAATATACCCGCCGCGTCTATGCCGAGATCCTGTTCGGCTTTATTCGCAAGGACTATCGCCGCGTGGCCGAGGTGCATTTCGAAGCAGGCTATGTCACCGGCGATCACGATATTGATGAATTCGCGCGGGCCTTGCGGGCGGTGGGAGAGCCGATCTTCGGGATGGATGCCAGCCGGATCTCGATGGCGCGGCTGCTGGCCTATCTGTTCGAGGTGACGGAACGCTTCGGGATGGAAACACGGACCGAGCTGATCCTGCTGCAACGCACGATGGTTGTGGTGGAGGGAGTGGCGCGGTCACTCGACCCCCATATCAACATCTGGCAGGTCGCAAGGCCGATCGTTGAAGGCTACATCAAGGACAATATCGGCCCGAAGGCTCTGCTGCGCGACCTGGGCCGGACGGCGCGGGTGCTTGCGCGGTTCGGCCCGAAACTGCCACGACTGGTCGAGGCGCAGTTGATCCGACAGGCCGATACCAAGGAATCCGCGCCCACCCGCGTTGTGCATCCGGTAGTCTGGATGCTGGCGGGTGGGGCGATGGTCGCGGCAGGCGTGTGGATCGGGACGTTGCTTTAGGCTGACAGTTCCAGGTGTAGGGCGGTCGCGTAATCGGCGGCCCCGCGTTCGGCTTTCCATAGACAATGTGCCGCCATGCGCCAGCGAAACAGCGGTGCCATGGCCTTGTAGCGGTCTTTGCTTGCCGGGTCGGCATAGGCCCCGAGGAAATCCTTGGCCTGATCGGGCGTCAGAACCGCGCCGCGGTAAAGCCATTGCATGGCCGGTGACAGGAAGGTGGCAAGATCCTCTGCCGGGTCGCCCATCGCGGGGCATTGCCAGTCAATCAGCATAAGGTGATGCAGCCCGGCAATCATGTTGCCGGGAACGGCATCACCGTGAATCAGGCGCGGGTAATCAAGTGCAGCGATGCCGGGGTCGCGGGGCGCGGGCGGCAGCGTGTCACGGCAGGCGGCGGCGATGAATTGCCCTTGGGCAAGGATCGCGGCACTGCCCGAGGGCAGAGTGCGAAAGCCCGGTGCGGAAAGTTGATGCAGGCGGTGCAGGGTTCTGGCGACCGGGGCCGGATGTGCCTGCCAAACGGTGCCTTCGATGTGGGCGTAGGCCACCCAGCCCGGACCGGCAGCCTGAAGGCGGGGGGCGAGATCGAGAGGGCCGAGCAACGTCAGCGCCCGCGCTTCGGCCAGGGGATCGTTGGGGAAAAGCGGCGTGGCGGCGGCAGGATCGTAGGCTTTGACTACCGACGCGCCGACGCGCCAGAGATGGTTGGTGCGCCCGCCTGACAACGGTTGCCACGGCTGACCCCGCAGCGCGGGCAGGGCCGCGATGACTTCGGACGTCAGGGTGGACAGGATTAAAGTGGCATGGGTCATGGGAAGCGCAGGCTAGACCGGGGCGCGCGAAAGGGGAAACCGGTTTTCCGTGTTTCAGGCGCGCACGCCCGATCGGGAACCGGGACAATGCATCGCATATCCATTCCCCCTGTTCTGAAGCGCCCCGCCAGGCAGATCTGTGCAGGTCAGTTGGCCCGCAGGGCGGTCACCTTGCCGGCAGCCACCTCGATTCCACCCGGAAACAGCAAGGTGGTCGTGCCGCTGCCGCCGCGGGCCTCGACAATGCGGGCATAGCTTTCGACCGGGGCGGTGGCGATCCGTGCATTGGCCGCATAACTCTCCAGCGCAAGGGAATAGCGACCCTCGGGCAGGGGTGCGCCATCGGGGCTGGTCCCGGCCCAGTTGAACGCGGTCGTGCCAGTCGCCACCGCATCGCGGGCGACAATACTGCCGGTGGCATCCGTCACCACAAGCTCGGCCCTGTCGGCAAGGCTGTCGGGCTTTGCCGAAACTGTTACGGGATTGCCTTCGAACCAGACGGGCATATCGGCGCGGGCCTGTTTTCCAACCCAGCCGGCAAGCTCTGACATGCCCATGACGCCAAGCTGACCACCCAGCCCCTGCAAGAGGTCGTTCGTCCGGACCTGCTGTTCGACGCCTGAAAAGGTGGCAAGCTGCACCGCGTATTCCGAGTTGTCGATCGGGTCCATCGGATCCTGATTCTGTAACTGCGTCGTCAGCATTTTCAGGAACGTGTCGAAATCAGAGTTGATCATCGGCCGCGCCGGAACCGCTTTTGGCGGCGTGCCGGGCTGCGGGTTGGCTGGTGCCGTGACAGTGGTGACAGTCATCTGATGTCCTTTCAAAGTCGGAGGTCTAGGCCCGCCTGCGCGGCGGATGCCTTTGGTGCGGGCAATTGTGCCGCGTGCGGTGCGTCGCGCGGGGGCGTTCCGGGGGGTTGGGACGGATTTTGTGCCGCCGCGCCGCCCTGCCCGCCGCCCCATCCGGAGAAACTGAATGTGCCGCCGGAAAAACCGGACGACCGGATTTCCTGCATCAGCACGTCGGCATTGCGCCGCAGAAGGTCCAGCGTTTCGCCCCGTTCGGCCTGCACGATGATCCGCAGCACGTCGCCCTCCTGCGACAGGGTGATGCGGAGGCGGCCAAGCTCTTCCGGGGCGAGGGTAATTTCGACCGGGCCTTCGGGCTGACGCGCGACGATCGCGGTCAGATCGGTGGCAAGTGCGGGTGGCAAGGCCGGTGAGCCGGCTTGCGGGGGAACCGGCGGGGCAGTGGTCTGGGTCGTGGCGGGTGCCGGGGTCGGCGCGGGGTTGCTGGTCTCGTCGGACACAGGGGGGGCGGTCAGGTTGGGCGCCGTTTCGGCAGCGTCAAGACCAGGTTCAGCGGCAGGCGGAGCGTGTGCCGGGATGTACTGGGGTCGCCGAAGAGACGCCTCCGACATTGCAGGTCCGCCAGTGGTTCCGGCGGATCGCACGGCTTCATCGTCGCCTGACAGCGCGCCTGTCCTCAGCGCCCAGTATTGCGGGACCGATCCCTCACGCTCAGATCCGCTGCGATCAGGCCGAGGTGTGGTCGCCGGACCGGTGGTCGGTGGCAATGCATCGAAGGCTTGCGATCCGGCTGAGCGTGCCAGATCGCCCGCGACGGCGACCGGCAAAAGGGCGACGTCGCTGTGCGGAGGTGTTGCCGGTGCGCCGGGTTGCAGCACAACGGGCGCTGTGGGCGGCGCTGTGTCGCGCGCTGCAGCGGCCTTTGATATTTCTGCCGCATCAGCCGAAACAGCTACGCTGGCAGCAAGGGCTGCCCTATCCGAATCGAGGCGAGAGCGCTGATCGGGCGTATCAGCGAGCGGCGCTGTCGGCGACGAAAGCAGGGATGCAGGGTCAGACACCCCTTGGGCGTCACCCACGAGAGCATCCGAAAGGGCTGCGGGTGCCGGCGTGGCAGCCGGTGTTGTCATCGGGGCAATGGGCGGGAACACTGCGGCAAATAGGATCGCAGCTGGGTCGGATGCCGGATCGGCCGCCCGCACTTCGGCTGTTGGCAGGTCAGTGGCAGAAGCCGACGTTTCGTCGGGCGACAGCCTGTCAGGTACACCCGCTTTGATGGCCGGGTCTGCGCCGGTTTCGGTCAGATCGTTGTCGGTAGAGATGGCAGTTTCATCAACCTCCAGCGCGGGAGATTCCGTGGTCTGCCTGCGTTCTGCCACGCGCTGATCGTGGAGCACCCGGCCGAAACTGTACCCATCCTGTGGCAGCGCAGCCGGGCCGGTTTCAGCGACCAGTGCAGCGGCTGGTGGCGACGGGGGAGAGAATGAGACTGCTTGCATGGCACCTTCGACTTCTGCCGACGAATGCAATCTCGCTGGAATTGCTTACCGGTTGTTTACCGGGTCTGGCGGATAGTCGAAAAAATTCGACGCTGATGGAGAATGCCATGACCGATGCGATTCCACCCCTTCCACCGATGCGAACGCCGCCGCCAAGGGCCGATACCAACGCGAAACTGCACCAGTTGGCGCAAGATCTTGAGGCATCGTTTCTGTCCGAGATGCTCGGCCATGCCGGGCTGGGGGCAGCGCGCGACAGCTTTGGCGGCGGTATCGGCGAACAGCAGTTCGAATCGTTCCTGCGCCAGGAGCAGGCAGCGGCGATGGTGAAGTCCGGGGGCATCGGCCTGGCGGAAAGCCTGTTCAAATCAATGCTGGGAGGTCGGGATGCGGGCGTCAACGGCTGAAACGATGGTGGCAGCGCTTGACCGCCTGCACGACGCGCTGCGCCAAGGCCAGCTGAGTAGCCTGAAAGGCGCGGTGGCAGCACTTGAGGGGCAGCTGGACGGGCTTAAGGGACTGAACATCGAAGCACTGGATGAGGTGCGACGCAAGGCCCTGCGCAATGCCGCCTGCCTTCAGGCCGCACGGCAGGGCGTGCGGGCCGCTCGGCGCAGACTGGACGAGATCAGGATGATGGACGCGGGCTTCGTCTGTTACGACAGCCGCGGCATGCGAGACGAGGCCCCGGCCCCGACCGGGCAATTGGTACAGCGCCTCTGATGCAGATCGCAGAGGCAGGGCAAATCGGGATCAGTCAAATTGGCGGCAAGTCGCAGATATGGCTTAGGGAACTTTTAGACTCTGGCGATGCCTTATGACGATGCATCCCAAGACCGGGGTGGCGCGGCAGGTGAGTGCCGCACCAGCGAGAACGCTCCTTCAGTTATCCTCGATGGATAGCGCCCCACAAGGCCGGTGGAAACGCACTGGTACCAGATAAGGAAACTTCACGATGTCTTCAATTCTGACCAACACGAGCGCGATGGTTGCGCTGCAGACCCTCAAGGGTATCAACATGAGTCTCGCCAAGACCCAGGACGAGATTTCGACCGGCAAGTCAGTGGCCTCGGCCAAGGACAATGCCGCTGTCTGGGCGATCTCGAAGGTGATGGAGGCCGATGTGAAAGGCTTCAAGGGTATTTCCGACAGCTTGTCGTTAGGCAGCTCTACCGTTGCTGTGGCGCGGCAGGCATCGGAAACGGTCACCGACCTGCTGACCAGCATCAAGGGCAAGATCGTCGCGGCCAAAGCCGAAAACGTGGATCGGGGAAAGATCCAGACCGACATTTCGGCGCTGCGCGATCAGATCACGTCGGTGGTGAATGCGGCACAGTTCAACGGCCAAAACCTGATCAAGGGCACCGACGACATGAGCGTGCTGTCGTCGCTTGACCGTCAGAGCAACGGTACGGTCACGGTGTCGAACATCACGGTCGGCCGCCAGGATCTGACGTCGGATGCCGGCACTCTGGGGACCGGAACCAACCTAGCGACCAATGCCACGCTGAGTGCGGCATCGGCCACCAATGCGGGCAACACCGCCACGCTGACCCTTGCCGCAGATGCCGATGTCAGCACGAACGCCTTTTCGGTCAGCATCGGTGGGGCGACAGTCAGCCTCGATGTGGGTACCGTAACCGGCGATCAGGACGCCGCGGCTTCGGCGATAACCGCCGCCATCAATGGCCTCGGCCTGGTGGGCATCACGGCAAGCGTGGCGGCGAACGTCGTGACGTTCACCTCGACCCGCGCGTTCCAGGATGTGGCGGTTACGGCGTTGAAGGACGGAGGCCCAACCGGGGTGACGCTGAGTGCGGCATCGATTGCCGAACGCGCCGAGACGCTGACATTTTCGGCTTCGGCGGCAGTGAACGAGGGTGACGGCTATCAGGCAACCGTGGGCGGCACGGCGTTTACCTATGTGGCAGGCAAGGGCGAAAACTTCGAGGATGTGGCCCGTGGCCTGAAGGCCGCCGTTGATGGCGGAAAGATTGCCGATGTTGCAACGCAAGTGACCCAGAACAGCACGGGTCAGTGGCAGTTGAAGGTCGACAACAACGGGGCCACGGCCGTGACGCTGGCACGCGCCGGTGCGGCGGGCGGAGAGGCCTCGGGTGGGTTGTTCGGCCTGTCGGGCATCGACGTGCGGACCAAAGCCGGTGCAGAGGCAGCGATTGGCAACATCGAAACGCTGATCCAGTCATCGATCAATGCGGCGGCGTCGTTCGGTTCGGCGGAGGGACGCATCGCGACGCAGAACGAGTTCATCGGGAAACTGTCGGATGCGCTGAGAACCGGGATCGGCGCCATGGTGGATGCCAATATGGAAGAAGCCTCGGCACGGTTGCAGGCGCTGCAGGTGCAGCAGCAGTTGGGCGTGCAATCGCTGTCGATTGCCAACCAGGCGCCGCAAAGCATCCTGTCGCTGTTCCGCTGACAAGCCGTCAGAGGGCGCCTGATCTGGCGCCCTCTGACAATACGCCGGATGTTTGCACATTTCCGCTATGGGAAGGAAATCCCCGTGACCGCTCTTCAGATGGCCCGAACGGCCTATTCTACGCCGGGAACCCCGGCCCGCACGCTGCGCGGCATCGAATACGACCTGTTCGCCCGCGTGACGCATCGTCTGAAAACATCGCAAACCGACGGGGCGCGCGATTTTTCAAAGTTGGCCTCGGCGTTGCACGACAATCGTCGGCTGTGGACGGCGCTCGCCACAGATGTGGCCGAACCGGGAAACTCCCTGCCCGCTCCGCTGCGCGCGCAACTGTTTTATCTTTACGAGTTTACCGACCAGCACAGTCGCAAGGTACTGGCTGGCGAAGGATCGGTCGAAGTTCTGATCGACATCAACACCGCAGTGATGCGCGGATTGCGTGGCGAAGGGCTTGCAGCATGACCGGGCTGGTTCTGAAGCTGGCCCCGAAGGAAAGGGTTCTGATCAACGGGGCGGTGATCGAGAATGGCGACCGCCGCTCGCGCCTCGCCATCATGACGCCGAACGCACATATCCTGCGGCTGCGCGATGCAATCCACCCCGAGCAGGTGAACACGCCGGTGCGGCGGGTGTGTTACGTGGCGCAACTGGTGCTATCGGGCGACGCCGATCCGGTCGACGCACGGCCGCAATTGCTGCGCGGGATCGAACAGCTAAGCCAGGTTCTGACCGACCCTGACAGCCGCAGCCTGCTGGCGGGAGCCACCGCCGCCGTTTTGGTGGATCAGCATTATCAGGCGCTGAAGTTGCTCCGCAGCCTGCTGCCGCGCGAGGAGCGGCTGTTCGCCGCAGCGGGACGATGAGTTTCTCGCCGGTTGTTCCTGTCGGCGGCTTTGGTGGCTGGGTCTTTCTGAAGCGCACAATGGAAAGCCAGACAAGGGCGTTCCAGGCGCAGCCGCAGTTGCATCGGGACGAGGCCTACTTCCGCGAAAAGATCGGCGCGGTGAAAACAGCCGACGATCTGGTGTCGGACCGGCGGTTGTTGAAGGTGGCGCTGGGGGCATACGGGCTGGACGCCGACATCAACAATCGCTTTTTCCTGCGCAAAGTGCTGGAGGATGGCACGCTGAAGGATGGCGCCTTGGCCAACCGGCTGGCCGACAAGCAATATCGGGCATTTTCGGCGGCGTTCGGCTTTGGCGATTTCTCGATTCCCAGCACCCAGCTCAGCGATTTCGCCGACAAGATGCTTGCCCGCTATGACGCGAGGCAGTTCGAAATCGCGGTGGGTGAGAAAAGCGAGACGCTGCGCCTTGCGTTGAACGCCGAGCGCGAGCTGCCGGTGCTGGCACGCAAGGCCAGCTCGGAGGATTCCAAGTGGTTCACAGTGATGGGAACGGCCCCGCTGCGCGCAGTGTTCCAGACAGCGTTTGGTTTACCCCGCAGCTTTGCCTCAATCGACATCGACCAGCAGTTGGGGGTGTTCAAGGCGAAAGCGGAACAACTGTTCGGCAATAGCAGCGTGTCGCAGTTTTCCAACCCTGAAAAACTGGATGGCGTGCTGCGGCGCTATCTGGCGCTTGGCGATCAGGGGGTTGCCGGATCGGTGGCGAAGGGATCGCTGGCATTGCAGCTTTTGCAGACGGGGGTAGGGCGTGGCAGTGCTGCGGGTATTCTGGCGCTGCTCGCCTGATGCTCAGGGCTTGAGACAGGCCGCAAGGCGACGAAAGCTGCCCTCGACCCCGTCATGCGCGTCTTCGGCGAGAAACGCATCCAGCGCCGGCCAGACCTTGATCGCACGATCAATAAGCGGATCGGAGCCGGTCACGTAGAGGCCCGCCTGAATCATCAGTTCTGCCCGATCATAGGCGCCCAGAAGCTTGCGCGCCTCGGCAATCCCGGCATTCTCATCATCGCTTGCCGCTCCCGGCAGGCTGCGCGAGACAGACCGCAGCAGGTCGATGGCCGGGTAGCGCCCCCGCTCGGCAATCTTGCGATCCAGCACGACATGGCCGTCAAGCGTGCCGCGCAGGATATCGGCCACCGGTTCGTCCATGTCCGAACCGGGGACAAGAACCGAAAAGACACCGGTAATGTCGCCCGTGCCATCCGGCCCCGGCCCGGCACGTTCCGCCAGTGACATGATCTGATGCGAGATCGAGGGCGGATAGCCGCGCAGCGACGCCTCTTCACCCGAGGCAAGCGCCACCTCGCGGTGTGCCTCGGCAAAGCGGGTGACGGAATCGGCTAGAAACAGCACGTGCAGACCCTGATCGCGGAAATGCTCGGCCACGGCCATTGCGGCCCAGGCACAGCGGCGACGGACCAGCGGTGACTGATCGGACGTGGCGGCGATGACGACAGACCGCGCCATGCCACGCGGACCAAGCACATGTTCGGTAAATTCACGCAACTCGCGCCCACGCTCGCCGATTAGGGCGATCACCACCACGTCGGCGGCGACACCACGCGCAAATTTCGCGAGGAGCGAGGATTTGCCGACGCCAGACCCGGCGAAAAGGCCGATCCGCTGGCCGCGCACCAGCGGTAGCAGCGTGTCGAAGACCGCAACCCCGGTTGAAAGCCGGTCCCCCAGCCGCCCGCGCTTGGCCGCCGCCGGAGCGGTGGCGCGCAGCGCACGGGGGGCGGCACCGCGCAGCAGCGGTCGCCGGTCAAGCGGCTTGCCGAAGGGATCGACGATGCGGCCGATCCAGTGATCATCCGGCGCTATTTCGGCTCGGCCGATCAGTTCGACGGCATCACCGATCGCCAGTCCGTCGGTGACTCCATCGGCAAGGACGGTCAGCCCGCTGCGGGCAAGGCGCAGCACCTCGCCCCCGATGGGGCCGACCGACGTCTGGATCATCACCCGGTCGCCAAGGCCGCTGCCTTGGGCAAGCCCGGTCACGGTCAGCGTGCCGCGACTGATCTCGGACACCCTTCCAATCCGTAACAGCGGCGTCACCGACGCGATTTCTGCACGCAACGGGCTGAAAACATCCATCACCGGGTTCCTCTTTGGTTCTGCGATTACCGTTTCTAAAGGAATCACCCTTAAGCCTTGGTGAAGCAGGTCGAGGGAGAAGCCCCGGATGTTCGGAAAGCTAGACGTGACCAGAATGGCGCAAGCATTGGCAGCACATGCCGGGGCAAGGCAGGGGGTGATCGCGCAGAATATCGCACAAGCTGACACGCCCGGCTACCGCGCGCAGGATGTGCCGAAGTTTGCGGAAACCTACCGTGAGGACGGGGCGCTGCGGGCAACCCGCGCCGGGCATATCGGCGGCGGTGTCAGCGTTGCGGACCCTGTGGCGCGCGATGTCGCGGGATCAGCTTCACCCAACGGGAATACCGTCTCGCTGGAAGCCGAGATGGTGAAGGCGGTTGATGTGAAGCAGCAGCATGACATGGCGCTGGCAATCTATCGGTCGGTGTCAGACGTGATGCGCGCCTCGCTGGGCCGGCGGTAAGGGGGCATCATGGCAGACCTGATCCACACCCTTTCGCTGTCAGCCTCGGGGATGGAAGCCCAGGCAATGCGCCTGCGCCATGTCTCCGAGAATATCGCGAACGCCGATACGCCCGGCTATCATCGCAAGACCGTCAGTTTCGAGATTGGAACGACAGGCGAAGTGATGACAGGGCCGGTGCGGCTGGACCGCACGGAATTGCAGACACTCTACGATCCGGGGCATCCGCTTGCCGATGCCACCGGCAATTATGACGGGTCCAACGTCGATCTGGTGACCGAAATCGCCGACGCCCGTGAAGCCCAACGCAGTTACGAAGCCAACCTCAGGATGTTCGATCAGGCCCGCCAGATGGCACAAAGCCTGTTTGAGCTTCTGCGCAGGTAACAGGAGTCCAGAATGGATGTCAGAACGGCACTCGCCACGCAGACCTATGCCCAATCCCGCCCGGCAACAACGCCATCGCCCGAGGGCGGCGAGTCCGGCTTTGCACGCGCAATCGGTGATTTTGCCCAGACGCTCGCCAAAGGTGATCAGACGGCACAGGCCGCGATGACTGGTCAGGCCGACCCGCATGCCCTTGTCGAGGCGCTGGCCGCATCGCAACTGGCGGTCGAGACGGCGGTGACGGTGCGCGACAAGGTTGTCGAGGCGTATCAGGAAATTCTGCGGATGCCGGTCTGATCCATGACAGAGGCGATGATTTATGACGTGCTGCGACAAGGGCTTTGGGTGGCGGTATTGATCTCGGCCCCGCTGCTTGTCGTGGCACTGGTGGCAGGGGTGACGATCGGCCTCGTGCAGGCGCTGACCTCGGTGCAGGAAATGACGCTGACCTTTGTACCGAAGGTCGGGGCGATGCTGGTCGTCTTCTGGGTGTCGATGAGTTTCATGACCGGCACCCTGGTGAGCTTTTTCACAGACACTGTCGTGCCGATTGTTGCAGGGAACTGACAATGGATGCTTCGGGTTACGTGACACTCTCACGCCAGTCCGGCCTCATGCGCGAGATGCAGGTTGTGGCACAGAACATCGCCAATGCGTCGACGACGGGGTTTCGCCGCGAAGGGGTGGTCTTTTCGGAACATGTGAAACGAACGGGCAATACGCCATCGCTGTCGATGGCCCACGGAAATACGCGCCACATCGATCTGACCGAAGGCGGGCTGAGCCAGACCGGGGCCACCTTTGACTTTGCAATCCAGGGAGACGGCTTCTTTCTGATTGACACGCTATCCGGCCAGCAGTTGACGCGGGCCGGCAGTTTTACGCCCGGTGCCGAAGGCGAACTGATGACACCGGACGGGCATCGCCTGCTGGATGAAGGCGGCGCGCCGATCTTTGTGCCGCCTGATGCGCGACAGGTCAGACTTGCACGCGATGGCACGCTGTCGGCGGATGGCGTTCCGGTGACCAGGCTGGGGCTGTGGCGGCCCACCGATCCGCTGAAACTGAGCCATCAGGCGGGCACGCTGTTCGCGGCGCCCGGCGGCGTGGAGCCGGTAGAGGATGGCGTTATGCTGCAAGGTTTTGTCGAAGAATCGAATGTGAACGCGGTGACGGAAGTGGCCCGTATGATCCAGGTGCAGCGCGCCTACGAGATGGGTCAGGGCCTGCTTGACCGCGAGGATGAGCGAGTCCGCGCCGTCATCCGAACCCTTGGCCGATAGGAGAGTGCGATGAAAGCCCTGCAGATCGCCGCAAGTGGCATGAGCGCCCAGCAAATGCGGGTGGATGTGGTGTCCAACAACCTGGCCAACATGTCGACCACCGGCTACAATGCGCGGCGCGCCGAGTTTGCAGACCTTCATTATCAGCAGGTTACGCGACCCGGCACGGTGAACGCGCAGGATGGCACGGTGCTGCCGACCGGGGTTCAGGTGGGCCTGGGGGTGCGCCCGACCGCCGTTTCGGTGATCGTGGAACAAGGCTCGCTGGTGGAAACCGGCGGCGATCTGGACCTTGCCATCGAGGGGCGCGGCTATCTGGAAGTCACGCTGCCATCAGGGCTGTCGGGCTATACCCGCGATGGTGGGCTGAAGCGAACGGCGGACGGGCTGATCGTGACCTCGGACGGGTTCGAAGTGGCGCCGGGGCTGACAATCCCGGCGGATGCGCGCAGCATTTCGATGAACGCGGCAGGCGAAGTTTACGCCTATTTCAGCGATCAGGTTGCGCCGCAGTTGCTGGGGCAGGTCACGCTGGCCGGATTCTCCAATGAAAAGGGGCTCGAGGCGATGGGATCGAACCTGTACCTCGAGACCGCGGCGTCGGGGCCAGCCACGGTCGGGACGCCGGGCGAAGACGGGCTTGGCACGTTGCGGCAGGGCTATCTTGAGGAAAGCTCGGTCGATTCGGTGCGCGAGGTGACGGAACTTATCAAGGCGCAGCGCGGCTATGAACTGAACGCCAAAGTCATTTCCGCCGCAGATGAGATGCTGGCCGCCACCACGCGGGTGCGGTGATGTGGCGGGTGCTGATCCTTCTGGCGCTGCCCTCGGTTGCACTCGCAGACAGCGTGGTCGCGGCGCGCACCATCCGGGCGCAGGCTGTGATCGGCCCCGACGATGTGACCCTGGCCGCAGCGGCGTTTCCGGGCGCGCTGACCGATCCTGCCGAGGCTTTCGGGCTTGAGGCGCGCGTCACACTTTATGCCGGGCGGCCCGTGCGGGCGGGCGATCTGGGCCTACCTGCGATCATCGCCCGCAACCAGATCGTGTCGATCAGCTTTCGCACCGGCGGCCTTGCCATTCAGGCCGAAGGGCGGGCGCTGGCGCGTGGCGGCGTTGGCGATGTGATCCGCGTGATGAACCTTGGCTCGCGCACCACCGTGTCGGGGCGCATCGCGCCTGACGGGCAGGTGGTGGTCGGCCCGAACCCCTGAAGGAGAGCGCGATGCGCCTGGTTTTTCTGTGGCTATGCCTGATCCTGCTTGCGGCTTGTGGGCGGCTTGCAGAGGTTGGGCGCGCGCCCGACTTCTCTCCGCTGGAAGGAACGTACCAGTTCAATGCGATGTATTCGAATGGTCTGCCGCTGAACGCCGAAGGCGAGGCACCGTCCGACGCGGCCTCGCTTTGGACGGCATCGCGATCGTCCTTGCTGGGCGACCGGCGAGCGGGACGGCGCGGCGACATCCTGACTGTGGTGATTGAAATCGACGACCGGGCCGAAATATCGAATTCAAGCGGGCGTGAGAGATCGGGTGACCAGACAATGGGCATCTCCGATTTCTTCGGCGTGCCGCAGCGGCTTGACCGTGAACTGCCCGAGGGCGCGTCGATGGCGAATGCCGTTGGCACAAATTCCACCTCGACCTTCGCTGGTGAAGGATCTGTGCAGCGCAAGGAAAAGCTGATGCTGCGTGTTGCCGCCACCGTGGTGGAAGAGCTGCCCAACGGCGTGCTGCGGCTGGAAGGTCAACAGGAAGTGCGGGTAAACTTCGAATTACGCGAGTTGATTGTGACCGGCTATGTGCGACCCGCTGACATCTCGCGGCAGAACGAGATCACCTATGACAAGATCGCCGGCGCACGGATTTCCTATGGCGGACGCGGCCAGATCTCGGACGTGCAACAGCCGCGCTATGGCCAGCAGGTCACCGACATTCTTCTACCGTTTTGAGGCATCATGGTACGCAAACTGTTTCCGATCGTGCTGGCGGTGGTCGGTGTCGTTGCAGGCCTCGGCGCCGGGCTGTTCTTGCGCCCACCTGCCTCTGAGGCGGAATCGTCCGAACCCGTCGAATATTCCGAGGCGCAGGCAGCAACCGGTGACGACACCGAGGCGCTGCATGAATATGTCAAGCTGAACAACCAGTTCGTCGTGCCGGTAGTAGAGCGAGGCCGGGTCGCGGCACTGGTGGTTCTGTCGCTGAGCCTGGAGGTGACACCGGGGCTGACCGAAAAGGTATATGAGATGGAGCCGAAGCTGCGCGACGGCTTGCTTCAGGTTATGTTCGACCATGCCAACAGCGGCGGCTTTGCCGGTTCGTTCACCGACGGGGCCAATCTGGTGGTACTGCGTCAGGCACTGCGAGAAACAGCAGGCAGGATTTTTGGCAAGGACGTGAGCGATGTCCTGATCGTGGATATCGTCCGTCAAGACAGCTAGCGCCGCCCCGGCACGCAGGCTGCCCGTGTGTTCTGCGGGAGTTGCAAACAGGAAAGAATTCTGGCGTGCGCCCGAGCCGGCAAAGTGCCCTGGATCTGCCGCGCCATCTGGGTATCGCAGCATTGGCCCGTTTTGCCGTTCAACCGAGTTTTCAGCTTTCACCAGCCAGTTTGCGCAGCACTTGTGCACGTCCGAAGGCATTCCGGGCGGCTGTCCGGGCGTCGATCCAGGTGGCAGTCTGGCGCGCAAGTGTCAGGTTGATTTCGGCCCGACGCGCCTCTGCCCATCGCTCGTACAGCAACCCGGCCTGAGCGCTGACCGTCAGCGGCAGGTCTGTCTCGACCGGTGCTGCCTCAAGGTCGGCCAGTCGAGCGCGGCTTTCATCGCGGGCGCGACTCGCACGGCGCAGTTCGGCCAGCTTCAGATCAAGGATCAATCCGCTGGCCCGCACCAGAGGATCAAGGTCTTTGCGGCGTGTCATGCCCGGCCCCGCGCCCGCAGACGCATTGCTTCGGCAAAACGGATCGCCGCGGCCACGGCCCGGTAATGTTCTGGCCGGATCTCTTGCCCGATCTCGACGGCAGCAAACAAGGCGCGGGCGGTCGGTGCATCACGGTGAATCGGTACGCCTGCTGCGGCCGCGTGTTCGCGGATGCGGGCTGCGACCCCGTCGACACCCTTTGCAACACAGACCGGAGCCGCGCCTTCCGTGCGGTTCCAGATCAAAGCAACTGCATAGTGCGTGGGGTTCGCGATGATCACGTCGGCGCGTGGCACGTCCAGCAGCATGCGATTGGCTGCGATTTCTTGTCCGCGTTGGCGGCGTTGCGCCTTCATGTACGGATCGCCTTCGGATTGTTTGAACTCGTCGATTATTTCCTGTCGCGACATTCGGTTGCGATGCAGGAACTGCGCCTTCTGCCAAAGGAAATCGACGCCACCGATGACAATGGCGACCAGCAGGACAAGGCAGAGGAAAGCCACCGACAACCGCAGCATCACCACGGTCGCAAGCGCTGGTGTAAGCGTCAGCGCATGAACAACCTGATCCATCCGCGACATCAGAAAGAAGCCCAGAATGACAGAGATGATGCACAGCTTGACCGTGCTTTTCGCAAACTCGAACAGTCCCTCGCGCCCGAATTTGTGTCCAAGCGCTGCAAACAGAGAAATGCGCGACAGACGGGGGCCCAGTTTCTCGGGCGTGAAGGTAAGTGCCTGCTGCGCCAGAATCGCGGCGAGGGCGGCACCGGCAGGCAGGGCGAAAAACGGTCCCAGTGCGCCACCGATCGTGGTCAGCACGCCGATCAGTGGCGCGGCTCCGCTTTCCCGCATCAGCGTGCCAAGCCGGTCCGACTGATCGAGCATGGTGGCACCCGCCAGGCCGACGGTGCGGAGCGCGTCCCCCCCGGAAGTCACACAGGCAAGGACGAAACCGCCATAACTCGCCGCCGTGATCAGATCGGGTGACTGCGGCACCTCGCCTTTCTTGCGCGCATCGTCCAGCCGCTTTTGTGTCGGCTCGTGTTCTTTCTCGGCGGCATCATCTTCCTCGGCCATCATGGAACCGAAAATGGCGCATCGAGGAAGCCGTTCAACGCGTCAAGCCAGACCGCGAGAGCAAGCGGGGTGACCAGCACCAACAACACCAGCCCGCCTGCCGTCAGCGCGGGTGCACCGACAAAGGCCACCATAAGTTGCGGCATCGCCCGGTTGATGACGCCTAGCGCCAGGTTGTAGATGAACGACGCGATGACAAATGGAGCCGCCAGCGAAAAGGCCAACGCAAAAGCACGGGTGATCTGAGCAAGGCCCCAGTCTGCCATGTCACTGGAGTCTGGCAGACGACCGGCGGGAAGCACGTCATAGCTGAGGATAAGGTATTCGGCTATGCGTATGTGAAGCCCGCTCGCGACGGCCACGGCAAGCCCCGCCATTGTCAGAAGGTTGCCGATGGCGGGTTGCGGATCGGCCCCCGCTCCGGTGAAAAGCTGAGCCAGTGATGTCGCTTGCGCGGCAATCGCGCCCGCAATCTGCAACGCTTGGATGAAAAGTCGAAGCGCCATGCCAAGCGCCAGACCGGCCAGCGTTTCCGTGCAGAGCACAACTGCCAAGCTGGCATCCGGCCCCGGCAGGCGGGGGGCAACCGCAGGGGCAACAATGGCTGTAAAGGCCAGTGCAAGGCACAGGCGGATGCGCTGCGGTACGAGCTGTTCACCGAAGGCCGGTAAAAGCGCCATCGCGGCGCCGACACGCAGAAAAACGAGGGTCGCGGCCCAAATCACCTCTTGCCCGACGCCGGCAAGATCTGCCACAGCGGTGAAAAGTTCGGTCATGGCGCGACAAGGCCGACCATTGCCGGGCGGGCCTCGAGGCCGATCTCCTCATAGGACAGCACGGGCGAGGCAAGGCCTTTGGCGTTGAGTACGGTGCGCAGGAAACGCCGCCGAAGCGTCGAGGTTACAAGTGCGGGCTGAACTCCCATTTCGGTCGCGCGCGCCAGTTTTTCCGCTAAGGCATTGGCGAGGCGATTGAATTGATCGGGCGGCAGCGCCACATCGCGTTGCCCGCGTTCGCCTTCAATCTGATGCGCGGCAAAGGTTTTTTCCCATTCGGGCGCAAGCTGGATCAGCGGGATCGTGCCATCGGGACGCTTCAGCTCTGCCACCAGCTGAAAGCCCAGGCGGTGGCGCACATGTTCACAGACTGCCTCGGGGGCAGAAAGGCTGCGCGCCTCAGCCACGGCCTCAAGGATCAGCGGCAGGTTGCGGATCGAAACCCGCTCTTCCAGTAGAAGGCGGAGGACGGCAAGAAGCAGATCGACCGGTACTTTTTCCGGCACAAGTTCATCCAGCAGGCGGCGGTTCGCCTCGGCCCGCACGGTGTCCGACAAATTGGTGAATTCGTCCAGCAGACGGCGCAGGCCGCGCAGGGTCAGCAGCCGGGCGAGGTTGGATTTGAGCACTTCCAGCAGATGCGTGGCCAATACCTCGGCCGGGGTGACCACCGTCAGGCCGGCAATTGCAGCGTCTTCTTGCAAGTCGGCAGGTATCCAGCGGGCAGGTGCGCCGTAGACCGGCTCGCGAACGTCTTGGCCCTCGGGCGCGTCAACTCCATCTGACAAAAGAGCAAGAACACGCTCCGGCACAAGAATATCACGCACACGCTCCACCCCCTGAAGGCGGATGCGGTAACTGCCCGGGGGCAAAAGCGGGTCGTCGGTCAGCCTGATTTCTGGCAGAATCAGGCCGAAAGCAGTGGCCACATGGGTTCGCATATTGGTGATGCGGGCGTCGAGGCCGGTTGCGGGGTCAAGTACCATCGCGACAAGCGTTGGCGAAAATTCAACGTGGATTTCGTCAAAATCAAGGACATCGCCCAACGGCTTCCGCCGCGGGATTTCGGTCTGCGTGGTACCTGCCACAGGCAGCGTCGTGGGCCGGTTGTGTGCGAGTGCGGCCAGCGCCCCAAGACCGATCGCGCCCACCATGAAGGGCAGGAACGGCATTCCCGGCACCAGTGCGAACAACGCCATCAGAACGGCAACCGTCCCCAGCGCACCCGGATAGCGACCAAGCTGACGGAAAAAGGCAAGGTCAGCGGCCCCTTTGTCGCCGCCGCGCGTCAGTAACAAGGCCGTCGCGACAGAGATGATGACAGCGGGGATCTGGCTGACCAGACCATCTCCCACGGTCAGGATGGAATATGTCTCAAACGCAAGGCCAACCGGCATGTCATGCACGAAGATGCCCATGATCAGACCCATGACGATGTTCAGCGCGGTAATCATCAGCCCTGCAATGGCATCGCCCTTGACGAATTTCGACGCACCGTCGAGCGAGCCGAAAAAATTCGTCTCGGCCAGTTCCTGCTCGCGGCGCAGCTTTGCTTCGGCATGGTCGATTGCCCCGGCAGCCATGTCGGCGTCAATCGCAAGCTGCCGGCCCGGCATGCCGTCAAGCGCAAAGCGGGCGCCCACCTCGGCCATGCGACCGGCGCCTTTTGTGATGACAACGAAGTTAACGATCATCAGCACGAAGAAGATCACGATCCCCAGCAGGATGCTGCCGCCCATGATGAAATTGGCAAAACCTTCAATCACGTGACCGGCGGCATCCGTGCCGGTATGCCCCTGCCCGATGATCAGCTTGGTTGATGAAATATTGAGCGACAGCCGCAGCAGGAGGCTGGCCAGCAGGATCGTCGGAAAGGCGGAAAAATCGAGCGGGCGTTCGATGAAAAGTGCGACCGTCAGCATCAGGATCGCCAGCGCGAACGACAACGCAAGGCCGATATCCAGCAGGAACGCCGGAACCGGCAGCACCATCATGGCGATCACAGCCATCAGAGCCATCGCCAGCAGGATCGTCGGCTGAAACACCTCGCGCACCGACAGGGTGGGAAAGCTCACGGGGCGGCCCCGATCAGGCTGATGCGACCCGGTTGCTGCGGCACCAGCGAGCCAAGCGCCCCCATCGCCCCCGCACGCAGCAGCGGAAAGCGGTTCTCTCGCGGCAGATCGGTATGCACCATCGGACCGGCTTGGGCGATGCCGTCATGCAGCGCCTCGAACCGTGCGCGATAGTGCTCGGCGTATTGCGGTGTTCGGGAGTGGTAGGCGGCGGCGGCATCGGCCCAGGACCCGGTTTCCGCGAACAATTGTTGCAGGAATTGCGCGGCATAAAGCGCATTGCCGTCGGGGTCGAACATGGCAGCGATTGTGGGAAAAGCCTCGCCATGCCAGCGATGGTTCAACTGAAAGCAGCCGACATCGAAGTTGGTGGCGCCGAGTGATCGGCGTTCGTCGACCGCAAGCTGCGCCTGGTCAGAGCTTTCATACCAATAGCCCTGGCCGGCAAAATTCACCGTCCAAGGCCAGGGGCGCTGCACCCCGCCCGAGGGTTTGGCGCTTTCAGCAAGCGCGATGGCCTGCAAGACCGACAGGGGTACGCCGGTCTTGTCTGCTGCGTTATGGGTTGCAGCCTCGCATAGCGTGGCGGGGTCGATCGCGGCAGTGGTGGCAGCGCTTGTTGCAACCGTGAGCACGGTAGCGAGACTGATCTTCAGGATGCGGCTTTGCCGCGGCTGTGGTCTGATCAAGGGTTTCACCCTATTCTGCCGTCGGTGCGGCTGTGTGCCCGGTCACGCTGATGGAAATGTCTTGCGATTCGGTAAGCGCGTCAGGGTTGCGCCTGTTCCGGGGCGGGCGTCGCTTGAAGCAAAACAAGAATCGCCTCGCGCGCCTGTGCGCTTTTTTGCAATAGCGCACGGCCCTCGGCCAACGGGGCCGCCACATTGTTCGTGGACGGGTCTGCGACGGGCGAAAGCACGTCGAGAGCGGCGCGGCGTGGCGCGGAGGCCGTCGTTGCACTCGCCGTCCAGTCCTGAGCGCGCCAGAGAGCGTCGGCCTGCGCCTCGGATTTTCCGGCGTTGGCGTACGCGGTTGCGGCGGCACCCTGATCGCCGAGTTGTGCAAATGCCTCGGCCCGCACGAGGTCGGCCTCGGGGCCGGTCAGGCCGGCGATGCGGCGGAGGGCGGCACGGGCATCTCCGCGCTGCAATTCGGCGCGCGCCACGGGAAGCAGATTGGCGGCCTCTGTGCCGGTCGGCAGCCAACGCAATCCATCATCCGCGAAACCAAGCGCCAAAAGCCGGTCGCCGATTTTCAAACTGGTGGCTGCATCCGTTTGCGGAAGCGGGGCATCGGCGGGCAGAACGGCATGTGTCAGCAACGCCGAGTCGGGACCGACCCGCGCGAGCAATTGCCAAAGATCGTCTGCCACTGCGGCCCCCGAGTTTACGATGCGAAACGCCGTGTCGAAGTCTCCTGCCGATCCGCGTGCCAGCATCTCGGCCCGGATCAGGCCGGGAGCAAGCGGCCCGCCGCGATGTTCGCGCGCAAGGGCAGCAAGCGCGGTGATCGTTCCCGGATCAACCGCTTCCTGCATTGTCAGGCGCGCGTCGACCAGTTCAATCAGCGCAAGGACCGCCACGGGTCCGTTCTGGCGCGACACCTCGGCGAGAGTTTCTGTCGCCGCTGCGACATCACCGCGTTCAAGCGCAAGATGCGCGTCGATCAGCCGCGCGCCGTGTCCGGCATCGCCGGGCGCGCGCCAGATTGCGTCGCGGATCGCCTGTGCGGTTGGAAGATCGCCGATAGCAAGGAATTTCTCGGCTAAAGCCGGCCCAAGGTGACGGCGCAGATGCACGGGCAGTGCGGAAAAGCCGCCCGTGACCGATCCGCGATCAGGGGCATCGGGCGGCGACAGGGCGGGGCGCGCAAGGCTGGCCCAAAGTGCGGCGCGTCCGATGCACGGCACCTGATCCGCCAGCGGCCCATCTGTCGGGGGCGTCCGGTCGTCAACGATATCGGCCATTGACCGCCACAGTGGCGCATTTGGATCGTCGAGCGGAAAGACCGCCAGCACATTGCGCGCCTCGGCACCGAAGCCGAAGTAAAGGTTGAGACGGATCAGACCGGCAACCTTTTCTGGATCAGGCCGGTCGAATTCCCCCAATAGTTGCCCGCGCGCGCCCGCCATCTGAACGTCAAAGGGGCGGTTATCGGCCCAGGTCGAAAGATCGAACGCAGAATCGGGCAGACACGGCGAGCCCTGATCAGTGAGCGTGAGAGGCGCGGTGTTGGCGGGTCGGGCCACAAGCCCCGGCATGCCGTCGATCACCAGATGGGCGTAAGGACCGGGGCGCGTGATGATGGAAGGGGCCATGGCGTTGCCCGCCGGAAAGGACGGCGCGTCGATCTCGATCACGCCTGCGGTCGCAGCGCGGCCGAATTGCTCCAGAAGGTTTGATCGCATCGCATCGACAGCCGGAGTGGCTGGGGTCGCGGCAAACGCGATGGTGCGCGCGGGTGTATCGACGGCAAGATCCGTGAGCTCTGCGGCGAGCGCGGCTGCACCTTCGGCGTCCGGAGGCGTCGCCGAAAACGGATTGCCGGGAACCGCGGGTTTGGGAAGGGGCCGGACGGTTGCCAGACGGTTCGGAGGAAGCAGAGTTGGCGGGGGCCGGTTCGGCGCGGGCCGGGGCCGCAACTGTGGGGCAGGCTGCATCACAAGGCTTGGCAGAGCGCTGCCATCAAGCCCAGTCTCGAAGGTTGATCCCATATCGGGCGGGCCGTCGCGCAGGTCGATGACAATGATATCGGCACGAAACTCGAAAGGGACCGCATGACAGGCGCAGGCGATACCGATCCGCAGGTTGCCACTGTCGGGATCGGCCCAGATTGACGCCAGCCGGGTGCGCGGAATGACCCGAAACACCTCGGTCAGATCAAAGCGGGGTGCATCACCTTCCACGCGCAGTTCATATCCGTCGATGGTGCGGCCAAGTTGCCATTCGGCCGCCTTTGGCAGATCCAGAACCAGCCGCGTGAAGGTGGTGTGTTCGCCCGCCTTAACGCTGACTGTCTGTGCCGGCGCCGATGCAGGGAACAGCAGAGCGACTGCTACGAGAGCCGCCTTCATGCCGCCTCTTTCTTGAGCGCCCGCAGCGCCTCTTCCAAGTCGGAAAAGCTGGGGCGAACGCTGTGCGGGGTGTTCTGGCGACCGACCTCAATACAGATGTTCGCGGGGTGATTGTGCAGGTTGGCAATCAGCACTTCGCGGATCAGCTGGTAAAAGTGAGCGTCCTCTTCGACTACGGTTTTCACACGGGTCGAAAACGGTCCGACCAGCCCATAGGCAAGGAATACACCCAGAAACGTGCCGACCAGCGCCCCACCGATCATCTTGCCCAGAATTTCGGGGGGCTGATCGATCGAACCCATCGTCTTGATCACGCCCAGGACGGCAGCGACGATGCCCAGCGCGGGCAGACCATCGGCAACTGTCTGCAAGGCATGACTGGAATGCAAAGCGTGATGCATCTGCGTTTCCATCCGCTTGTCGAGCACCTCTTCAACCTGATGCGGATCATCGTAGTTCATCGATGCGGCACGCAGCGTGTCGCAGATCAGATCGACTGCTTCGTGATCGCGCTGGATGCGGGGATAGCGTGAGAAGACCGAAGATTCATGGGGCGCCTCGATATGCTCTTCCAGTGCTACGGGGTTGGAGCGCGCGATGCGGATCAGTTCAAACAGCAGGCAGAGCAAATCGCGGTAGTCGGCCGGCTGCCATTTCGGGCCTTTGAAGACCTTGCCGACATCCCGGATCGTCTGTTTCACCCCGGCCATGTCATTCGACAAAAAGAAGGCGCCCAGCGCGGCGCCGCCGATCATGATCATCTCGAAAGGGAGTGCTTTCAGAATGATACCCATTTTGCCGCCGGCCAGCAGGTAGCCTCCGAAGACAGTCACGAAAATCACCAAGATGCCGATTGCGCCGATCATTCGCCACTCCTGCTGCCGTCTTTGCGTGACGCTGGCAGAGCCCGGTTAAGAATCCATCTCACTCGGTTGGGGCGCCTGCATTTCGGCTGGCCAGTAGGACGCTGACCTCATAGGCCTTCTCGGCGGTCAGTCCGCCAAGGATGGCTGCGGCAGCGGCGGGATTCATCCGCCCGAGGAAGCCCGCGGCGAACTCCGGGGCCATCGCCTCGAACAAGGGGGCGGCATCCTTGGGCCGCATCGTTTCGTAAACCGAAGTCAGGCGGGTCAGATCCGATTCGGCAGCCCCATCGGCCAGAGCCAGCGTCTGTGACAACTTTGCCTCGGCCTCGCCCAGTGCGGCCAGCCGCGTGTCGATCGCCTGATTGGCAAGCGCCAGCGCCGACAGCCGGTCGGCAAGTGCCGCTTCATCCGCAGCCACCCTGGCCTCGCGCTTTGACAGCGCCTCGGCCAGGGCAAGTGGCGGCTCGGGGCAGACCATCGGTTCGGCTGACACGTTGGGTGCGTTCGCGACTGCCTGACCAACACCAAGCCCCAGCCGGATTGCCCCTGAGCCGGCAAAGACGACCGCCAGCACCACCAGAACGCCGCGTCCCGCTCGCCTGCGCCGCCCGATCATTCGGCGGCCTCGGCCTCACGCGGGGCGCGACGCCGCACGACGCGCAATCGGTGGTCGCGATCAGGTGCCGCTTCCGGCTTTGGTTCCGGCAAGTCGTGCATCGAGGCCAGCAGCAGCTCCAGCCGGGCGGCCACCGATTCGGCGCGGACCGTCAGCGTCTCCAGAGACGACGCCGATCCGATCGCGGCCCCCCGCGCCTTGTCCAGCGCACGGGTCATGTCATCGACTTGCGCCGACAGTACGGCAATCGCACCGCCCATACCGGTTTCCAGCGTTGAGAATTTCTTCAGGCGCGCTGCAAGCACAAGGCAATAGCCGGCTGCCCCGAAGGCCCCGGCGCCAAGCAGGATATTCGCAATCAGGTCCATCTTCCCGCTCCTTCAGTTCAGTACGAATTCGGTGACAAGCAGATCGCGGACCCGACCCTCGCCGGTGACGATCTGAACCCGCCGCAGCATCTGAGCGCGCAGGCGGATCAGCGCCGCGGGGTCTTCAAGTTCGGCAACCTCGACGGCGCGCAGATAGCCGTTGAGAACATCAAGAATGCGCGGCATCAGAAGGGTCACGTCCGTGCCATACTGGCTTGGTACTTCCAGTTGGGCCGCGAAGCGCAGATGCTGGCTGGCTCCGGCCGGGCCGAGCGACAGGATCAGCGGATCAATGGCCACAAAAGCGATGTCGGGCAGCGCCTCGGTGCCCGACGGGACGGTGGCATGTGCCGAAGCGCCCAGAACAAGACCCGAATAGGTCAAGTAGAACCCTGCAGCCCCCAACACGGCGGCGGCGACAGCGCCGACAACCAACGGCAGTTTCGATTTCTTCGGCAGTTCCGCTTCCGGCGGTACGGCGGCTTCGGCCATCCCTGTCTCCTTGTCTGTCGCAATCCGCTATAGGCCGAATGTCACTAACCGATTGTTAAGCCCGATCCGCCAAAGGTGAGCCTGTGCCGGGCAGAAGCCCCTTGGTTGGAGAGTGAAGTGCAGAACCTGCTGTCGCTGTGGTCCACGCTCAACTTTCGTCGCCGTGCCGTGATTGTGGTGGCTACGGTTGCGATGTTTGCCGCGGTGCTCGGCCTCTCGCGCATGGCGACGGCTCCGCAGATGGCGTTGCTTTACTCGGGGCTTGATCCGGCAGCGGCGGGCGACGTGGTGGCGGCGCTGGAACAGCGCGGGGTGGCGTATGAGGTGCGGGGTGGTGCGATCCATGTGGATCAGGCCCAGCGGGACGAGTTACGCCTGACGCTTGCGTCCGAGGGGCTGCCCGCAGCCGGGGCGGCAGGATACGAGCTGCTGGACGGACTTTCCGGTTTTGGCACGACATCGCAGATGTTTGACGCGGCATACTGGCGTGCCAAGGAGGGCGAGCTTGCCCGCACCATCCTTGCCATGCCCCAGATTCGGGCAGCGCGGGTTCACATCTCGCGTGCCGACCCGCAGCCATTCCAGCAGAACAGCCGGCAAACCGCCAGTGTCACCGTGACCACGGCATCGGGCGCGTTGCCCCTTGCACAGGCCAAGGCACTGGCACATCTGGTCGCTTCTGCAGTCGCGGGAATGACACCTTCGGATGTGGCGATCATCGACAGCACCGCTGGGCTGATCGACACCGGCGGCGCGGACCCTGCGCCCGGTATGGTCGGCGATACCCGCGCGGCCGAGTTGAAACGCAATCTGGAGCGGTTGCTTGCAGCGCGCGTCGGGCCGGGCAATGCGGTGGTCGAAGTCGCGGTCGATGTCGTGACCGAGCGCGAGCAGATCACCGAACGCCGCTTCGATCCCGACGGCCGGGTGGCGATCTCAACCGATACCGAAGAGAAGTCGGGCGATTCAACTGATCCTGGTGGTCAGGTCACCGTCGCGTCGAACCTGCCCGACGGCGATGCGGGGGGTGGCGAAAGCGGCAAGAGCATTTCCTCGGAAAGCCGGGAGCGGGTGAATTTCGAGGTGTCGGAAACCCAGCGCGAGGTTTTGCGTGCGCCTGGTGCGATCCGCAGGCTGAGTGTTGCCGTACTGGTGGATGCGGCGACGCTGACGGCGACGGACGGCACCGTCACCATGGCGCCCCGTCCGGAAGAAGAGCTTGAAGTGCTCCGCGAGCTTGTCGCCTCGGCTGTAGGGTTTGACGAGGCACGGGGCGATACGATTATCCTGCGCTCGCTGGCTTTTGAGCCCGTGCCCGAACAAGGCACGCTGGCCGAAGCCGGGATGATGGCCAGCCTCGATCCTATGCCGATGATCCAGCTGGCAGTGCTGGCGCTGGTCACGCTGATTCTGGGGCTTTTCGTCCTGCGTCCGATGATCCTCGGGCAGCGCCGCCTGCCCGATCTGCCCCTATCCGGGCCAACGCTTGCGCTTCCCAGCATGGCGGGCCAGGGCGAGACGACACGAATCCTGACCGGTGAGATTGACGATGGAGGCGATCTGCCGGCGCTGCCGATCATTTCGCGTGATGACGCCGGACTGGCACTGCCTCTGGACCCGGTGGCGCGGTTGCGCCGCCTGATCGAAGAGCGTCAGGCAGAATCAGTCGAGATTCTGCGCGGCTGGATGGAAGACCGCGAGGAAAAGACCTGATGCCTGCGCTGAAACTTGAGGTGTTCCAGACCGATCAGAAGATGACACCGGCCCGTGAATCCGCCGAAGGATCGGATCTTGAAGAGGCGCGGCTTGCCGCCTACGAACAGGGGTATTCCGCCGGATGGGACGATTCCAGTGCCGCGCAGTCAGATGATCAGCGCCGCCTCGGGGCCGATTTGGCACGTAACCTTCAGGCACTTTCATTTACCTATCACGAGGCGCGTGCGCATGTTCTGCGCGCTATCGGACCCCTGATGCAGGACATGACGGCGCGCCTTCTGCCCGAAGTGGCGCGCGATGCGCTGGCCCCCGTCGTCTTGGAGGCCCTGATGCCGATGGCCGAAGCGATGGCCGATACACCCGTGACCATTGTGCTTAACCCGGCTGCCCGGCGTGCGGTCGAGGCGCTTCTGGAACAGGCAACCGGGTTGCCTGTCACGCTGCGCGAGGAGCCGTCGCTGGGCGAAGGGCAGGTCTATCTGCAACTCGGTGACGCCGAAGCGCGGGTTGATCTGGACCGCGCGACTGCGGAAATCACGGCCGCGGTGCGCGGCTTCTTCGATCTGACGGAAAAGGAACGTAAATATGGATGATACAGCCGAGCCCACCCCCTTTGCACAGGTGCCGATTGAAATCATGATTTCGGTTGGCAAGGCACGCCCGCAGATCCGCGACCTGCTGCGGCTTCAGCGTGATGCCGTGCTGGCGCTTGACCGCCGCGTCGATGACCCGGTCGAGCTTTATGTCGGCGATCGCCTGATTGCGCGGGGTGAGTTGCAGGAGCTTGAGGGCGATCAGGCTGGCCAGCTTGCGGTGCGGCTGACCGAAGTGGCCAACCTGCGCGGCGGGCTGTGATGCTGCGCGCCCTGCCGCTGATCTTGCTCGTGTTGTGGGCGGGTTCGGCGGGGGCACAGGAAATCACGCTGGACCTTGGCAACGAAGGGGCTCTTGCGACTCGCAGCATTCAGCTGATCACGCTGATCACTCTGCTTAGTCTTGTCCCGGGGCTTGCCGTGATGGTGACTTGCTTTCCGTTCATTGTCACAGTGCTGTCGATCCTGCGCCAGGCAATCGGATTGCAGCAATCGCCCCCCAACATGCTGATCGTCAGCCTCTCGCTGTTCCTGACATGGTATGTGATGGATCCGGTTTTTACCGAAGCCTGGACGAAGGGGTTACAACCCCTGACCGAAGGCCAGATTGATCTGCAGACTGCCCTGCCCGCCACAATCGCGCCTTTCCGCGTCTTTATGGCGACGCGGTTGGACCCAGGGACGTTCGACACGTTGCAAGCGTTGCGTCCCGGTGCAGTTCCTGGCCCCATGGTCGATGCCCCGCTTTCGGTTCTGGTGCCGTCGTTTCTGCTGAGCGAAATCCAGCGTGCGTTCGAGATCGGGTTTGTCATATTCCTGCCCTTTCTCATCATCGACCTTGTCGTCGCCGCCGTGCTGATGTCGATGGGCATGATGATGGTGCCGCCCGCAATTGTCTCGATGCCATTCAAGCTGGCGTTCTTTGTTGTCGCCGACGGATGGAGCCTGATTTCGGGTGCGCTTGTACGAAGCTATTTCTGATGGCTGTTCCGCACCACCCTGACCACCGCCGACCGAGGCACTTATCCGGTCCTGCCGGACCGGTTCCTGTCCTTTGCCGGCATAGGTCGCCAAAGTCGTGAAGGTCGTGATTATGCGGTTCGCACCCTGCCAGGCAGCGCAAGCCGAGAGCATCCGCCGGCGCTTGGCTGCCATCGCCGAATCAGATTGCGCGATCACACGGGCGCATGATCAACCCAAGGGTCGCATCTTCCGGTGCGCTTGATGCGCCCCCCTGACACTGGAAGCTTGGTTACGCGCGTGGCCTTCTGCAAATCTGGGAAAGATCGGCGCCCTCTTGGGAAGATGACGAACATGCGCGTACCCAATGTCCGCCAAAGATGGTCCGTCAGGGCCGCGCTGGCGGATGGGCTGATCGCAACTCCCGAAGCGCCTCTTCGCGGACGGCTACTGCACCACGAATTCGGCATGCAGCGCCCCTGCGGCGTTGATGCTTTTGAGAATGTCGATCATGTCATTCGGCGCGACTCCCAAGGCATTCAGCCCCTCGACCACCTGTGACAGGCTGGCCCCGCCGGCGACGAGCGCGAGACCCGTGCCCGGCGCCTGTTCAATCGACACATCGGTGCGTGGCATGACGATGGTTTCGCCGGACGCAAACGGGTTCGGTTGAACAACTTCGGGTGTTTCCTGGACCCGCAAAGTCAGGCCGCCCTGCGCCACGGCGACGGCGCTGATGCGCACTTCCGCGCCCATTACAATCGTTCCTGATCGTTGATCGACCACGACCCGTGCGCGGGTTTGTGGCTGTACGATCAGGTTTTCAACCCGGCCCAAGACATGAGCCGGCGACCGCATTCCAGCCGCCACGATGTCCAGTGCGACAGTACCTGCATCGGTCATCAGCGCCACGCGCCGTCCGAAATCACGATTGATCACGTCTTCGATCCGGCCAGCCGTGGTGAAATCAGGTGTGCGAAGGGCGAGGCGCAGCGCGGTCAGCCCGGTAAAGTCAAAGGCGATCTCGCGTTCCACCCGCGCGCCCGAGGGGATCGACCCTGCGGTCGGTACGCCTTGCACCACACTCGCCGCCTCGCCCTCTGCAGAGATGCCGCCTGCAATGATTGTTCCTTGTGCCACGGCGTAGATCTGCCCGTCTGCACCGTTCAGCGGTGTCATCACCAGCGTGCCGCCCCGCAGGCTTTGTGCGTCGCCGATCGCTGAAACCGTCACGTCGATTCGCGCACCGGCGCGCGCAAAGGGGGGCAGCGTAGCGGTTACAAACACCGCGGCCACGTTCTTGGGTCGAAACTGTTCGCCAGTGACATTCACGCCAAGGCGTTCGAGCAGGTTCGACATCATCTCTTCGGTGAAGGGCGCGTTGCGAAGGCCGTCACCCGTACCATTCAGACCAACAACCAGACCGTATCCGACCAGATCGTTGCCGCGCACGCCGTCAAACTCTACCAGATCCTTGATGCGGATTTCGGCAGCCACGACGGGAAGGCCGAACAGGATCGCCAGACACAAGGCAAGAACACCCCTCATCACAGGTAATTCGCAAGGTTGAGGCGCGACAGCCGCGCGGTAATTGCATAAAGGGTGTCAAGCTGTGTTTCGGCTTCGGTCAGGGCGGTTGCCGCCTCATACGCATCAACCGACACGATGCCGGCGCGGGCGATTTGCAGCGCCGTTGCTTCGGCAGCGTTCCGGGCTGTCGCCTGCCCGATGCGTTCCTCGGCATTGCCGATCCGGGCCGCCAGTGCTGTGCGCTCCGAGGCTCCTTGCAGCAAAGCCTCGCCGGATCGTTGCGCCAATCGGGCGCGTTGATCGGTATTGCCGGACAGAGCGCCGCGGTCCAGCAAAGCGGCAAGCGCAAGGCCTTTCAATGTCTCGCGGATCGCAGGATCATTGGCCGTCGCGTCCAGAGACACCGATTCCCCCGCAGCAATCGACAGGGGACTGGTTGGGTTACCACCCCGGTACGCGACCGCCGCATAGCCTGCCGGATCAGCGAGCCATGTATTGACGGCCGTTACGAAATCGGCCGCCGTGGTTGCACCCGCCGTCACAGAGACCAACGCATCGAGGATGTCATCGGGTGGAGCCAAAGCCGGGCTGCGCGTTTCGGTTCCAGCAAATAGCGTCCGATCGCCGACGCGTGTATTCAGCGTCGCAACGGCTGAGCGGAACCTTGCGAGTGCGTCTTTTCCCACTGCGTCAACGGCGGTGGCACCACCCGGCGAGGCAACCGAAAGCAGGTTGGCACCAAGGGTGCCGGCGATGTCCGACAGAGTTCCAAGGGCGGTCTGAATCGCGCTTGCGGTCAGCGTCGCCTCGGCGTTGATGCCGCGAAACCCCTCCAGCCGGGCAAGGGTCGTATCTATAGCAGTAAGCGGTGTGAAGTCGCCGCGCAGAAGGCGGCCCGCGTCGCTGGTGCGCCCGGTCGTCGCTTCGTTCGAGCGCTGGTCAAGTGCTGCTTTCAGCACGGTCGTCTGGTTGCGCAGCGTGAAGTTCCGGGCAAGATCGCCGATCGAAGACAAGGCCATGTCACATCCCCAACAGTATCTGAATCATTTGGTCGACTGCCTTGATCACCTGCGCGTTGGCACCAAAGGCCTGCTCGATCAGCATGAGCTGCTGCACCTGCTGATCGGTATCGACGCCCTGCGCCAGCTCATCGCCGCGCAGTGAATCGTATTTCGCCGCTGCAAAGCTCTGGTCGAATTCGGCCCCAATGCGGGCGGTAGACGCCTGCGAGAGCATGTCGGACACGAGGCCGGCAAAGCTGCGCGCACCCGGTGTGAAACCGCCTGACACCGGTTCAACCCGGTTTGTCAGTGCCGTACGTAGCGCCGTCAGCAACGCCGATGCCCCCGGCGGACCTTGGGTTGTGGCCCCCAGACCATCGCGAAGATGCCACAGCGCACCGCCGCGCTCAGGGTCGGCGGCGGCATTGACGGTCAGTCGCCCGGCAAGGCCAACCTCGGTTAGTGGGTCGAGTGCGGCACCGGCATCGGTGAACAGGCCGGGCGCACCGGGAGCCAGAGTCGCGTCGACGCCGGGGTTGGCAAAACGGGTCAGCAGGTCGCGCGCGACGGCATCAAGCTGCGCCTGGGTTTCCGGCGCGGCCCGGTCGCGGATCGCGAAATTAGCGGCGAGTGTGCCGCCGTCCATCTTGCCGGTCCCGCTGCCAAAGCTGATCGGTCTGCCGTTCAGCGTCAGCCCCGACAAGGCACCAGAGCCGATGGCCATGTCGGCGGTGACCGTTCCCACGGGCGTAAAGCCGAGCGTCGCCGCGCGCCCATCCAGCAACACGGCACCCCCGGAAGTGACAAGCGCGATCTGCCCGTTGTCGCGGTTGATCTCGCGCAGCGGGACGATGCCGGCGATTCTGTCGACCATTTGCTGACGCTGATCCATCAGCGGCGATGCGTCGCGGTCGGCAGCGACCTGTTTGAGGATCTGGGCGTTCAGATCGGCAACCTTGGCCAATGTGTCGTTCAGGTCGCCAACACTCTGCGCGATCCGGTCATCGGCGCGCGCGCGTGCGTTCTGCACCGTTTCGGTTGCTGCCGCGAGATGGGCGGTCAGCGCATCGGCGGCGTTCAGAACGGCGGCAAGCCGCGCTTCGCTGTCGGGTCGGCCGGTTGCGGCGAGCAGCGCGGTGTCAAGCCGTTCGACCAGACTGTTCAGCGACGTTGCATCCTCGGGCGTGCCGATCGCCGCTTCGATGCGGGCGCAATGCTCGGCACTGACGCCGTAACCTGCCGCACCGGCTTGGGCCATGCGCCGGTCTGACAACAGAACCTGATCGGCAACACGCAGAATGCCGGCAACCTGCACACCCTGCCCCGAGCCGCCAAGGCTGCGCGCAGTCAGTTGAATCTCGCGCCGACCATATCCATCGGTCAGGGCGTTGGCGATGTTGGTGGACACGAGTTCGGCGGCGCGCGAATTGGCCTGCAACCCCGAAAGCGCGCTCGACAAAGTGACGGAAAGGCTCATCCGGTTTCCTGACTATCGCTCAGCGTTTTATGTTCGAGGTTTCCTGCAGCATCTCGTCGACAGTCTGGATCACCTTTGCGTTCGACGAATAGGCCCGCTGCGTCTGGATAAGCTGGGTCAGTTCCGCCGCCACGTCGGTTGCGGATTCCTCGCGCGCAAAGCCCATCACAGACCCGGTCGGCCCGTCGCCCGCATCCCACAGGAACATCGCGCCGCTTTCAGGCGAGACCTGATAGGTCTGGTTGCTCTGCGAGATCAGGCCGTTCACATTCGGCACATCGACCAGCGGGATCTGGTAAATCCGGCGGGTAAAGCCCTGATCGTAGATCGCATAGAGATCGCCCTTTTCGTCGATCTGCACCGAGGTCACGTTGGCAACCGGAGAGCCGTTCTTGTCCAGCGTGACCGGGGCAAAGCTGTCTGAGAGTTGTGTCATGCCATCGGCCGCGCCAAGCTTGCCGATGGTCAGTTCGATCGGCCCACCGGCAACGGTCATCCCGACCGTGCCAGTGGCCGCGTTGTAGGTCCCGCCCGTGACTGTTGCGACCGACATCAAGGTGCCACCCGACCCGCGCGCATTGTCGAAGGTCAGCGTGTAGCTGCCGACAACCGCCCCGCCAGATGCCGAATCCCGCAATGTCAGTGTCCATTCGTTGGACGATCCGGTGGCGGGAACAGTTGGTGTGAAGGTGAAGTCCACGGATTCGGACGTGCCGAGATTGCCGAAATACTCGATCGACAGGCTCTGTTCCTCGCCGATGCTGCCGGCAGAGGTTTCGGTGGCGGGCAGGTTTACCGACATCATCATTGTGGTCGTCGGGTTGGCCGAGAATTCGTTCAGGCTGATGCGAACCGGCTGCAGCCCGGCGGCACTGACGCGCGAATTGTTGGGGATGGTGCCGTCCGGGTTTGCAGGCCAGCCCATAAGGACCATCCCGGTTTCCGTTTTGAGCAGGCCCTCGTCATCGGGCCGGAAAGAGCCTGTTGTCATCAGGCTGAGGGGAAACGTCTGTTCACCCCGATCAACGGCGCTGGCCGTTGTAACCGGCAGCATGCCGCGCCCGTCAACCGCAATGTCGGTTGCGTTCGAGGTACTGACCAGCGGGCCACGCTCGTCGATCAGGCGCATCGTTGACACCCGCACGCCTCCCGCCGAATAGCCGGATGCATTGCCGCTTTGCAGCACCATCGCGCTGAAATCGGCATCGGCGCGGCGGTAGCCATAGGTGGACGAATTGGCAATATTGTCTGAGATTGTCGCAAGCTTGGTGGCATTGGCGTTAAGCCCTGCCACACCGGCATTCAGCGAAGAGGAAATGGTCATCCGAGTGCGCCTTTCTGCAGCATCCGTTGCTGGTCAGGGGTCACCCTCTGCCCAGTGGTTTAAAATCGGCCTAACAGATAAAATTTGAATGATTCACCGGTCACGCCGCAGCAGGATCACCTCCATCCGGTTGTTGCGCGCGGCCATCGGATCGCCAGTCACCGGTTTGCGGTCGGCATATCCGGAAACACGATGCATCCGCGCGGCAGGCAGGCCTGCCGCCTCAAGCCGTTGACGCAGGGCCTGCGCCCGATCCGATGACAGATCCCAGGTGGGGTTGTGGATCAGCATGATCGGGTAGGCGCGCACGTGGCCCTGAACGGCAATCTGGTTACTGGCCAGACCCAGCACCTCGGTCAACAGAGCGGCAATCTCATCCAGAACCGGTTCGGGTTGGGCGCTGTCGGGCTTGAAAAGAGCCGTATCCTCAAGATCGAACAACTCGATCACCAGCCCCTCGTCGGTCACGCGGGTGATGACGTGGCGCAGCGCGCGTTCCATGGTCATGCTTTCGCCGCCCCGCGCAAGCAGCGCCTTTTCCATCTGTTGCAGCGCCTCGTCGGCACCCTCGCCGCCGGACCTCTCGCCTTCGGCAATCCGGTTCGCACCGCTGGCCTGACGTTCCCCGGTGGGTCGGGATATGGAAGCGCCGGTGCCGTTTTGGGCCAGCACATTTTCGGAAAACACGCTGTCACCGCCAAAGGCGCCTTCGCCGCCCCCCGAAACGCGGTTGATCGGGATCGCCGGATTGAAATAATCCGCCAGCCCTTTTCGCTGTTTCTCTGTTGTCGCGTTCAGCAGCCACATCAGCATGAAAAACGCCATCATCGCGGTGACAAAGTCGGCATACGCAACTTTCCAGGCACCGCCGTGATGCCCGCCACCCTGAATGACCTTCTTTCGCTTGATGATAACCACCGGAGCATTTGGCTGCCCGGTCATCACATCACCCTTCACCTACCCGAAAACCGGGATATCCTGACAGCGGTGAATGCAGCCTTAACCGGCGGCTTTTTAGGTGATTTCAGCGTCGACCTGCCCGAGATCAGGCTACAAGACCGCGCAGGCGCGGCTGCACCTCAACACCGATGGTGGCATAGTCGGCGGCGAATTGCATGGCGACGCGGCGCGGCAGGTC
Organism: Rhodobacterales bacterium; assembly: GCA_031408575.1. Lineage (GTDB taxonomy): Bacteria > Pseudomonadota > Alphaproteobacteria > Rhodobacterales > Rhodobacteraceae > Aliitabrizicola. Next base: position 44,742 of record JANNWS010000060.1, read on the forward strand.
GATTTCCAGTTGCCGCAGGCCATCGTTGGCCGAAGGCTGCCGTGCGCCGGGACGGGACTCGAGAAATCCGGAAAGCTCTTTCGGGGCAAGGCCGTGGGTGGCGCGCAGGAGCAGATCAAACCGCTGGAAATCGCGGTTCACCAGGGTCAGACGATCCTGGACGCGACGCGACAGATAAAGTGCCGTCGCATGGTTCAGCCCGCTTGCCGCCGCTCCGCTGAACGGGCAGCGCGCCAGCCCCAACCGCATCAGGTCGGCAACTGGCAGGAGTTTGTTCATTGCCGGGAATGCATCAAAAGTAGCGCTCGCAGGATCGGATAGCGTCAGACGCAGCCCCCGGTCGCGGCGCAAGGCCTGCTGACGTCCGATGATCTGCGGCGGGCTGAGGCCACGCAGCACAAGGCCTTCTGGCCCGGTCAGACCCTTCAGAACCACGGCTTCCGGCATGCCTAACAAAGCATGCAGACGCGACGCCGCAACCTTGGCATCAGCACCCGGAGCAAGTTGCACGGCAAGATCTGCCAGTGCCTCGGCGGGGGGCTGAGGGGCCTTTGTTGAAAAGGTGGGATCGAGCCGGACGTTGAGCCCAAAGGCCATCAGCACCGCTGACAGCCGTTGCGCTTCCGGACCGGCGACGTTCTCGGTCAGCACCGTGGGGAGCGATGCCAACCTGTCCGCCGCCTGCTGCGGCTCGATCCCGAGAATGCCGGCGATGGACAGGATCGCCAGCAACGCGGCCGGGGAAGCCGCGATGACGTGAATGCGGAAGGTCTGTTGGGTCTGGATGGTCGGTATCATCTTTTCCTCCGTCTTCGTTCCGCTGCATGTTTTCTCGCAATCAGCCTGGCCTGCCGAGTGTGACAGTGCCGTAACGTCACCGTCAAACCTGCGTCAATTCAGCAGTCGCACCTCACCAAAATCGCAACAAACGTTGACCATACGTCAGGGCTGGGCGCGCGCAAAGGCGATCAGCCGTTTTGCATCAGGTAAACCCGAGCCGAAGAAATCCGACGCGGCCGCGTGAATCTCATCATCGGAATTGATCGGATCCGGCGTCAAGGGCCGGGTGCCGGGCAGGACCGCCACATCGGTTCTGGCGCTTTGGGCCAGCGCCGCTTTCATCTGCGGCCCGGTAAAGCGCACCTTGCCGGCACGCCGTCGCGCCCGCTGCGCCAGCAGCGCCAAACCTCCCGCAAGGCACGCAGCCCCAGAGGTGCCGCCGAATGCCGTATAATAGCCGCCTCCGATTCCGGGCGTGGCGTCATCCGTCACGATAGAGGACCAGGGCGCTGCCCCGCTGTCATAGCCGAACACGCCGGGCAGGTCGGTCGTCACCAGTTCCAGCGGGCAATGGGCAATTTCGATACCATGACCAAGGTTGAAATCGTGCATCTCGATCAAGGGATCGGTGCGGTCGATCCGGGTCTGGTGCCGGTTCAGAATCTCGTAGTCATCCGACGGCATCACAACCGTCAGCCCGTCGCCATAGTTTGCATAGCCGGAACGAAAGCCTTCGGCGGTCACTGCACCCACGGCAATGATGCCGTTGTCACGCTCGGCCAGGTTGGCAGGATAGATCAACTGACTTTCGCCATCATTTCCCGCTGCACAGAACACCGGGATCTGTTGCGACACGGCAAGAATGACCTCTTGCAGGATTTTCCACGGCCGGTCGGCGCGCGCGCCCTGCTGTGCCGCAGTCGCATCGGTTTCGGCCGGACCAGCACTTAGGCGGTGGTCAAGGTCGGCCTCGTGCCGGTTTGCCCACAGTTCCAGATTGGCCAGGACACTGCCCTTGGGTTTTAGCCGCGACCGTGTGGGATCGGGCAGGCCGCGCGGCATCACGATGGCATCGACGCCACAGTGCCAAGCATAAAGAAAGGCTGCGATGAACTGATACGGGTCTTCGTCAAACGAAGTGCGGATCGAGATCAGCCGCGAGAACGGATCGACACCGAAATAGGGCAGCAGATTCGGATTGGGGTTGATTTCCGCGCCGGTCAGCACGGCGTTGGGCGGCACGGGTTTGTTCGCACCCGTCTGGCTAACGACAGCGGGTTCTCCGACGATCAGCCCGGCACAGGCCGTGCCATGCACCGAAAAGGCTTCCTCGGGTTCTGCCAGTAACCTCTGGACGCCCTGCGATTTGGCATATTCCTTCACCAGTGCGGCGAGGAACGCTTTCTCGTCGCTGGTCAGGTTCAAAACCGTAAGACGGTCGATCGACAACCCGGTGAAAAAGGCTTTCGGCTTTTCCCGGTCCATCGGTGTTGAAGTGTCATCCGGCCCGGTAAACTGCGCGCCGTAGCGGTGCGAGGTCAGGTCGATCGACCGGGCGGTATCAATGCGGGTGGCAAGGTTCGGGTGCCTGCGGCTGACACCCGTATCGATCAGGGCCACCGTCGCGGCTGTCGCATCATCCGCGCCCAGATCATCCCAGACCGTCGAGGTTATCCTGACGCCCGCGCTGGGCATCAGCGCTGATGCGTTCTTTTCGGTGGGTGAAGCGGTCGGCATGCCAAGGCTGGTGTCGATCACCTTGAGCGCGGCCAGGTGCCACAGCCAGAAGTAACGCGGCGCAGGTGTTCGGGTCATTTGAAATCAATCCCTCGGTCAATGGGCAGGCATCAGGTTCGGGGTCAGATCCATTCAGATTGGGCCGCCAGATAGGCCGCCCCGAACGCATCACGCAGATAGGGGGCAAACCGCCGCGCCAGTTCCTTTCCCGCCGCTGTATCCGACGGATAGTGCAGCCCGGCCCATTCGCGATTCTCGGCCACGTTCTGCGCGATGCGCGAAAGTTCCTCGGTCGCCGGATGCTCGGGCAGGATCGTGTTGAAGGCGAACGCGATCGAAAAGCACTGGAACGCATGGTTTGACGGCAGCGCGGAATGGGCCGGCACGGCCAGCAGCGGGCGCAGGCGTGGCTCGACCACGCTGGGTCGGTCGCGGTTGAATTTGGCCTTGTAGATCAACCCGACATATTCGCAGGCCGTCAGGATGTTCAGGAACAGCCCTTCGGTTTCCTCGTATCCCGCGATGCCTTCGATCCCCAACGGGCGCAGGAATTCATCCACGCTCAGCGCGGCCTGTGCCTCGATATCTGATAGGCGGCGCATCCGTTCCTTGTCGCGGCCCTGCATGGCCAGCAGCACGGCGGTTTCCAGCCTTGTATAATCCGGCCCCGGTGGCGGCGTGATATCAAGGCATTCCCAAGCAAATCGGGCCGAGACGGTGAACGGATTACGCGCCGGCAACTGGTGCAGCCGCCGAAACTCCAGCGCCGGGATCATGCCGCCTAACGCCTGTGCGCCGTCGAAATTCGCCTTGTTCTTGTTCTTGTTCTTGTTCTTATTTTTATTCTTGTTTTTGTTCTTGTTCAGAACGGACTTGTTCAGCACCATCTTGTTCAGCGCGCCCAGCGCGCCGCCACCGGCACCATCGCCTCCATCCTCGCCGGCATCGCCACCCGCGATAGCAACACCCGCTCCGCCGGCCAAAGGTTGCACCCGGTCAGCATTCACCTCAAACGGATATCGGTTCATGAACGCCGCAACGGGCGTGGGGCGAAGCGTTTCCATCTGTTTCCCTCTCAGAGTCCGGCGGTTCAGTGCTTGCGAACGCCCGCCTTCAGCAATCCATCAACAAAGTGTCGCCCACCTTCGGTATCCAGACCGGGGTAGCCAGCCGCGCGAAGCGACGCGATCGAGAAATTCGGCTCGACCTGCAAAAGCCGGTTCAGGAACACCTGCGCCTCGTCCGGCTGGTCCAGATGGGCGTGGCTGGACACAAGGATACGCAGCAGCGAATTGAAATCGGGCCGCTCGGCCAAAGCGGCGGTTCCGGCGTCGATTGCGGTGTGATGCTCGGCCGAAAAGTTGCCGGTGATCGCCCGCGTCGTCTCGAAGTAATACCGATGCGGCGAAAACGCGCCCAGATGCCGGGCCCATTTCGCCATTGCCAGCGCCCGCTTTGGCTGACCGGCATAGGCGTGCAGCATGGCATACAGATCCCAGGCCAGCGTCTGCGCTGGGTTCACCCGGAGCGAGCGTTCAAAAAGCCCCGCCGCATAGTCGAACTCGCCGAACAGATACGAATGGACATGGCCCACCAGCGCCGAGACCAGCGCATTCGTCGGGTCCATCTCCATCGCCTTGCGCGCCAGATGCTGTGTTTCCTCCAGCAGCGGCGCGTCTTGCGCGCTGAACCGCTGACCGATGCGAAAGGTCATCAGGAACGCAAGCCAGGCCAGCCCTTGCGCGGTGGGCGACTGGGCAAGATGGCGGCGCAGGATCGCCTCCGACCGGTCCAGATCGCCGCGCGTCAGCCGGAACATCGAACTGACAGCGGCGGCGATGCGCCCTTCGGCCTCGGCCACCTCGGTTCCGGTCCAGCGCAGGAAATGCCGCATCGCCTCATCTGTTGCGCGCACGATCAGCGGCAGGGCAAACGTGCCGTCCGCCGCGTCGCGCCGCAGGACAAAGGTTTCGTCGGCCCAGATCAGGCTGTTGTCGACCGGGCTCATCAGCACGATTGCGATCCGCAGGTTCGCCCCATCGGCAAAGGCGCGCACCTGCGCGCTGAGATGCACCTGTTCGGGCAAGCGTGATAAAAGCCCGTTACCGGCATCGCCGTAAGGCAGGGGCGCAAGATCGACCACGCGCAGATCGCCGGTTTCCATCATCGACTTGACCAGAGTGCGCTGGATATCTGACTGCAGGCGCTGCACAGCCGCATCCGCGCCCATTACGACCGGCGGCATCATCGCGACACGCCAGCCCAGACGGCCCTCGTCGGGGATCGGCAACAGGGGTGGCGACTGAGCAGGGTTGCTGCTGCGCGGCATGGCACTTGCCGCGGCACGGGCCTGCGGGCCGGGCATTGATTTGGGGTCCAGATCATGCTCAAACCCCGCATCTTCGATCCGGGCGACCCAGGATTGCCGCTCCAGCGTCAACCACTCTTCGAACTCGGGGTCGCGAACATCGATCCCCTCAAGGAATTGCTCGGTCTCGGGCGGCTTGGTTCCTGCCCGTTCGCGGTCAAGAAACGCCAATGCGTCAACCCGCACCACGCCCAGATCAAGCGACACCGTGTTCTTGTCGGCCCGCAGCGCATCGGCCGACCGCGTTCCCAGCGCCTTGCGAATATCAAGAAGCGCCTGACGCAGGCTTGCGCTGGCCTGATCCTCGCCGCGGTCACTCCACAGCTTGTCCCGCAGCCACAAGCGCGAGCGGGATCCGCGCGGCGCAACAGCCAGCATCGCCAGTATCGCGCAAGCCTTGCGCGAACTTGGAGTCAGGTCTTCGCCTTCAGGGGAAAGCACCGTGAAGGGGCCAAACAGGAAAAGCTGAAACGCAATTGAATGGTTGGTCATGATGGAATTGCAGGCCGGGCGGGCCAGAACCTCAAAACGAGATTCCTTAAACAAGAGTGAACGAGGTTGACGTAAGGGTAAAGACAAAACCGGGACCCCAAGATTCCCGTGCGCTGCCCCGTCATGTTGTGCCAGCCCGGCGAACTGCATAACCATCGTCTTTTCCCAAGGCTCCGGCAAACCTGCCTTGGAACAATACTAGACCGCGCGCTGTGAAACCGGCGTCAAGCAAGCGTCAAAGCTATTGCCAAAGCTGTGTTGGCCAAGCAGTTGCGGCAGGGTCACAGGGACAGGGCGCGACCGAACAGACGGGCCAGCCGATCCTGCGCTGCGCAATACTCGGGGACAGTGCGAGCCGATGATTTGATGCCATTCAGCGCTGCCATGATGGTTTCGGCTCTTTCGTTCGTCCTGAACAACGCATTCATGCTGTTTTGGTGGTCTGCTGAGCGAGGTTTGTCCGAAGAAGGATTGCCCAGACTGCGGCGATGATCAGCGCAAGCAAAGCCCTGAGGTGGGCCAGAATCTTTCGGAT